>JAIXKU010000130.1 GCA_026936045.1 Flavobacteriales bacterium
TTGGTGAAAGCATCAACCATACATAGCGTGTACTTCTTAATTTTGAGGAGAGCGGTTTTTCTGTATCGCCACGTTGCATCAATAAGCCCTTTGATTCAAACCCTCCATGTAATGGATAAAGGCCAAATTAACGATACGATTGCCGCCAGGTGTAGGATAACGTCCCGTAAAATACCAATCACCGGTATTCATCGGACAGGCTTTATGAAGATCATCTACTGTTTGAAAAATAAGTTTTACCTCCGCATGTAAATCTTTCGGGCGTATGATTTCAACAATCTTATCAGAGATCTCTTCATCCGTAAACGGCTCATAAATTCGTGTCACAACATTGGTAATCTCTTCCAACGGCAACTGAATCTGTCTTTTTGCTTCTGCCAATACCTCTTGTGTAAGGTGCCAGTTACCACGCTCAATAAGTAATTCAATGGCCGCACGGAACGCAACGAAATCACGCATTTTGGCCATATCTATACCATAACAATCCGGATACCTAATTTGTGGAGCTGATGAAACAATAATTATTTTCTTTGGGCCTAAACGATCAAGAATGCGTAATATACTTTTCTTTAATGTAGTACCACGCACTATAGAATCATCAATCAAAACGATAGTATCTACATTTTTATGTACTGTTTCATATGTGATATCATAAACGTGCTGTACCATATCGTCACGATGCGTATCATCGGTGATAAATGTGCGCATTTTGACATCTTTGATAGCCAACTTTTCCACCCTTGGTCTGAAACGCAAAATCTCATCCAGTGTATCAGCCGATAATTGATCGGCATGGGCTAAGATAGTATCACGTGCCTTCTCCATCTGATATTCTTCCATACCCTTTATCATGCCGTAGAAAGCCAACTCTGCCGTATTGGGGATAAAAGAGAATACGGTATTTTCTAAATCACAATTTATCTCTTTCAGAATAGCATCTTTCAAATAATAACCCAAGCTTTTTCGTTCGCGATAGATATCTGCATCACTACCACGTGAAAAATATATCCGCTCAAAAGAACACGCCCTGCGTTCAATGGGCGTTAATATTTCTTCTTCTGACACCTCTCCATTCACCTTCACAATAATCGCATGCCCCGGTTTGACTTCCTTAATCTGATCATATTCAATATTAAAAGCTGTTTGAATAACTGGTCGTTCTGAGCATATGACCGCTATTTCATCATCAGCGTACCAATAAGCCGGACGGATACCGGCAGGGTCACGCACCACGAAACTATCTCCATGACCAAGTAAGCCGCCAATAACATATCCTCCATCAAATTTTTTAAATGAACGTGTCAAAACTTTTTTCAAATCAAGTCTTTCAGCAATTAAAGGGGTTATCTCTCTTTTGTTATAACTTTCTTTCTTTAATTCCCAATACAGCGCCTCGTTCTCTTCATCAAGAAAATGCCCAATACGTTCCATAATGGTAACGGTATCTGTTTTTTCTTTGGGATGTTGTCCTAAATCAACTAGATTTTGAAACAACTCTTCCACATTCGTCAGGTTAAAATTACCGGCGACCAAAAGGTTTCTGCTACGCCAGTTATTCTGACGCAAGAAAGGATGGCAGCTTTCTATACCGTATTTCCCGTATGTTCCATAGCGCAGATGACCGATAAAAAGTTCACCTGTATAGGGCATATTTTTTTCTAACCATTCTGTATTATCAAAACAGCTTTTATCCTTTTCTATCAGATCCTGAAAACGTTTATTTATTTTCTTAAAAATATGCTGTATAGGTTGACTCTTAATAGAACGACGACGGCTGATATAACGGTTTCCAGGCTCTACATGCAGCTTGATATTAGCTAATCCCGCACCGTCTTGTCCGCGATTATGCATCTTCTCCATTAACAAATACATCTTATTGATGCCGTAAAGAGGTGTACCGTATTTTTCTTTGTAAAAGGAAAGGGGTTTAAGCAGGCGAAGAACCGCTATGCCACATTCGTGTTTTATTGCATCGCTCATACGATGGCAAAGGTAGAAAAATACGTTCACCTCCACCATCAAGTGTAATTTTTTTCTCTTAAAAAAGAGAGAACTCTTCTTTATTTCATTAAATAATAATAATGTAACCGGTCTAAATAGTTTACATCAAAATGGTTTATTTTCAGTTTAGTCTCCGTCCATTGACCTGCTATGGTCTGTATGGGTTTTAATTGATGTTGCTCCGTTAAATAAAACACCGGCATACAGAACTCAGGGGCAGAATCTACCCATCGGGTCTTAACAACCGTATATTCTCCTTTTCGGCTAGTCTTTACTTCCAATGTAGGCGGCTGTTTATATCTCAAATACTGATTAAAAAGCCATGTATAATCTTTTCCTAAATGACGATTCATATATGCAATTATTTCATCCGTATTAGTAACCTTATGACGAAAATCCCGCTGAATACCTCGCAAACAATCCCACCAAAGATTATCATCATTTACTAAACATCGTAACATATTCAACATGGTTGCTGCCTTGTAATACATATCCGTACCACCTTCATGATTAACATGATATGAACCGATCACGGGTGTATTATTAAGAATCCGGAATTGCCATGAATACGCATACAGATCAGCCGTTGTTCGGCCATAACGCGATTCCACATATATTAATTCACTATACGTGCAGAAACCTTCATGAATCCACATATCTGCTATATCAGCCATACTCACGCTATTACCCCAATACTCATGACCTGACTCATGCACAATAATATAGTCAAAGTCAAGACCAAGCATTGAATAATCTATACCATTATAACCTGGGTTATAATCATTTCCATAAGCAATAGCACTTTGATGCTCCATCCCTAAATAAGGCGATTCAACCAATGCATAACCATCTCTTGGGAAAGGGTAAGGGCCTAAATAGGTTTCATA
>JAIXKU010000060.1 GCA_026936045.1 Flavobacteriales bacterium
TAAAATTTAGATTATCAGTGATGTAGAAAATATAAAATAGGATGTTTCAATTGATAATATCTTTTAATCTGTTTTAATTTTGGTTTGGTATAAAAGAAAAATATGTAGGTTTGATGGTTTCTTCTATTATGACTGTATCAGAGATTCTTATTTATCTAACGCCCGTCATGACCGGCTTAATTGGCTGGTTTACCAACTGGGTAGCTGTAAAAATGCTTTTTAAACCTAAAGAACCGGTTAATATTGGCTTTATGCGTATTCAGGGCATTTTCCCAAAAAGACAAAGTAAGTTAGCGGAGCGCATTGGAAAAATGGTAGCCCTTGAACTTCTTACTACGCATGATATACGTAATAAGATTATGGAGGAAGGTAATCTTGAAGCCATGAAACTTTTCATAGAAGAGAAAATAGATGAATACCTTGAGCGCACATTTCCTTCAAAATATCCGATTGCTTCTGTTTTTTTTGGCAGAGCACGTCGTAATCAGATTAAAATTGATATACTGGAGGAGGTGGAACGTATAGCCCCGGATGTTATTGAACGAATTATAGAGGAGATAGAACAGAAGTTTGATGTTGAAGCTATTATTACAGATAAGGTTACACAACTTTCTCCGGAGAAACTTGAAGGGCTAATTCAGGGCATTTTAAAAAAAGAGTTTCGTTTTATTGAATTATCCGGCGCTGTACTCGGTTTTCTTGTTGGTGTTATTCAGGTGTTATTTATAGAGATATTCAAATAATTTACGGCAGAATGTAAGTGAGAATTTGACTGCTGCATGCATTAAAGCACCCTATAACACGATTGCCTGTAACATTTGATATTGGGTTTGCCGGACTGGCGCTTTGTACAAAAATAGAGCCGTGCAATTGATTTAAGGTAAAATAAAAATCATAGACTTGCTTGTTGATACATTGCATTTCGATATCAATGGTATCGCCTGATTCGAGCTTGCTGCTGGCTAGAAATGATTGAGTGCTTAGCTGTCCGTTAAAGTCTTTATCAGACAAAATATAAATACTACTCTTTGGTTTCTTGTTTTGAAATAAAACAAAGCGATAATAGTTTTCAGCAGAGACAGGGTCGTTAAAATGGGGAATAAATAAATATCTGGGTTTGCCCATCCACTGTATGGAATGGAAGCTAACACTATCGAACGGAACAGATATCGGCATAAAACTTGTTGCTCTTATTGTATCATTGCCAATATGTATTTGTAATAAGTAGTTATTATTCTGTACAGCAAAAAATGATTGTGTAAAATAGTAACCGGAGTCAATATAATGCAGCGTGTCGGCCTGTGAAAAATTATCTTTTAAGATGACGGTCGCATTGCCGATAAATGGAAAAGAGTTGGGACTGTCGACAGGTATAGACTGAGTAATGTGGACAATATGAGGCTCGATACCGTCTCTAACGATAGCTTCTACAATATATCTTGGTTCGGCATTGTCTAAATTCACATCTATTACTTCCTGACATCCCATACCAAAAGTCAAAAGAAGGATAAAGAGGCTCTTGTGTAGTTTCTTATATGTTTTTAGATGTGCGAACATACACGTAAAAGTAGCCATTATGGTTTTATTTTGAGAGATATTTATAGGCAAATTGTATGCAAATAAAAAGGGGGTTGCCATTAGTAACCCCTTGCGCCTGTTTGGCTCCCCGGGCTGGGCTTGAACCAGCGACCCCCTGATTAACAGTCAGGTGCTCTAACCAACTGAGCTACCGAGGAATTTTCTTCTTACGGGGCACAAATGTAAGCTTTTTTCTTAAATAAAAAAAAAGATTGGCTTCTCTAACTTGTTCTTAATCAATAGGGATCAGTATTTCTACCTGCGTACCGGCTGCTTGGCCGTTTTCATGATATAAGTCGGTAATACGAACTTCAGTGGGATGATTTCGAATTTGATTAAGCAACTCCAAGCGGTTTTTTGTTATCTTGATACCTTTTGAGATATGCCCCATTTGGGATTTTTCTTTTAATTTCTCACGCTGCACACGGCCAATACCATTATCACGAACCAAACAGTATAACATATTATTGGGTAATTTGCTAAACTCAATAATCAACAGAGCATCCGATTTCTTAGGTAGTAATCCGTGTTTAATGGCATTTTCCAAGAAGGGTTGCAAAAGCATGGGTGGGATTTTTGTTTCAAACAAATTTATAGAGGTATTTGGCTGAATCTTATATTCAAATTTATTACTGAAACGTAACGCTTCTAAGCTCAGATATAACTTGAGCATGGCTATTTCGTCGGCCAGTGAGATTTCTCTTTTATCAGAGTGATCAAGGGTCATTCTAAGTAAACGGGCAAATTTAGATAAATACACGTTGGCTTCTTCTTTCTTATCGCTGTTTATCAAATTTTGAATACTACCTAATGAATTGAAAATAAAATGTGGATTCATCTGTGCTTTGAGTGCAGTAAGTTCAAGATCATTCAAAAGACGTGTCAGCCTGGCTTTTTCCCTTTCTCTTTTCTTAATATGGAGAATTCGATATATAATGGTTGAAGTGCTAATAATTAGAATCATAAAACCAAGTAATATTTTAAACCAAAAGGTTTGCCAATATGCAAATCCTATCTCCAATGAAAAACCGATTACTTCTTTACTCTCGATATTATCTATATTAATGGTGTATACGATAAACTGATATTGACCGGAAGGAATGGAATGATATTGGATAATAGGAGAGTGGCTGTATTGCCAAACGGTATCCAATCCTAACATCTTATATTTATAGCGCATTCTATTCTGACTTTGATAGGCTAATCCCTCAAGCTCAACACGCAGTTGATTATTATTATAACTCATGGAGTACTTCGCTTGATTAGGCTGAAGTATATTATTT
>JAIXKU010000044.1 GCA_026936045.1 Flavobacteriales bacterium
GAATATTAACGAGCCTATCTCTCCATCAACTTTTAATTATACCTATCCTGTTGCCGGTTATAATAATCCGGTTGATTGGACGTCTATTGGCTTAGCTAATGGTGGTGATGCAGTTATTATTGTTAATCCTACTAATTTATCTGTGGCAAATCATTCAGTTTTATTTGGATTTACTCCTGCCACAGGAGCCCAGGTGCCAAATGTTGCTAAAGGCGCTGTTGGTGCAGGCGCCTGCCTTTATTTGTCGGATGGTAATTATAATACTGAGGCATCATGGTTGGTGGTGCTGCAGGCACTGGATGAAACGCCGGGTGCGGGCAACTCTCCCGATAATTTAGCATGGATAAACGCTATGCGAACCCAAACTTCGTCTTTCAATGTTACTGCTTCTGTTGTTAATCCTTCTTGTCCCGGAACTATGGGCGCAATAACCGTTACTTCTCCTACCGGTACAAACTATACTTATGCTTTAAATGGAGGAACTTTTCAAACGGCAAATGTTTTTTCAAATTTAACGCCGGGAACCTATCTCATTTCGGTAAAGGAAGATGGAGGTTGTGAATCTACCTTGCAGGTTTATGTAGCAAATGCGCAAGGCGTGCCTGATATTATTTTGCGTATTACAACCATCTTGCGCACAGCCATTCGGAGAATTACAATAACTTCCTCCCGTAAGTCTTGATATACTTTAGTATAAATGGTGTAGATTTCCAGGCAGACCCTGTATTTAATAATCTCGCACCGGGTACATATACAATAACAATTGCAAATACACTTGGATGTACAAGATCTACCAGTACAACAATTAATACACCCACCGATCAACCCGCGCTACCCGCAGTTACTTCTCCGGTTAATTATTGTCTGAATCAAACTGCAACTCCTCTTGCAGCTTCAGGAAATAATTTGTTGTGGTATAATAGTTTGTCGGGTGGTACAGGGCAGTCAACACCACCCACGCCCTTAACAAGTTCTGCCGGAACTACTTCTTATTATGTGTCTCAAACTATAAATGGATGCGAGAGTAATCGTGCCGAAATTATCGTTCAGGTTACTGATTTTGATTTAGATGAAATTGAAGGGATAGATACAATTTGTTTAAGCGGAAATACTTTCGCAATACTTTCTAATTCTTTTGTTGGTGGAACTTGGAGTAGCAGTAATCCGGCTGTGGCTACGATTAGTACCGGAGGGATGGTAACTGCTGTTGCAGCAGGTACTACAACCATAACTTATGCAGCAACCTCAGGAGGTTGCCCTGCATCAGTAAGTATGGATGTTACGGTAAATGATCTTTCCCTATCATTAGATGGGCCGTTAGCCCCTGTAAATGCAGGCACAAGTGTTATCCTTAATGCAAGTGCTATAGAACCATTTATTGTTACCTCATGGTTACCGATAAATCTATTTACCGACCAATCCCTTACTTCTCAAACCATAATCGCCAGTTCTTCCGAATTGATAAAGGTGATTGGTGTGAGTACTTATGGATGTATTGATACTGCCCAATTTGAATTAGTGGTTATCCCTCAGGATGAAGAACTTTATATCCCTAATGCATTTAGTCCAAATCATGACGGGATAAACGATGTATTTAGGCCTTATGGAAATTCCATTATTATGGTTGAAACAACTATTTTTAATCAATGGGGCGAGAAAATTTTCTCGGGTAAGGGGCTTCCGGGTGGATGGGATGGCCTACATAAAGGTAAACTTCAACCATCTGGCGTATATGTATATGTTTTAAAGATTACGCTTCAATCCGGAAGGGTAGAAACAAAAAGGAGCTGTTAATTTAATACACTAATTAAAGGCCAATTAAAATTGACCATGAATAAAATCTGTAACTGCTTGCGATTCGTTCATTTTCATATCTTTAAGCTGTCTGTCTGTTCCGGTACCTTCTTCAAAATTTTGTGCACATGAGAAATGGCATTCCTGCTGCCTAAATGTGGAATAACATCATCTATAAAATCAAGTAATTCATAAATAAGTACCCTTGTATTTACTTCCTGCTCTTTTCCAAAATCAATTAGACTTCCTTCAATACCGTATCTGCTTGCTCTGAATTTATTTTCGTTTAATAGTGCTCGTGAGTACATCATAAAATTCAGATTTTGCGTACGCAACTTATAAATCTTGGCACATATAGCCTGAAACAAACCGGCCAGCATAATGGTTTCATGTACAGTTAATGGGATGTCGCAAATTCTAAATTCAACTGTATTAAAAAAAGGATGTACACGCAAGTCCCACCATATTTTTTTGCGTATCAATGCAATTTGTTTCCCAACAGCTTGATGTAGTTGTCATAATCCTCTATACTATTGTATGCATCAGGAATACCTGTGCATTAGAGCTTTTCAAATACCTTTGTTCTAAAAGATTTATCCTGTTTTCTTCCTTCCCAAAATGGAGAATTAGTACTGAGCGCAAAGATGTGGGGTAAAAAATAACGAACAGAATTGGCAATATGTATGGCCATTTCCCGCGTTTCCATACCTACGTGAACGTGCAATCCGAAAATAAGATTGCTCCTGGCTGCCTCTTGTAATTCATTTACAATTTCGCTGTATCGGGCATGGTCGGTAATAAGTTGGCTTTCCCAGTGGCTAAAAGGATGTGTTCCGCTTGCACCAACCCATAAGCCAAGTTCATCAGCAATACCTGCAATGGTTTTTCTAAGTGTTCCTACATCCATGAATGCTTCGTTCACATCTGCACAAATATCGGTTCCTACCTCTACTACGGCTTGATGCATTTCGGCTTTTACCTTGTCTTTAATAACCTTCTGCCCCTCTTGTACTATCTTTTGCTGATGGCTCCTCAATTCTTTAGTTATAGGGTCAATAACCATATAC
>JAIXKU010000100.1:0-2929 GCA_026936045.1 Flavobacteriales bacterium
GAGAATGCCGAATATTCAGTTTCTGGAGGGCAAACACAATTGACAGGACACTACCTGATATTGATTGGAGCTTGGCCCAGAACTTATTTTTTGGCGGTTTTTCGAGTTCAGTAAGCCAATCATCCATTGCGTTGGTTACCTTCCACAACGGCAATTTCTGCTTCTGTCAGATTATATAACTTATATACGAGCTTGTCGATTTCTCTATCGGACGCATCAATTTGACGCTGGATTTGTGCTGATTGCGTCGGAGTGAGATTAGCTCCGGACAATTTTTCGACGAGGCTAAGCATTTGATCCACGAGCTGAGTTAAATTATCATGTAAATGTTTATCCTCTTCATTATTGAAATCAATGTTGCGAATCGGTAATTTTTTTAAATCACCGACTGACAATCGAGGGAAACTCTGAGCGACTATCTTATTGGAAACGAAAGGATACAGAAATGAAAGAAGGGCGGAATTTAGTAAACCTGTAAGGTACTTCATTGAAAACTTAGTTTTATCAGAGGGATTCACGTTGAGAATCGTCTTGTAATTACAATAGGTCTCTTCAACATAGCAACCCTGAATTTGGTGAGGTTTTTTTCCGGTAATTTCGCGAATTAAAATTCGAGGCCCCTGTAGCCAATCTAACGTCCGGTAGTCATGTAGCCATGAACCGTACTTTATCCATTCACCCCTTTCTTTGCTAATTCTATACCGAGCAACATCGCTTCCGGCCAGCTCAGGTAGATATTCCTTTGTCAGCTTTTTGGGTGCATGAAAGACTCGATTCTTTATCTGTTCAGGAGTATGCTTTGAACTATTGTAGGCTTGGCACCCTAACGAAGCACGTGCCACTTCTTCAAGTCGCGGAGAGTTTTTCAAGATTTTCTCAGCTAATTGCCCAGCAACACCAGTGCGACGAGTCTCGAAAACATAGTTTTCATTTTTTATCCAAGCAGATTGTAGAATTGAAGATGTTTCTGCCTCTCTAATGGCTGCTGCACTCTCTGTGGATGGCGGCTTCTTAATCAAAATACTATTTTTTTCAGGCACCCCTCCTTTGGAGAGAAATAGTAGCATAGTGTGCACGTCGGCTTCATCAAAAACTAGGTGTTCAAAAAGAACCACCTCTTTGATAGATGTATGATCCAAGATATATTTGCGGAGCTTATCTGTGAACTGCATCGTGAGCCATGTATTCGGAATAATATAGCCAAGCTTGCCATCTTTAGCCCTTAGGAGATCGATGCTTTTTTGTATGAAAAGGTGGAATAAATCAAGTTTATATTGGGCCACCGGGTATTTTCGAAGATATTCCAATATCTTATCCTTCGGTGAAGAAGAACTTACGACGACATATGGCGGATTGCCAATGACCGCATCAAAACCTGCATCCTTGAATATCTCTGAAAACTCAGCCTGCCAATCGAATGCGTTGACTTTATATTGTTCATCTTCGTCAATTTCGAACAAATCTTTCTGACCCTTGCCCTGCGAAACGAAGAAATCGCTGCCAATCAGTGAATTACCACACTTGATATTTTGAGAGAGATCAGGCAAGGCGCGTTCCTGAAATAATTTGAGATTTGTCCCTAACGTTTCTCGATTCTCACCCTCGAGGACTTTTAGCAACAGATTTAGCTTTGTAACTTCAACCGCTTGATGGTCGATATCTACGCCAAAGATATTCTTGAGAAGAATTCGTTTTTTTTCTTGAGTTGTTAGGTACCAATGATTTCCTGGGCCTTGATAGACAGCCTCATGCCATTTCTTTGCCTGTGTTTCGCCTTTTTGTCGGATGTCTTTCTCGTACCAATCACGATGCCAATCGAGGAGAAACTGATAAGCATAGATCAAGAAAGAACCGGAGCCGCACGCGGGATCGAGTATGCGCAATGGTGAATGCCCCTTGAGCTTCCCAGCGATCATCATAGGAGTTTTTTCTTTGAGTAGGTCGCCAATGGTATTCTCGACGATATATTTTACAACATACTGTGGTGTATAGAAAACCCCACCGGCTTTTTTTACTTCGGGTTTTTCTTCTACCTTTGCTTGCCCGCCACTGGTGAGACGGATTACCTTTCCTAAAAATTGTTCATAGACATTTCCGAGAATATCAGCTGAAATGACGGAAAACTCATAGGGTGATGGATAATAAAGGGCAGTAATGATTTCCTTGAGAATTTTATCATCTATTTTGAGACCGAGACTAATTTCATCCGGGGCGCTTGATACATTTTTTTCTTTGTGAAAATGAAACAACCCTGAATTGTATTTCTGATCGGCCTGTTCAAAAAAAACCGCCAGATTCTTATAAATATTATTAGCTGCGGCAACTTTCTGTAGCCGCCCATACTCTTCAATATTTCTGTCTTCGCAAATCCGCAGAAAGAGAATTCGATCTATTGTTGCCTGCACGACATAATTCAGGGCATGAATGTCTATTGTATTTCTGAGAGCAATATTCTTTGCTAAGTCAGAACGCCATTTCTCCATCTCTTTGAGAAATTCTTTGTCAACGGCAGTTGTGCCTTTTTTCTTTTTCGCATCTCGTATGAAATGGTCAAAGCTACCCTTAAGTATTGATGCTTTTGAGAAAATCGATGAAATGTACTCCCAATGCTTTGCGTATTCTTGGTATGTGCAGTAGAATATTCGCGCAGTTGAAGCTTTATCCTTAGCATTTGGCCGAATGGTTGTATCATAAATCGCAAATTCTTCAAAATCTGTCAAAATTGAAACCGGAAGACCTGCGTTCCAAGCATACCGGCGCAGTTGATATGCAGGCGCTATATCATCTTTTACATTAACCGAGGGCTTTTTTGCCTCCAGAAAGAACTTTCGCTGTCCACCGACTCGAAATGAATAGTCTGGAGCCTTGGTCGAGCTGGACTGCACCCCTAAAACTGTAAACCTTTTTCACGATTTCTTGCTTCAAAATT
>JAIXKU010000100.1:4420-20803 GCA_026936045.1 Flavobacteriales bacterium
AACGTTGGATTTACCTGACGTCGATGGTGCGCCGCACAATAAATGCAGTCTTCTTAGCGAAGCCGCTCTTGGCGCGCCATCGATGTGCCGCAGGTGGCTGCGTTGCGCCCGCCAATAAAGCTCGACAGAGCGCGGGCGTCAACGCATTTCAGGCCACCGGAGGCCGAGCACGCGAGGAGCCACGGCACCGCAGCGAGCGCAGCAGGTAAATCTTGTTGTGTGAAGTAATCGCTGCCTACCCGATTTTTTTATTGAAGTGTTCCTGAAATCTACGGTTGAACCAGCTCTCGGTAGAGCCCATCAGAATCTAGCATTTTCTTTTTGAAAGCTTCAGGATCAAGTTCTGTCCAAGATATTTCTGAAGGCTCTATTGTGACCCTTTTTACCGTCCCCTTCCAAGCGCTCTCAACCTCTTTTTTCTCTAAAGGTAACATTTTATAATTGCCCCATTTGTAGGCTACAGCCTTAGGGGAAAATCCATAAGCGTCCGTTTGGCCTTGGCTTTCTTCGATGCCGCCGTAGATAATTTTTCCCTGTCGATCATAAACTACCATGTTATACCATATTGCTGCTTGAGGCATGACTACATATGACTTGTATTCCTGAAAATAAACCCATGTGCGTTGGACATTGGCGAAATGAAAGATGAAGCTTGACGCTTCAGGATACAGCTTAGCCAAGGCGGCGATCTTTTCCGGCTTGACCAAGAAATATTCATTTTCGTATATTTTGCTAGAACTGAATTCGCCATGCGAGGCTAGCAGAGATTTTACGATATCACTATCTGACAATGTTTTGCTGATCACTGGCTGCGTGTCTTTACTGAGTACAGACACGAGTACAGAGTCGAATTGTCTGGCCTTTTCTCGAAAACTCTTGTTTATAAGCGCCTGATACTCGGCTGAAAAATTGAGTTCAAGCGCATTCAGGCGGGCTTGAGGAAATATATTCTGTTCCATAAACAAGGGAACTATCACGGGTTTTCGCATTATGCTGGCAAATTGTGCTTTCTCAACCCTGAGGTAGCTTTTGCTCCCGCCACATGCCACAAGCATCAATGCTATTAGTGAGATAGTCAGCAAAATTGTTGTGAATTTGTTTTTTCTTGTCATTTTTTTGAACTCCTTCCCTATAGATTATTTTGACATTGTAGAAATTCCCTTCCTCTGGGCAAGTGCCTCATAGACATAGCGATTATTTCACACAACGTTTGCCAGTAGCCGAAGTTGCCGTAGCGTACTCGCGAAGGCAATTTGGGTGAAGGCGGTACTCCGCCGTAACCGGCTACTGGCTGTTGTGTGAAGTTCCCGCCAATCTTTCAATTCGCCAAGGACGGCGAATTGAAACTCATCTGTATTATTTTTCAATAAGGTTTTTGAAAGCATCTACAATAAGATTTTTCCTTTTCTCTATAAACTCTTTAAAATTGGTCATTTCCAATGAACAATCAGGTATATAATGCCTTTCCATATATTGTGTCCTTTCCTTTTTATTGGGATATTTTTCCTCCATCCATTTTGAAAATTCTTTTCCCGATTTTTCTTGATTCGGTATTCCCTCTAACAATTGAAGGTTTGCAATGCAATTATAGTTTTCCAAGTAGAATTGAATATCAGCAGCAGGTATTCCGTACTTTTGAAGTCGCTTTGCTGTAAATAAACTCTTTGGAAAAATATGGTCTTGATGAAATTTATTCCTAAAATCAAGAGAAGGATAAATAAAGGCTAATATCGAATAAGTATATGCCTGACCATACTGATAATAAAATAGATTTGAAATCTCGTCTTCATCAAATGACAGTGATTTTGGTGTCCCTTTCTGTTTATCAAAAATCTCCGTAAACGGAAACCCATTCGCTGAACAGCTGATTACTTCTCTTATAGGTCTTAAAACATTATCTGGCTGTCCGCTGAATGTTCTTTTAAGTAGAACAATCACTAGCCATTTGAAAATCATCCGTTTATCCGTCTCATATTTCGATGCAATTGAATAATTTTCTGGGTTACCAATTTTATTCAGGTAATAAGCAATAGGTATGATGGCGTTATTTGATGTAAGAGTTTCTCTATGATATCCAAGGCTTGACAATAGTAAGAATGCTGATTTTATTGATTCTGAAATATTATCCCATGATTTTTCAATTTTGAGCATATTCTGCTGATTGAAATTATCGACTTTAAAAGCTATATCCTTAAAATCTGAAAGCACAAGACAGGATTTCAAAACAAAATCTTTATTAATGTTAAAGCCGTCACCGATTGCGTTTATTTCATCAACAAAAGATGTAATTTCTTCGCGTGCGTCTTTTTCTTTCCATTGAGCAGTAGCTATAGAAAGTAATAAATCAGAATAGCTTAATTGTGTTCCTCCGCTATTTACACGTATAAAAATATTGAGAACTTTATCAAGACTTTCATCCTTTTCGAGAAAAAAGTTAATTGATTTATTTTTATGAATAATCTCATAAAGCTTAAATAATGATTTGTTTGCGTAGCGAGCTTTATCTTTCCCATAATTTGAAATTTCTTTTTCAAGTAGAAAGTCATTTACATCAACAGCTTCTTTTAAATCGAGTATGTCTCCAGCTGGAAACCAAAAATGATTATCGTCTTTTAAATCGTACTCATTTTTTGTAAGAAATCTAAAGTCATATTCCAAATCTCCATTTTCTGCTGGAGATAATAAATTTAAGCATAATTTCCTTTTTGGAAATGCAGAATCGTTGTCCCACCTTTTACGAGGTAAGCGGTAAGCATAAGTACCTTTTAAACCAATATAAAGGGAAGTCAACCGCTGTTGTCCATCAAGTATTGCGGTAATTCCGGTTTCACCATTCAAATCAGCTTTTGGATTATGTCTACTATCCCTTTCATGATACTCTCGAATAAATTCGTAAAACTGATAGTTAGATATGTTGGCCTTGTCTACTTCCCAGAATAAAAAAGAATTTATTGGATAATCTCTCATTAAAGAGTCAAATAATCTCTCAATCTGATCTGTGCTCCATACAAATTCCCTTTGTATCGCAGGCAGCAAATAATTTTTTCTGTGTACAGATTCTATCGCATCTTTAATGGTAATGGGTTCGACAAAAGCCATATTGAACTCCTAGATTTTATGCAAGCCCTATCTTGTTCAACGATAGGGCTTGCTCTGTATTTATTATTTTTCGTGTTTTCCGTGAGGACTATTCGAACATCCAGATCCTGTTGATGTTGATCCACAGTATCTACATTTATTTGCTCCAGAACCATGCATATGCTTTTTTGTAGGACTATTTGAGCATCCGGAACCATAAGAAGTTGATCCACAATAAACGCATTTTTTTTCATCATCAATATGTTCATGTTTTTTGTGAGGACTGTTTGAGCACCCACTACCATACGATGAAGAACCACAATACTTGCATTTTGCCATAATTGGCCTCCTTTATTTTTACCGCTGCTTTTATAAACATCCAGAATGCGGCTTATCCTGAACGTTTTGTTTCTTTCCTACTGCTCTCAACCCGCCACGGATGGCGGGGTTCTTGATTGGCGGGAATTTCGCGCAACGTGGAATTTATGAGACGTTTTGGCTGGAGGCGTCTTCGCCGCAAGCCAAAATGTGGCCGCAGCGCTTGCCCGTGGAGCACCAAACAAACCTCACGTTTGTGCGACGCGGGCATCTTCGGCGCGAAGGCCCGAGCACCACGACCCAGCGGAGCGGTCGTGGGCGCAGCTCATAAATTTTGTTCTCTGACGTAGTTGCGCTATTGAGCCACGACAAGGAGGTCGGGGCGATTGGGGAGATGAGCCCTTAAACGACTAATTGTAAATGCCGCGATTCTTAGAGTCTGTTACGCCAGTAGTCAGGTTCTCTATGACAGTGCATAATTGCCAGAATGAGTATTTCTCCGTCAATTTGCGAATAAATTACGCCATACGGAAATCGGTTTGTTAGACAAGATCGAATGCCGTCCCCCAATGGGTTCCAAGCATCTGGGTATTTTAGTATGTTTTGTATTGAATCATGGACTTCTATGGCAAAGTCATAGCCTAAGCCAACTTCACGTTTTTCATAGTAGTCAATGGCGTGGTTAAATTCGGCTTCAGCCTCAGGGTGAAACGAGTATCTCACTCCGTAAATCGCTTAAGAATTTTTTCGAAAACTTGATCGCCGGGTATTGATTTTACTTTGCCTGATTTTAATTCTGCCAATCGTCGCTTGGCAACTGCCGTCCATTGGGTCTCGATTTCTGTATTTGGCTGGTTTAGAGTTCTCAAAAGGGAGTCCACGATCTTCGCCCTAGCTTCTATAGGTAAGGAAGAGGCTTCTTGAATCAACTCACTGATACCCTGCATACAGTTGTATCTTACCAAGATCAAGCCATTTCGGCAACACTTTTAGCATTAACGACAAATGGGTTATAGAAGCTGCGCCGCCAGGGAGGGCGGCGAGAAACAGCAGCGCAACTATGGCAGAGAACGCGGAATTTACCTGACGTTTGGTGACGCCTGTGTCATTATTTCAATCTGTAAAGCCATTTTGCGTCACCAAATGTGCCCGAAGCGCCTGCCTGAGGAGCACCAAACAAACGTCCCGTTTGTGCGACGAAGGCATCTTTGGCGCGTAGGGCCGAGCACCCGAGGAGCCACGGCACCGCAGGGAGCGCAGCAGGTAAATTTTGTTGTCTGAAGTAATTGCGCCTGTCAGCCCGGCCAGGACGGCCGGGCGAAATCGCGGTAGCCAAGATGTGTCAGAAGAGATTTACTATCTTGCTGTCCAGTTAACACCAGAATCCGTTGACGTATAGATCTGGCCTAAGGACACCACAGCAACTAACTTTGTACCGTCCGAAGAGCTGGCGAGGCTAGTCCAACCTCTGCTGCTCTCACGAGCGGTCCAAGTGACGCCAGAATCTCCTGAGGTAAAGATTTGACCATTCGTAACGATCGCAGCGGCTTTCGTACCATCGGTGGAACTTGTAATACTTGCCCATTGTCTAATTGATTCTCGGGCTACCCAATTGGCACCAGAATCTGAAGATGTGCGAATTTGATCCCGAATGGCATAAAGCTTTGTCCCGTCGCTAGAGCTTGCGGAAGCCGTCCAGTATCCGAGACCACCAGTGGTATTGCTCCAATTTGCGCCAGAGTCGGTGCTTATTCTCAAAAGCCCCGCGGAAGATAAATCACCCGCAAGTAGGCGAGCACCATCGGATGAAGTGGTTACAGTCCATGCATTGGTTGCTGTAACGACACGATTCCAAGTCACTCCAGAGTCAGTTGATAGGTAGAAGCCATCTTGATTCACGGCTGCTATTAACTTTGTACCATCCGCACTGCTAGCCACGGAGTTCCATTTTCGGCTTGAGTCCCTAACCGTCCAAGTGATACCGGAATCGGTTGATGTATAAATATTGCCATCCCAAACACCAGCTACTAGTTTGCTCCCGTCGCTGGAACTTGCGACACATTTCCATCTGCGTGACGTAGCTCTTTCTGTCCACGTAACGCCTGAATCCACCGAAGTCCAAATATTGCCAATATTTGTGCCGCTAGAATTATCTGCAACGGCGACCAACTTGGTGCCATCTGATGAGCTTGCAACACCCGAAAAATTTGGAAACTTGTATTTCGCATAAAGCACGACGTTGGCAGATCCCATCAAACGGTTCGTCCCTGCACCTACAGCTGTACCGGAACCATTGGCTAGAGTGTTCCAATTTTCAAAAGCGGAGTAGCCTTTCGTTAAGTTGCCGGTATTTGAAGCGACAACAAAGTAGGTGTTATTTGCGTACAAATTGGTGTCGTTCGGCACTGTACCGCTTGATTGGCCGTTGCCATCGTAGGTGACGGAGTATCCGGTCGCCCATCGCGCATACAATCTGAGCCTTACGTTACCAGTAACAGTATAGTTGCCGCTGTAGGTAGCACCGGCTCCGTTTGCCTGTGTGTTCCAACCAGACCAAGCGTCAGGGGCCTTTTGGAGATTGCCTGGGTTTGCCGGTATGGAAACGTTTTGAGCGATGCCTGCACATATCGTATTCGGCACTGTGCCTGAAGTAGCGCCATTCGCGTCAAAAATGATTTCCGCAAATGTGCCGCCGCATTCGCCCGTTGAGCTATTCGACGTGGCTGCTGTATCCCCGCTGGACTTTGCGCATGCTGCGAGCATGATCACGCTACTAATAGACGCTACGAAAAGAAATCTAATCGGCTTTTTCATATAGGCTCCATATTCCCACACTGTAAGAAAAAAACTACAGCGCTATTGAATTTTGACTCGGTATGCTGTTTTTTGCATCAATACGCAGGTTGCCGCCAGGGGTGTCAAGCCTATCCTTGATGGTCGCGCCGACACGAGGTCGGCGAAGTACAAAGGCGCAATTATTTCAGACAACGTGGAATTTACACGAGGTTTTGGCTTGGCGCGTCTTCGCGGCAAGACAAAATCTGGTCGGAGCGACTCGCGGCGGCGCACAGAACAAGCGTCCCGCTTGTGCGCCGTCCGCGATCTTGGTCGCGCAGACCCGAGCACCCGAGGAGCTACGGCACCGCAGGGAGCGCAGCGTGTAAATTTTGTTGTGCGATGGCCCGCAAACCTCTCGATGCACTGGTGCTCGACAAGGAGGTCGAGCACCAGTTAACTTAATTTTCGTAATAGATCAGAAAAGAGCTGGGTTGGCAGCGCAGTTGGAACGGCATTGCCAATTTGTCGCATAGCCTCGGACCAAGAGCCTAAAATTGTATATTTATCGGGAAATGTTTGCAAGCGTTTGGCTTCAAAAACGGTAAAATACCGGACGGAGTTGTCTACATCTCTGAGCATGTTTTCACCACCCGGTACCCCGTGGTCGCCGGCCTTCAAGGTTTTTGCGGGTAAATCAATATAGCTGCCCGTATGTCCTGGATAGGTCCGAGCACCAGCGCGCTGCTGGTGTTCTGGTTTTAAGTGATCGATATCTGCGGGGCGCGCGAGAGCCTGCCGAACCGTCTGCCATGGTAGTTCCGTCGGCGGAAATAAGGCATACTTTGAGGCAAGTTTTTCTATGCGGCGCGCATCGATGCTTTCATTGAAGATGATTTTCTTGTCTGTGATGTTGAATTGTTCCCAATAGCTACCCGTTACGTATTTAGAGTAAAGTAGTGATTCTTCAGAATGCGTAGGGTTTGGGAAAGACCAGCTTACGTTGAGATCATTACGAATACCAACAATAAAGACTCTTTCCCGGCATTGAGGCACACCGTAGTCTGCGGCATTGATAAGACGGTAGATGACATTGTATTTTAAATCTCCATAAGTGCCTTTCGTATGAACATCTTCAAGACGCTTCAGGTGATTCTGCCAAGTTTCTTTCGGTTTCTGTGAAAGGGTTGGATATGTCAGTTGGAGAATGATATAATTGAAGTATGTTGCGAATGATTCCCGAAGTAAGCCCTTTACGTTTTCAAATACAAAAGCCTTCGGCTGAATACTTCTGATTGAGTGAACGGCTTGCGGAAACATGTCGCGCTCATCCAAATTGCCTTTATGTTTGCCACCAAGTGAAAATGGCTGGCAAGGTGGCCCACCAGCTATGATGTCAGCTGCTTTTGCAATCTTCAAATCAAAGTCCCTTATGTCCATTTCATGGACTAAGTCATTGCCATAGTTCTCACGAAGAGTTTTACACGCATCGTTGTTCCATTCAACGAAAGCTAAATGCTCAACACCAAGATTCTGCAGGCCAGTAGCAAGGCCGCCAGCCCCAGAGAAAATCTCTAAGCTCTTAAGCATTTTTTACCTCCGGTTTGTAATATAACTGAATTTTTTTCAAAATTGATGCACGAGAGTTTGCTTTTCCTTTACACTTCTTTGCCCAAGGGCGACCGACGTGTATCACATCCCAATCTGATTTGGCCTGTTGGTATCTGCCGCTTCCGGGGTCATGGTTGCCGAAACCGTCAACCACTGAATTCCATACCGGTGTATAGAGCTTAATCAAAGCAGCCTCGACAGTGCTAATCATTGCACTTGCCGCATTCTCGAGAATCATAAACCGACAGAAAAACTTTTCTGCTTCCAAATCAGAACCTTGCTCAATACTGCGCGAATGTTCGTTCAGTCGATTAAAAAGTTCAAAGGATAATTCATTAGACTTTGCAGCGGTTCGAGATTGGCGCCAGCCTTGGGGAACAGCCTTCCCTACATACAACGGCTTCTCGTACCTCAATCTGTTCTTGGCGACATCGGGTGCGTATAGCGGGTTTTGACCGATGTAATAGATAGCATAAACACCGGTCCCGTGAAACCGTTCGGGAGGCGGCAGCTGGTGAACTGGGGTTCCGTTGAAGAACCTAATAGTATCCTTAATAAGTTCCTCGAACTCATCAGATACATAAACATGCTTATTTCGGTCGAATTTTGCCACAGCCTGCTACCTACGGTTTATTGTCACATCAGCCGGAAATCACAAAAAGACCTCGACATGGATGTCGAGGCAGGCTAAGCAAATTTTTGCGGGCTTTCGCACAACGATAAATTTATGAGACGTTTTGGCTTGCGGTGTCTTCGCCGCAAGCCAAAATGTGGCCGCAGTGCCTGCCCGTGGAGCACCAAACAAACCTCCCGTTTGTGCGACGCGGGCATCTTGGGCGCGAAGGCCCGAGCACTGGCTGGCAGCGAAGCGAAGCCGGGCGCAGCTCATAAATTATGTTGTCTGACGTGCTTAACCCACCATGAAATATCGCCGAAGCCATGGAAGGCGAGGCGAGTTTTGCGTATTTCAAGTTCTTATTCCAGAAGTAGTGCCCTAAACCCTTCCTGTATAAAATGCTTATCAGTTGTTAGCGCTAAGTTTATGTCATGGTGTTTCATGACCACCATAGAAAAACAGTCGGTCAAACTGTAGCCTTTGTCTAGGCGCTTATTGTATAGACCCCGGGCTTCTTTGAAAAGAGGCAGCGTCATTTGCGTGACAACAGTCCGTGGCGATGCTTCAAATTCTTTCGAAACGCTCACGGCAAAGCCACGCCAAAATCGGCCGGCTTCGCAAAAGAAGTTAAGAAACTCCGTTTGAATTAGACTTGTTGAAAGATATGCAGAACCGAGCAATTCTTCCTGAATCTCAAGTGCTTTCTCATGGTACGGATCGTGCTCACTAACCAGAGCAATCAAGTATGATGTATCAACAAAGTGTCTTTTCACTATTTCGTTCGACCATAAAGACGTTGTTTATAGGTCGTCGAAGCATCCTTGGGAATTTTCTTCATTTCGGAAGCCGGGATTTTCTCTGCGAGTTTTCGCAGATTTACCAGCAAATCCCCGTGTTTTTTAGGAGTTATCTTTTTGACTGTTGTGGCACCCATGTATGCATACAATATAACAAAATATTTATGTTGGCAAGTCTTTTCTAAAGTGAAGCCGGATTTCCAACTCGATTGAAGCGCGACACGATGTCGTGCCTGAACGGAATTCTATCTTGGTTAGGCATGTCAGACAACGTTGGATTTACAAGACGTAAAGTGACGCCTGTGTCAACTTTGCATCTGTAAAGCCCATTTGCGTCACTTTATGTGCCGAGGGCACCTGCCGACGAGCGCAAAATGCACCTCAGTGCCGCGCGAGGAGGTAGTCATAGTGCCCGAGGCCGAGCACACGACCCAGCGAAGCGGTCGTGCGCGCAGCTTGTAAATCTTGTTGTCTGAAGTAATTGCGCCTCTGAGCCCGGCCAAGGATGGCCGGGCGATTCTCAAGCTCGAATACGCATAACTTGTTTAGTCACCTCTAAAGAAAGGCTTTACACCCGAGAGATGACGGCATCAAAGTCCCCAGCGGGGATTAATTTCTTATATACGGAACTAATCTACAGGGGATTTTTATATGCGAGAGAAGATCAAATTGGTAATCTTGGCGGTAGCTTTGCTTGGGGCCTGTACAAAGTCGGGGGATGATAGTTCTGGCACGTCGAAAGATTGCGGAAATCTTGGCAAGGTTGTCTATAATGCCAATGGCGCAACATCAGGCACTGTGCCTGGTGAGCAATGCGTCGGTTCAGGTTCGATTTTTTATGTTGGCGGCAATGATGGCAACCTGGCCAAGACGGGATTTGCCTTCTACGGCTGGAACAGCAAACCCGACGGAACCGGAATAAATTATTCAGGCAGTTATCAAGCACTGAATAATGGAACTTTAACGCTTTATGCCAAGTGGGTCATCACCTACACCATAACTTACGACGGAAACGGTAATACAGGTGGGACCGCTCCTACTGACGGAAATTTTTACGTACAAGCAGCAAATGTCACTGCGCTCGGAAATACAGGAGCACTTACCAAAACCGGTCTTATGTTTGCCGGTTGGAATACAAATGCCGCGGGCACCGGCACGAACTATTCAGCTGGGGCGACATTCGCTATGGGTAGCGCCAACCTAACTCTCTATGCTAAATGGGGGACACCATATACGGTTACATACGACGGGAATAGCAATACAGGCGGGTCTGCACCAACGGATTCAAATTCTTATATCCAGGGACAGCTTGTTGTGACTGCCAATAACACGGGCACGCTAGTCAGGAAAGGCCATTCATTTGCCGGTTGGAATACTTTAGCCAATGGTTCAGGAACCAATTATGCTGTCGGCGCGGGTCTTACGATGGGGACTGCCAATGTTACTTTATTTGCCAAATGGACGCCGAATTACAGGGGTTGGTATTGCGTAACTAGCTCGAGCGATGGTACAAAATTAGCCGCTGGCATATCCTCGGGGCAAATTCAAACTTCCGGCGATTCTGGGGCGACATGGACTGCACGCGATTCATCACGGTACTGGTATTCGATAGCAAGTTCAAGCGACGGTACAAAATTAGTGGCAATCGCAAGCGCAGGACGAATTTACACTTCGACTGATTCCGGTGCCACTTGGACACCGCGTGATTCGGTCAGAGATTGGAATGCTGTCGCTAGCTCCAGTGATGGTACAAAATTAGTGGCCGGCGTCTACTCCGGGCAATTATACACTTCCACCGATTCTGGTCTGACATGGGTAGCCAGGGATTCATCGAGAATCTGGAAATCTATCGCCAGCTCTAGTGACGGTACGAAATTAGTGGCCGTTGCCTACGGCGGGCAAATATATACCTCGACCGATTCGGGTCTCACATGGACAGCCCGGGATTCCTCGAGAAACTGGTATTCTGTAACGAGTTCAAGTGATGGTACAAAATTGGTGGCTGTCGTCTACGGTGGACAAGTATATACCTCGATCGATTCGGGTCTCACATGGACAGCCCGGGATTCCTCGAGAAACTGGTATTCTGTATCGAGTTCAAGTGATGGTACAAAACTAGTCGCAGGCACGGATTTGGGACAAATTTACACATCAACCGACTCCGGTGTCACGTGGGTGGCCAGGGATTCGTCTAGAAAATGGATATCCGTAGCGAGCTCAAGTGATGGGACGAAATTAGCAGCAGTTGTTATCGGCGGGTGGCTTTACACATCAACCGACTCTGGCGTGACTTGGGAAATGCAATACTAGAAGTAAGGCTGCACGATACGGGTGGCCTTCATCGCTGCGCATTTAAATATAGCCCTTTAAAGGCTGACTACCCATAACTGGGAATTTGACACCATCCATCCTTCGCGCCGACAGGAGGTCGGCGAATAACAAAGGCGCAATTATTTCAGACAACGTGGATTTTACGCTGACGTTTTGACTTGCTGGGTCTTCACAGCAAGTCAAAATGTGGTCGGAGCGGCTCGCGGCGACGCGCGAAAACACACCTCCCGGTGTGCGCGGCGTCCGCGATCTTTGGCCGCGGAGACCCGAGGACGCGACCCAGCGGAGCGGTCGCGCCCGCAGCGCGTAAAATTTGTTGTGTGCAATGCCAATTAGATAAATTTTGCTCAAAGAAATGGCCTACCAGTTAAAAAGAATACACGATTTTCTGAACTTGAAAAACTCGAATATTCGACCAGTATACGAGGCCGTTTTTCTACAGCTACATCTTGATAAAGACCTCAAAGATGAGAATTTTCTAATTCTCAAATTCGGCGAAGATTATTATGAATACATTAAGTTCCAGCTTGATGATCATTTATTCGAAATCAAGTATCAACACTTTTCCACCGCACCGCGGCGGTTTGAAGAATTGCAAGCAATTAACCAAATACTAAGCAAGTCCGGCGATTTGCTACGCATAAAGTACATCGACGATCAGAATTATATTCAGAAATCCATAGACACTTATTTAACCCGGAAACACGAGATTATTGACTTCTTACTGCTAGATGTTCTACCTTATTCAATCAAAGTTTTCAACGGCTCACAACAGATCGCAATGGCTCCACTTTATTTAATGATTCCAGGCAAAACAAAGCCAGTGCAGTTTACACCGACGGATGCTAAACTAAGAATTGTGCTTCAAATGGCGAAACAAGAGGTTTCGACCGAAATCCCGCTGGGGTTTCACAAGGGAGAAAAAATTGATATTAGCATAGACATAGATACGGGTTTCTCAACAGATCTCTTGATATCTGATAAACGGTATGAAATCTAAATTGGCACTGCACACAACAAAATTTACCTGCTGCGCTCCCTGCGGTGCCGTGGCTCCTCGGGTGCTCGGCCCTACGCGCCAAGGATGCCTTCGTCGCACAAGCGGGACGCTTGTTTTGTGCTCCTCAGGCAGGCGCTTCGGGCACATTTGGTGACGCAAAATGGCTTTACAGATTGAAATAATGACACACGCGTCACCAAACGTCAGGTAAATTCCACGTTAGCCGCAGTAAGCGCTAGTGCATTCACCGACTTTCAGCAATCTCTAATTAAATTCATATTCTTTATCACCCAAGCTGAGAGTAGTCTTGACCCCGATATCTATTAATGTCATAGCCAAATGGCTAGGTTTTGGGATGCCTTCAGGCAAAAATGCGGCATAAATATCTATATTTTCGTAAAAGCAAAGTTTCACCAAATGTACGCCAGCAGGATCAGGCCCAAACCATTGGCAATAGAATACTCTTGGATTATCACCTAATCTTGGTGAATCGGCCAGATCAATCGCCGCTCGATCTTTTATGAATTGGACGAAAGTCTGACTATTTTTGTCTGTATAGGAAAGATGCCCAAGCAGGATTCTGACCTCACCTTTGAACTTGGTTTTGCGATAATGCAGGTATAGTGCGATGGCAATTCTTTCGAATGATTGGATTAAGCGGTCGGAATCGGGCGTCCCCCAGATTAGTTCAATAAATCGATTGTTACCTAAGTTAACCTTTCGAGTTTCCTTAATTTTGTATGCTTGTGTTAAGAGCTTGAAGGCGCTGTTTTTTATTGCTCGCATACCTTTTCGCAAATGATGAGCGTAACCGATCGAATTATTTCCAAGAACACCCGCAAGGCTAATCATTAAGAATTCGTCGTCGCCGGATTTGCGCGTATTGTGGGCGACGCAGGAAGGGACAGTAATAAGGTTCTTGCGGAAGTCAATGCCGTTAGTATCTTTTGACTCAGGGAATATGCATTTGGGCGGGACATGTTCCAGTGAAGTTTTCTCTAAGTCGCACATGTAGCAGGTAGGAATGTTGTCTGCCATCTGAATCCTTTCAGTTCTTAATCAGAATCGTATAAGTTTGTCTTCGCGCTTATTGCGGCTAACGTGGAATTTACCCGAAGTCGATAGTGCATTGCACAATAAAAGCAGCCTTTACTCGAAAGCCGCGACTTGATGCACTATCGATTTGCCGAAGGTCGCCTCGTTGCGCCCGACCAAACAAACGTCCCGTTTGTCGGGCGTCAACGACTCTTGGCGACCGAGGCCGAGCACGCTCGCCAACGGAGTGCGAGCGCGCGCAGCGGGTAAATTTTGTTGTGTGATGGAGCGCCATCGGAGGATTCTATACTTCATCATCTAGCTCCATTGAATTGATCATTGTTTCCCAATGGCCGATTTCTGCCTCAAACAATCTAACGGGAATTGTGAATGTTAATTTATATGAGGATTTTGTATTTTTGTTCTCGACGGATATGATCATTACGGCAACCTTTTCGGCCACAGTTGCATCGAAATGCGTAAAAGTGACAGTTTGACCTTGATATAAGCCATCATCAAAAGTGTCATTCACTAGATCTGGATGCTCCTTTTTGTAGCCAAGCCCCTGAGTAAAACTTTGATATAGAATGGGGCGGTCTTTTGTAGAAATGTGCGCCATAATCAATAATGTGCATTTTAATTGGCTTTCTTTATCCTTAACAATCTTTTCTATTTGATAGTGCTGAGAGATCGTATTATCTGCTCTAAATATTTGCTTAAAACCATAGTCGATCGGCCTTAGCATTCTAACTTTTATTTCAGGTATTTCTTGAATCACATACCCTTTCGGTATATTTTTTATATCTATGCGCTTCGAAGTACGCTTGTTGAAACTGCAGGCAGAAATAACTATGATTGTACAAATAAATACTCTGTTCTTATATGTCATTTTTCTCAAACCATATTTTATCTGGCGCTCTTTCACACAACGTTGAATTTACCTGACGTTTTTCGACGGTTGTGTCATTATTTCAACCTGTAAAGCCATTTCCCGTCGAAAAATGTGCCCGTAGCGCCTGCCCGAGCCCGGCAAAACCAAGCTCCCGCTTGGCCGGGCGCAGGGCATCTTTGGCGCGTAGGGCCGAGCACCCGAGGAGCTACGGCACCGCAGGGAGCGCAGCAGGTAAATTTTGTTAGATGCCGTAAGTGCCTATTCGTCAGCCTCTTTAGGAGGATTAAAGATGTCAAGATGTTCAAACATTGTTACTCTCTTGCCTGCCTTCCTGCAGCCTTCGAACAGCTTAAAATCAACAGATTGCTTATAGAGCATAGGTCTATTATTTAGAATCGAGCGCGTAATTTTATCCCGCAATTTGGGCTTTTTTTTGAGTTGAGTGACTAAACCATTAGAGGCCAGAAAATAACTAATCCATGCTATTAGATATTTATTTCGATCTTCATCTTTTGCAAGTTGATGCAGATATTCCTCCAAGTATTCCAAGAGAATGGGGGTGAAGTAAGAAGCAGATGTGTGTTTCATATTGACTTCAAGAATAGCAATTATCTTCGGAAAGGCTTTGATCCGGAGTGTTCCAAGCATCAGTAGCATGCTTGCAACGCGCCTAAGGTTAGTAATCGTTATGTCTATTTTTAAGCGGCCATTTGGATGAACAATATCGGCCAAAAACCGGTCGATAACGCCGGTATTTGGGCATTCCTGATCAATTTTCAACACTGAAATGTACAATTCTCGAAAATCCGACCATGAAAGACGGCGCTTTCTAGCTGGTTTGACTAAATGATACTTTGAGACCCATTCACGAAATAGTTTCTGGGGTAATGGGAAAATCTCAGTCTTACCCTCATTAAGCTCCAGATTGAAATCGCGGAGAGATTTTTGAAGTGTCTTTATTGCAATCTTGGCATCACCCTCTGATTTTGTTAGGATTCGGTAGTCGTCTTTGAATCTCACCATCTTACATTGAATATTTTCTTTGCGAAGCACTCTACTTAGGTTCCTGTCAACGGCAGACAAGATAATCTCCGCGATAATATCGGAAACCACGGGGCCGATTGGAACCCCATTTGTGCACCCGTCATTTGCATTTTGAAAGAGCTTGTCTAAGCGATTTCCAAGCAGCTTCGTGTTATGCATATTCTTGGGCTTTCTGATGAATTTCTTCCCATGTATGGCCCACGCGATACTATGAGTGTAGACGGAAGGATAGAAGTTTTTGATATCTGCACGAGCCATGTAAGAATATTGATACGCCGTACATGCCAAATCATCATCAATCATCTCGATAAATTCATAAATGAATCGACCACTCCGAAGAGATCCAAGTCGACCTGGTTTTTCGGTAGTCACAGGTAACGGAAATGTATACGAACAAACCGCGTTATCATTGGAAAACAGGCATTTAACAATCGTTTTCCAGTTCTTGCAAATATGAAGTGCGATGTCATGATGAATTTCCGGGTTGATTACACCGAAGGTTCGATCAGTTAGATTAGTCTTCGGAAAATGCACATTTACGAGCTGATACCTCGGGATCTTATTCGCAAAGATTGGTTTATAATTTGAGCGAAATTTGCTGACTCGAAAACAAGGCGGCATCACGTAGCTTTCTGGAAAATACCCCTGAGTAAGGAGCCATTGATATATTTCTTTAGGTTTTAGATTTTTCGCCAGTGAATGCGTCTCATGTGAATGCTTTGAAATAATTTGGGTCGGCATATTCTCCTAAAAGGAGGGATCCTTTTTGTTGACTAGTGAAAAATAGTTATAAGGCACTTATGGCATCTAACGTGGAATTTACCCGACGTTGATGGTGCGCCACACAATAAAGCCGGGCTTATTTGAAAAGCCACATACTAAGCAC
>JAIXKU010000176.1 GCA_026936045.1 Flavobacteriales bacterium
GTTGTATATGTTGAGTCGTCATAGCTTTCTATGGTGTTTTTGAAAATATCATAATAGATTCTTGTTTTTATATAATTCTTCTCGTTAATCTTTGTGTTTGAAAGAAAGAAGAAGGTTGTTTTATCCCAATTGGGCCATTGCCAGTAACGTGGTTTATTAATAAGAGAGTTTAACGTGTCATCACCGGCATATACAGGACTGCCTTTGCTTCCTTGCTGATAAATAAATCCAAGTACATATTCATGTTTTTCATTTGGTGTCCATCCAATTTTAAGATTAACCTTCTGATCTGTTCTGTACGAATTCTCTCTATTTCCTCCATCTTCATGTTTATGAGGTTGGAAATTCTCAGATAATGCAAATGCCGCTCTGTGTAAATATGAATATCCAGCCTGTATGTATGCTCTTTTAAAGTTTGCACCAATATTCACATTACCT
This sequence comes from Flavobacteriales bacterium, assembly GCA_026936045.1. Classification (GTDB taxonomy): domain Bacteria; phylum Bacteroidota; class Bacteroidia; order CAIKAF01; family CAIKAF01; genus BA4. The sequence goes on from JAIXKU010000176.1 coordinate 439, forward strand.
CTAAATCCATTGGTGTTTATCATCCCAATAGATCCATCCGCTTCTATTTTATGAGAAGGTTTTCTTGATATGAGATTCAGGGCGCCACCCATTATATTAGGGCCATGTAGTACAGAGGTAAATCCCTTAGAAATATCAATAGCAGATAAATCAAATGTCGTAAATCTGGATAAGTCAACATACCCATCATAGGGTACATATACCGGAATACCATCCATAAATACAGGTACTGCGCGCAAATCAAATCCTCTTATTGTAATCATGGATTCATTGCGTGGCCCGGAGGAAGTAAGATGCACGCCGGGCATCAGATTTGCCACCTTGGATACTTCAAATCTATTCTGTTCTTCCATGGTTTCATGTGTTATCCTGTCTATAAGAAGACGTCCTTGTATGGATGTGATGGTTACCTCGCCAAGCTGAAAGACTTTACTTACCAATGTGTCGCTCTGTTGCTTTGTTAGTGTATCTTGCTTTTGCGTATATGCAATGATAGGGCAAAGAATAAGAAGAATTTGAACGAATTGCTTTTTCATGATGTTTATTTATTTAGGGCACTGTGTTTCTATAGGAATAGTGAATGCTAAAAAAATTAGAATTTGATTTTTCCTGATTCTTTTTGAATGTATGATTGAATCTTATTTTCCAATTTATAAAACTCTTTGATTGTAACTTCACCAGCCTTTGTAAGAACAGCTCCACTCCCGTGCTTCCCACCTAATATTTTTTCAACCAAAGGGGTGTTGGCGCGTTTATTCATGTCTTCTACCAACTGCCAGGCCTGGCGGTACGACATTTTAATAGACTTAGCTGCATTGGTGATTGAGCCTGTCTCTTTAATTTTTTCAAGAAGTATAATTCGTCCGATACCTAAGAAAGGTCCGGATTCTTCATCAACCCATACTCTTATCCTAACGGTATATTTTTTCTTTTTCACGACCAGTATGTATTAATAAGCATAGTGCAAATGAATAACAACATTTTATTATAAAAAATGATTTTAATCACATTCTTGTGTGATTGATTCTTCTGGGATACATGATTCTAATACTAGAAGCTATATAAACCATTCATGGTTTATAACAATTATATATTGGAAGTATAGCTGTTTATATTGTTGATAACTTTGATTTAGTGAATTTTTAATTTATCAATGAGACGCGCAATCAAGTATTATCGCATCCTATGGTTCAAGAATGATTTACCGGCAGGACTTTCTGTCTTTCTTGTGGCTCTCCCTCTTTGTTTAGGTATAGCATTGGCATCGGGAGCACCGCTTTACGCTGGTCTGCTTTCCGGTATTGTTGGCGGATTGGTTGTTTCACTTATTAGCGGTTCTCAATTAGCTGTTTCTGGCCCTGCTGCCGGATTGACGACTGTCGTAGCCGCTGTTATCGTTTCGAGTGGTGATTATAGAATCTTCATGCTTTCTGTTATTGTAGCCGGTGTATTTCAACTGATATTAGGCATATTAAAACTTGGCACCATCGCCTATTATTTCCCGTCATCTGTTATTAAGGGCATGATGGCGGCTATAGGTATTATTCTTATCTCTAAACAAATTCCGGTTGCCTTGGGCTATGACCAACCTGACTTTTGGGAGAGTGGATTTCTTAACTTATTTCATATGAAGAATTTCTCAGGTTATTTTGAGAATTTTAATTCGCACACAACTAAAAGTACGGTATTTATTACCTTAGTTTCACTGCTCATACTTTTTTTATGGCAACAACCATTTGCTAGAAAATTTAAGATTCTACCTTCAGCCTTGCTTGTTGTTATTATGGGCATCATTGTACATCAGATATTGAAAGCAATTGATTCACCCTTTTTTCTAAAGGATACGCAGTTAGTTAATATTCCTGATAATATCTTTGAAGATATCGCCCTGCCGGATTTCTCTAGGATGTTCGCTAATGTTGAAATATGGAAAAGTGGCTTGGTAATAGGAGTTTTAGCCTCATTAGAATCTTTGCTATGCGTTGAAGCTATTGATAAGTTGGACAAAAGGAATCGAATTACGCCTGTTAACCGAGAGCTTGTGGCGCAAGGTATTGGTAATGTCGTATGTGGCTTGGTCGGAGCTATCCCCTTGACTGCTGTTGTAGTAAGAGGTGCTGCCAATGTTGATGCAGGAGGAAGAACCAAACTTGCCGCTTTTACCCATGGCCTTTTTCTACTGCTGTCGGTTTTATTTATCCCGTTTATTTTAAATAGTATTCCCTATGCATCACTCTCTGCAATCTTAATTGTGATAGGTTATAATCTGACTAACCCCAAACTTTATCGTCATATTTTCTCTTTGGGATGGCAGCAGTTTCTTCCTTTCTTAATTACCATTATTGCGATTCTCTTGACGGATTTATTGATTGGAGTGAGTTTTGGCTTGTTTATATC
>JAIXKU010000330.1 GCA_026936045.1 Flavobacteriales bacterium
GTACACGGCGGTGTACCGGCTGTAAGCCATCTCGCACATCCGGCAGGGCGCGTGAAACAATAACGGACATAGAATAATCTATGTAAGCCGTTTTCATTTCTTCTTCTATGTTAATAGGGATGATGCGTTCGTTTTCCGGTTCTTGCGTGTTTTGATCTTCTGCCATTTCGTCTTAAAAATTATGATTGCATTATTTTTGATACTCTTTTTAAAAGAGTTAGCGAAAGTATATAAAATACCTCTACAAATGAAAAGAAATAGTTAACAATCCTACCGCTTCCTCAACAAGGTTTTGTTGAAAATAAAGCCTGGGAAATTCGGTTGTTGTTTAATAATGATTTACATTTGAAACGGAAGTAACTTTGGTGCATGTTTCTAACGAAGAGTTATAAATAAAAGGTGATTAAGATGGAAGCAAGATTTTCTCCCCGGGTAAAAGAAGTGATAAGCTATAGTCGCGAAGAGGCTAGTCGACTAGGTCACAATTACATAGGCACTGAACATTTGATGTTGGGCATTATCAGAGAAGGTGAAGGGAAAGCCTTAACGATACTAAAATCCCTCAAAGTAGATATTGACCGTTTGCGTCAGGAATTGGAAATATCTATTCAGCCTTCCGCCGGCAACAAGGTTTCTATGGGTGATTTGCCGTTGCTTAAACAAACAGAAAAGGCCTTTAAAGTAACGTATTTGGAAGCTAAACTGTTGAAAAGTTCCATTATCGGCACAGAACATTTATTATTAGCCATCTTAAAAGATGAAATGTGCTTGGCAACACAAATACTCAATAAGTTTAAGATAACCTATCAAGTAGTAAAAGAGGAAATAGAATATATGAAAAGTGAAAATCCTAGAGCAGAGATGTCCGGCAATCCATCTGATGATGAGCCGGAAGAAGGTGGCGGCCAGTTTGGCCAGTTTAAAAAACCGAGTGATAGCAAATCCAAAACCCCTGTCTTGGACAATTTCGGTAGAGATTTAAGCCGTATTGCTGAAGAAGGTAAGTTGGATCCAATCATTGGCAGGGATAAAGAAATAGAACGGGTGAGTCAGATTCTCAGTCGTAGAAAGAAGAATAACCCTATTTTAATAGGTGAGCCGGGTGTTGGTAAATCAGCTATTGCAGAAGGATTAGCCCTGCGGATTGCACAGAAGAAAGTGTCTCGTGTATTGTACAATAAACGGGTCGTATCATTAGATCTAGCTTCGCTGGTAGCCGGCACCAAATACCGTGGGCAGTTTGAAGAGCGTATGAAAGCGCTGATGAATGAGCTTGAAAAATCACCGGATATCATCCTTTTTATTGATGAGATTCATACCATTATCGGCGCAGGTGGCGCTTCCGGCTCGTTAGATGCTTCAAACATGTTCAAACCGGCTTTGGCACGTGGTGAAATACAGTGTATTGGTGCTACTACACTAGATGAATACCGCCAATATATTGAAAAAGATGGCGCTTTAGATCGTCGTTTTCAAAAGGTCATGATTGAACCGACCTCTGAAGAAGAAACGATTCAGATTCTAAATAACATTAAAGAAAAATACGAAGACCATCATAACGTCAATTATACCGATGATGCCATCAAGGCCTGTGTTAGTTTAACAACACGTTATGTAACCGATCGCTTCTTGCCGGATAAAGCCATCGATGCATTGGATGAGGCAGGTGCCCGTGTTCATATTACCAATATCAAAGTGCCTAAAGAAATAGAGAATATTGAAAAGGACATTGAAGCGGTAAAAGCAGAGAAAAGCAAGGTGGTGCGCAGTCAGGATTTTGAAAAAGCGGCTAAACTGCGTGACAAAGAACGCTTGCTGACTGAGAAGTTAGAAATAGTAAAAAAACAATGGGAAGAAGAAAGCCGCACACACCGCGAAACGGTACAGGAAGGCGATGTAGCTGAGGTGGTATCTATGATGACCGGCATACCAGTTCAGAGAGTTTCTCAAACAGAAAGTAATAAATTAGCTCAGCTTAATGAATTGATAATGGGTAAGGTAATTGGTCAGGACGATGCCGTTCGCAAGATTGTCAAAGCCATACAACGTAACCGTGCAGGATTGAAAGATCCGAACAAACCCATTGGCAGCTTTATATTTCTAGGTCCGACCGGTGTTGGCAAAACCCAATTGGCCAAAGTATTGGCAAGAACCATGTTTGACAGCGAAGATGCATTGATTCGTATTGACATGAGTGAATACATGGAAAAATTTGCCATATCACGCTTAATTGGCGCTCCTCCCGGATATGTTGGGTATGAGGAAGGTGGGCAATTAACCGAAAAAGTTCGTCGCAAGCCATACAGTGTTGTTCTTTTGGATGAGATTGAGAAAGCCCATCCGGATGTATTCAATCTTCTGCTTCAGGCATTGGATGACGGCCAGTTGACCGACAGCTTGGGCAGAAAGGTTGATTTTAAAAACACGATTATCATCATGACGTCTAATATTGGTAGTCGTGATTTGAAAGAATTTGGTACCGGCGTTGGGTTTAAAACATCAGCTAAGATTCAGCAAGCCGACGACCATACAAAAAGTGTGATTCAAAACGCCTTAAAACGCGCCTTTGCTCCGGAGTTCTTAAATCGTATAGATGATGTAATTCTCTTCAATGCGCTATCTCGCGAAGACATCAATAAGATTATTGATATTGAATTGGCCAGCTTGATTAAACGTATTGAATTGAACGGCTATACCTTAAAAATTACAGATGAAGCAAAGAATTATATCGCAGATAAAGGATTTGATGCGCAGTTTGGCGCGCGTCCGTTGAAAAGAGCCATACAAAAATACGTGGAAGATCCGTTGGCCGAAGAAATTATAAATGCCAAGCTTGTACCCGGTGACACCATTCAGTTGGGAGTTCAGGATGAGGAGATTAAAATAAAAATCACCAAACCGCGTAAGAAGAAGACAGAATCTGATGTAGAACCTGATGGTGGTGACAAGCCGAAGGAATAAATATCATACGAGAATCTTAAACATGTCCGTTTGTAAAATCGGCAGCAGAAGTCTTTATGCCTCTTTCTTAGCTTCGTCTATTCTATTGCTGCAGGCCTGTAAGGTCAGTTATAGTTTGTCGGGCGCATCCATACCCGATAACATTAAAACTGTTTCTATCGAGTACTTCGACAACCAGGCCGGATTGACAAACCCCAATTTCCCGCGTATCATCACTGAAGCATTAAAAGATAAATTTATCTCGCAAACACGTTTGAAGCTAGTGCCTAATGATGGTGATGTGAATTTCAGAGGCGTTATTACAGGTTACCAAACAAGTCCGATTACACTTACCGGTAATGATCAAGCGTCTATGAACAGACTAACCATTTCTGTTGGTATTACATACGAGAACAAATACGATGATTTGCAAAGTTTCTCTCAATCCTTTAGTCGTTTTGCAGATTATTCGGCCAGTCAGAATTTGTCTAATGTAGAAGATGCTTTGATGGGAGAAATCGCTGAGCAATTGGTACAGGATATCTTTAATCGTGCTTTTCTTAATTGGTAAGGGTATTAATATTCATCCAAAGGAAATCTTTCCGATATAACAATCCCCTTTTCTGTCTCTGTTACTAAAGCAGCTTCACAATCCGGATCATGCTCAAAAAATAAAATGGTTTTATTGGAGACAGCATACGTCAATGCTGCCTGCTTTTCTTGCATCACATCAAGCGGGCGTATATCAAAACCCATCACATAAGGTATCTTAATATGGTATTGTGAAGCAATCAAATCAGCCATATACCATACTTCGGTGTCTTTATAACGTATGCGGGGTAACATCATGGCATCGGTATGTCCATTCACATATGTATTATGCCAACCGGCAAACCACTCCCCTGCCGACTGGATTAGATGCAATCGGCCATCATCTTCAATGGGCTTGAAATTTTCTTTCAGGAAAGAGGCCTTCTCTCTTGGATTGGGAAACATGGCTGATTGCCAATGCTGCGGATTAGTCCAAACCTTCGCGTGCTTAAAAACCGGTAAAAAAGCATCACGCGAACTATTCCATTCCAATACACCACCACAGTGGTCAAAATGCAAATGGGTCAAAAAGACATCGGTAATATCATCCCGATGGAAGCCTTTTGCCTTCAGCGATTGAGCTAATGACTCATTCCCATGCAGATAATAGTGAGAATAGAATTTTTCATCTTGCTTATTACCAATGCCGGTATCAATAAGAATAAGTCTGTTTCCATCTTCAACTAACAAGCAGCGCATAGCCCATCTGCACATATTATTTTCATCCGCCGGATGCATCTTATGCCAAATAGATTTGGGTACGACGCCAAACATGGAGCCACCATCTAATTTAAAATAGCCTGTATTTATACTATAGAGTTTCATGATATATAAAAAATGGTAACAAAGATGAAAATAATCAATCAAATCAGAGGAATACTCAATTTTATATTTATTTAACTCGACATCATACTACCATTGTAGTAATGAGATGCTTACATTTAAACAGTGGGATTGGAAGTCGTAGATAAAAACTTATATAAAGAAATTCGATGGGACGCTTTTCATCGCCTCTTGGAATTTCATTGGACGGAGCATGTACAAACGCTCTCTCTTGAAGAGTATATCAGAGAGTCAAAAGATTTTCTCAAACACGAAACAAATTATCAGCCTCAAAACATCCTTATTTCTTTTGTAGAATTAAGAGCGCCGCTAGCACCTGAAGTGCAGGCATGGTATCTAACAGAAATCACATCTAACAGAAGCAAACTAGTCACCAGAATAAACAAAGTCGCTTTTGTAGTCAATGAAAATCTACACTTGCAAAATTCGTTAGAAAATATGATAGATTATGCAAGGCCTATTTATAAAAAGATAGCACCGTTTCGATTCTTTACCGATGTAGAATCGGCCCGTTATTGGATTACCTCATAAACTTTATGGTTTTATAACAATTTCCCTTTTCCCTCTATTTGACAAGAGGTATTCCAATTGATATATTTGTGTAAATCGAAATCAATCGCTGATTATGTTGCAAATCCGACTTCTGTTTATCTGTTTTGTTCTTTTTCTCTTTGGCAATGATTTGTTTGCTCAAGAGATACATATCAGTGAACCGACAGTACTAGTCCCCTCTTCTCTTATGCCTTCCAACATGAAGGTTGGCAAAGCAAATAACAACTGTGATATTGTCTGTCATAATGATAAATATTATGTAGCTTTTCGTACAGGGCCTCATCATTTTCCTAATAAGCAAGCCAAAATATGTATTATGAGCAGCAGTGATATGATGTATTGGGACAAAGAATATGAAATAGCCTTGGGCACTGATGTGCGCGAACCTCGTTTCCTTTCTTTCAATGGCGCATTGTTTCTCTATTTCTTCGAAGGCAGTAAAAGCCCTTTTCGATTTGATCCCAAACATATATGGATGGCAGAAAAGAAAGCCGACGGATGGCAAAAGGAAATAGTGGAAGGGATGGATGGATTTGTGCCATGGCGTATAAAAAGATATGATAACGATGTGTTGTTATCAGCTTATTGGGGCCGAGGATTATATAAAAATCATCAAGGCGAGTTACGCCTGTATCGCTCACCGGACGGGCGAAACTGGACGGCCATCAGCGAACAGGCGCAAGTGAGCGTATCAGGTGCCGAGGAAGGTGAATTTGAGTTTGACCAGGAAGGGAATCTTTGGGCCTGTGTGCGGCTTGAAGGTGAAGGCGCATTAATTTGTTATGCAGAAAAGAACAACCTGCATGAATGGAAAACCTTTGTTTCAAAGAAGAAATACGATAGTTCGTGCATGTTCAGACATGGGCAACAAATCTATTTATTAGCCAGACGTAATGTGGATGGTAATATTGATAAATTACCCAAATGGCTGCCTGATGATATCGTTAGAACATATAATCTTACACGTTACAGCTTTACGCCTAAAACAACTGCCTTATATAAATTGAATACAGAAACCAAAGATTTTGATTGGGTAATGGATATCCCCGGTTGTGGTGATAATGCTTTTCCGGCTATCGTCTCTGCCGGAGAAAATAAATATTACATTCTAAACTATTCTAATGATTTTGACAACCCCGATAGAATTTGGTTTACAGGTCAGTTGGGTAAAACATTTATCTATTATATCACACTTAGCTTCTTGGAATAAGGCCTACGAAAACGAGAAAACAGATTCAATCGTAAAATAACCTGTTTTATCTTTTAACCACTCGGCAGCCATAACAGCGCCCAATGCAAACCCTTTTCGATTATGGGCCACATGCTTGATTTCGATATCATCAATGAGCGATGAGTATGAAACGATATGCGTGCCGGGTACATTTTCTACTCGAAATGACCTGATGGTTAAGTCTGAACTATACTTCGGCTCAAAAGATGTCCAATTTTCTTTTCTGTCTAAAAGCGGTAATATGTCTTTGGCAAGTTGAATAGCTGTACCACTTGGAGCATCTTTTTTTTCCGTATGATGGGTTTCATATATCGCTACGTCATAATCGGCATAGCCATTCATCAATCGGGCGGCATACCGATTGATGGCTGAAAACAGGTGTACACCCACGCTAAAATTTGAGCCGGTAAGCAATGTTTTCTTTTCTTTTAAACATTCCGTTTTTATCTTTTCTAAATCAGCAAACCAGCCTGTAGTACCTGTTACAACAGGAATGTCTAAGGAGAAACAACGGCGAATATTCTTCACGACAGCATCTGCATGTGTAAATTCGATAGCTACATCCGCTTGTTTAAGCAGGTTGTCGCTTAGTTCCTGTTGGTTTTCCTTAGTTAGAATCCAGGCGACCGTATGTCCGCGTTCCAAAATTAGTTTTTCAACCTCTTTCCCCATTTTCCCATACCCAATCAAGCCAATATGCATACGCTTTATCGTTTATATGATGCTGTATTTCTGAAATTCAGTTTAAAAGATAAGCCCATATAACCTGTTTCTGTTGTAGTTATCCAACCTGCATCCGGATTAATGGTCATGCTAAGCTTTTTACTCACATCAAACGTTGACAAATGGGCATCCACTGCTGCATCAACCACATTAAGCAGCCAAACAGCCGAACCAATAATAAACAGCATATCACGGGTTTTCTGGTGGCCATCCCGTTGTGAAACCAAAGCCACATCAGAATAAATGCCATCATAAGACGTAGGTATGCCTTCACCCCGATCTCGTATGCATTCTGAAATTTATATAATCAATATGGTTAACGGCCGCAAAATAACCGAGAGTTCCCAAACCGCCCCAAATAATAGGCACCTTCCACCATTTTCGGTTATATATTTGACCTAACCCAGGCAAACAACCTGACATTAACGAGGCTTTCCACGGTGAACGCGGATGTTGAAGGCGATAGGTGTGACGGATTTCTCTGCGTTCCTCCCGCGATAACGTATCTCTTCCTTTGCCTTTCTTCGATTGATCTATGATAGATACAGAAGCCTTACCCCCAACCTGATCTTGAGATGGTGAAAGCGTATCGGCATCCAGCAAGATGCCATTGTTTATCTGCGCCTGATTCAGCAAGGGAACTAATAAAAGAAGAAATAAAAAGTCTCTGATTTTCATCTACCCGTAATAGGATAAGCAAAAGTACATATTATCCATAAACAGAACAAGACTATTTCTATTATACATACAAAACCATTTGCTTAATTTTTTGTTACTTAGCATTATCCATTTAAGAATATACCATATGAAAAAACACCTCTTCCTCGCATCAACAATTATCATTGTAAGTTTTTTTTCTTGCCAATCCCCAAACAAACAAAAAGAAGATACTAAAGGTATAACCACTACTGATTCAATGGATTTGGCCATTGAGAAATCATTGGTGTTGTTTCAAGCGTTGCCTGCCACATCCACACATGCAGAGAATGTACGTACAGAAGAAAAAGTAAAACTTGGACATATTCTATACTACGACAACCGCCTTTCAGAGAATAATACCATTAGCTGTAACTCTTGCCATAACCTGAATACCTACGGTGTAGATCATTTATCTTTTTCACCGGGTCACAAAGGTCAATTAGGCGGACGCAACTCCCCTACAGTTCTTAACGCATCGTTGCATACCACCCAATTTTGGGATGGCCGAGCCAAAGATGTAGAAGAACAGGCCGGCATGCCAATTACCAATCCGGACGAAATGGCAATACCAAATGAAGCCTTCTTGATGAAGCGCTTGAAAGGCATACCACTCTATCAGGAACTTTTCGCCAAAGCGTTTCCTGATGAAAAAGAGGCCATCACCTATGAGAATCTTAGAAAAGCAATTGGCGTTTTTGAACGCGATTTGATTACTCCATCCCGTTTTGATAAATACCTGGAAGGTGATAAATCAGCGTTAAATTTGGATGAAAAACGCGGGCTGCTTACGTTTATTAATACCGGTTGTGCCAGCTGTCATAACGGCGCTTTATTAGGCGGTAATATGTTCCAAAAACTTGGTGTCTATGGCAATTACTGGGAATTCACTCATAGCAAGAAAATAGACAATGGCCGTTTTGACGTTAGTAAAAACGAGGCTGATAAGTTTTTATTCAAAGTACCTTCTTTGCGTAATGTGAATGAAACGCATCCCTACTTCCACGACGGCAGTGTAGCCGATTTAGGCGAGGCGGTAGCCATAATGAGTAAGATGCAGTTGAATAAGACACTTTCCGAACCTGAAGTAAAGGATCTGGTCGCTTTTTTACAAACCCTTACCGGTGAAGTGCCTGCTTATGCTAAAGAAAAACCGGCCGAGCTAACCCATTAATAGAGTTTACCTATTTGTTGTTTTAATGCTTTCCGCATAAAACGTTTGGTTATTTTCAGCCATTTGTCGAAGTAGGATTGCCGGTCTGTAACGTGATTCCATGTATTGATTAAATAAATGTTGGAGTGTGTTATAAACACGTTGCACACCCCATTCATCGGCCCATTGCAACAATCCTTTGGGGTAATGCAATCCTAAAACCATGGCCATATCAATATCATCACGTGTGGCTGTGCGGTTTTGCAAAGCCAAAATAGCCTCATTAATGAGCATGCAAAGAATCCGTTCGGCCACATCTGTTTTCGCCTGAGCCTTATTATTATCTATAAGTTTATTTCCGTCATCACTGTATTTATAATAACCTTTACCTGATTTCCTTCCCAACCAACCGGCTTGTACCATTCTTTTCTGTAAAATGAAAGGACGGTAACGACTATCATACCCAGTTTCTCTATAAATCACATCCGTCACGGTATAGTTAATATCATTTCCAACAAAATCCATCAATTCAAAAGGCCCCATTTTAAAACCCAAATGTTTCATAGAGGCATCTACTTCAAAAATATCGGCTATGCCTTCTTCAACAATTCGCAAGGCTTCCAAATAATACGGACGCGCTATTCTGTTAACCACAAATCCAGGATAATCTTTCGCTAAGATGCTGTGTTTCCCCCAGTTCTGAATTAACGTCTGCGCTTCATGCAGGATATTTTCAGATGTGGCCATACCGGGAATAATCTCTACCAAGGCCATTTCTGGCGCCGGATTGAAGAAATGCACGCCTACCACCCTACTCGGGTTCTTATAGCTTGAGGCTAAATCTGTTACAGACAAAGAGGATGTGTTGCTTGATATTGGTGTTTTATCTCCTACGAAAGAAGATAATGATTTAAATAACAGCTTTTTAGAATTAATATCTTCGACTATTGCTTCAAAAATCCAATCAGTTTGAGAAACGACCTCTAAGCGGTTATGAAAATCAATACGGCTACGTAATAATTTTGCTTGCGCTTCTGTTCTCTGACCTTTGACTATCTTCTTAGACTGACTGCTATGCAATAATTTTTCAAATCTGTCCAAGGCACCAATAGCCGTATCAACCAAAATTACCTGATGCTCAAAACCGGCTGCTAATTCTGCAATACCCGTTCCCATCGTGCCGGCACCAATTATTGCAATATTCATAAAACATTGATTATTTAAAGATTAAAACCATTCACTAAAAGACAACCTTAATGTAAAGGTATAATTATTACAAAAAAAAGACCCAATCTATGTTGAGCCTTTAAATATAAATAACAGGTCGCCCTTATTTAGTCTTAATCACCCTCACTTTCCATTCTTCGGGTCCTTTTTGCAGATATTCCCATTTGAACGGGTGTTTGCTTTCAGCTTCCATTTGGTAATATAAAGGCTTGGGATCGTGATCGTTTATAAACACAAAGGCTTCGCCGGGTTTTAAATCCTCAAACGCCTTGTAGAACATATCATGTCTCACAGTGGGTTCATAAGGTCGAACATCAAACTCATTCACAACAGCAAACCCCTCATCGCCTAAATCACTTTGTACTTTTTTAGTCACATGCACTACATAATTGCCGGGTTCGTTCTTTTTATATATCCACGCATGTTTGCCATCAAATTTATGTACAAAAATACCGTGAATCTCCTTCAAATCCTGATCTGAAATCAATTCCATGGTATCCCCTTCTTCCATCATGCCATAGCGATGAAACACCACATGTTTCCAATCTTCTTTATGCACCTTTCTTAAATCCATCAGCGTAGAAATATCTTTAAATTCCTTACCTTGAGAATCTTCAATACGTGTTACTTTCACTTTCCAATCCCTTCCGCCACGGTTCAGATATTCCCAACCTACTACATCACCATGAATGGATCGAAACTCATAAAACAGAGGCAAAGGATCGTGGTCATTGATAAAGACAAAGCTCTCGTTTACCGGCAAATCCTTAAACTTGGCCAAAAGCAATTCGTGACGTTTAATGGGAATTAATTCCCGTACATCTATTTCCTGACTGATTGTTTCACTCATGTCTGTATGTTTAAAATTAATAAATCGATTTATCGGTTCTTTTTGACTGATGAATTAGTAATAAAGCTAACATAATAAGCCTGTAAAAGTTCAAAAATAAGATAAAAAAGTCTTTTTTTTATTTAGCTAATGACATTTTACGTGGAATTTAACATTTAAGGAGTTTACATCTATATACCTAATAATAAATTCACAGCAGTTATAATAAAAAACATCTCAGATAACCAGGCACTTAGGGTTTTTATTAAATAAAATTCAATATAGAGGCAACCTTTCCCATCGAGCGGTAGTCTTAATTATAAATTGCTTTGAATTTCATGTTTTTCTAGAACAATTCTCACATAGATTAGGTTAAGGATTAAAAAGCCGACAGCACCCATCTGCCGGCTTTTTAATTTTCCGACAGTTATGAGATGAAATATGGTATAAAAACAACAAGCCCCGTTATCAACGCAAAGGCAGCTGCCACGAGCACAGCGCCGGCACTGACATCTTTAATATATTGGGCTTTTTCATGCCATTCAGAGCTGATCCAATCAACAATGACTTCAATAGCTGAGTTAAACATTTCGGCAATCCAAACAAGAGCAATGGCCATCAGTAATAAAATCCATTCGGTCGCACTGACATTAAAGCCAACAGCAAGAAAGAACACGGATATTGTGGCTATCAAATGAATCCATGTATTAGGTTCAGCATGGAAGAAACGCATCCACCCCTGCCACGCATAACGAATACTGCGAAAACGTGCTTTAAGCCATTGAAATAGACGCATACTAAACTTTAATAACCAGCTTCAGGTTAAATAAGCGCGGTGTAAGGTAATTGGGCACGGCATATTGTCTGTTAGAGACATCCCGAATCCAGGTATAAGAGACTGTATTATCCAGATTAATCAGGTTAAACACTTCAAAACTTACCCATAGCGAGCGGATATTATGCATGAAGCTTTTGGGTTTTTTGAATTTACGATCCGGTTGAAGAATTACATACGAGAAGCCGATATCTACACGGCGGTAGAACGGTGCACGCAGCGTATCGGCGTATCGGTTGTCGTTAGGTGGGCCGAAAGGGAGCTGTGAACCAAATAAAAGATTCAAATGCACGCGCAAGGGTTTAAAGAAAGGAATATGATCTTGGAAAAACAGGCCAAGCGTGAAGCGTTGATCTGTCGGGCGAGGAATATAACCAGGGAAGATAGAGTCCCCATTATCATTTATATAATAATCGCCGATGATATCTTCTTTCGTTTGCATGATACTTAATGTGAGCCACGATTCTAACCCTTCGACAAATTCGCCACCTAATTTAACATCCACACCGGCTGCATATCCACGTGCATTATTTTGCGCATAATAACGAATGCGCACATTGTCTAATTCATAAGGATTTAGGTTTTCAAGATGTTTGTAATAAACTTCCGTCACAAGTTTAAAAGGTCGTTTCCATATTCTGAAATTATAATCCCAACCCAGTACTACATGAATAGACTGCTGCGCTTTTACATTAGTATTAATGTTTCCATCCAAATCACGCAGTTCACGGTAGAAAGGTGCTTGATAATATATACCGCCGGCCAATCTAAACATCATATCCTGTTTCCAGTTAGGCTTCCAGGAAAGTTGAATACGCGGGCTGAACAACCATTCGTTATTTAAACTCCAGTATTGCGCTCTTACGCCTGCCTGAAGATTAATACGAGCCGAATCTACATACCAGGCAAATCCTTGCTGGTAATAGGCCATCACACGATGACTGGTTAATTCGATATGCGATTTACGGATATCTTGCAAATATATTTGGCCGATATCAGAAGGCCCATAATACGGGATGAGGTAACCGGAAGAATCTAAGAGGTTCCATTCGTCTAATTTATCATTTATGCGTTCATGCTGATAGCGAACACCCCACTGAAAGCTCATGCTGTTACGCGATCCCGGCTTTTTACCTTCCCGGAAGATATAGGATTTTGTTTCAGCCGTAATAACCGTCGCTTCCAGCCTGTTGCGCGCATGATTTAAGAAACTACCTACCCCAACGGTATTAACAACCTGCCCAAAGTTCGGATCTGTCATATCTGATTCCACTTCGCCCAAATAATATTGGCCTAAAATATCAAACCGCTCGCTTTCCTTGGTATGATAGGCGCTGGCAATCAATTTATGATAGCTGTTCTTATTCGGTTTATAATTAAATGTCAGCGCGCCGGACACAACCTGAAAGCGTGTGATCTCTTCGCCGTCAAAATAGACATTCAACTGTTTGGCTTGCTGTACATGACCAAATGTGGTGGTGCGATTCTCCGGAATCACACGGTAATTGTTGTCACTGTAGGAAGCCATTAACGAAATCTCAAATTTTTCGGTAGCATCATAAGATACCAATGATTGGAAATCAATAAAATCAGGCTTGTATTCACCTTTCGTATCCATACCACTCAGGATATAATTGTTTGATTTATACCTGAATCCTATATTATACTTAAGCCGATTTTTAATAATGGCATCTTCCACATGCAGGTTGACACCCAAGAAACTGGCCATAATTGTAGCGCCAAAACGCACCGGCTTGCGATAGGTAATATCCAATACGCTCGACATTTTATCGCCATATTTGGCTTCAAAACCACCCGAACTGAATGAAATACCCTGCACCATATCGGAATTTATAAAACTCAATCCTTCTTGCTGTCCAGATCTAGCCAAAAAAGGTCTATATACTTCTACATCATTGACATAAATGAGATTTTCGTCAAAATTCCCGCCTCTTACGGAATAGCCGGCACTCAGTTCGTTATTGGTGGCAATACCTAATCCGGCTGTTTTAAGCAGAGCCATAAGCGGATCACCGGGCGTAGCTATCATTTGCACATTGGCCGGATCAATCTCAACCAATGACAACTCGCGATTTTTTTCCTCTACATATTTATATTCCTGAATGGTAATGGATTCAAGCTTTATAGTAAATGTCTCAGTCGTGCCTGGTTTGGCGTTAACGGGATATGATTTTGATTTGAAAGCGATGTGTCGAATGGACAAAACCACATTGGAGTCAGAGGGAATTGTCAGTGAAAAATGACCTTTCTTATCCGTTACAGTACCGACTTCATCCGAAAATGAAATAGTAACATCTTCAACCGGCGTACCGTCTTCTGAGAGAATACGTCCTGTAACTTTAGCAACATTTTGCGCCCAACCGACTAAAGATAAGAATGTTAGAAAAACAAAAAATACGTGTTTATGTATGGCACAATGCTTCAAAATCGTCAAAAATTTCCTCCTTAAAACGAAAAAAGTCAAAAATACGTATTTCTTCTGAATCTTTATTTTTTTTAGCTTTTTCAAAAGTTATTCAGTCCTAATTATTGAAAACTCTGTGCATACGGCTTCGCCATCGCCTCTTGCTAAATGTAAATTTGTACTGGAAACATGTGTGTTAGACTTAAATGGATACATCGCTCAGTCAATTCAGTACTTCTAAAATACTAGACATAGAATCTTCCGTTACATATCATTTACCCACGAAACTACCTCTTTTTGATGTACATGAAAATAGGGCGTTTCAGCAGATTGTCCTCTCTCCGATTTTGCAAGATACATGTACAATCGGCATACATGACGGGTTGTTTCTGCATATTCAATCATCTCATAACGAATCAATAGAGATTCTCTACACCAAGAGCCTAGCATATGCTGACGATTGGGTACAACACGTCTCTGCCTTTATACAGCAATTAATCAAACAAGGGGTTGTTTTACCCGGCTTAGCCATACATTTAGAACAAGCATATATAAGCTTTGGCCATGATGATATGGCGCAATTCATTCCTGAATTAATAAACCATTATTTAAAACGCTCGATCTCTGACGTCACCCTAAAAGAGCAGCCCTATTCCTGGTTTTTCGACAATGAACCATGCGAACTTCAGGTTGATACGGCATTTATGACAAACGAAAAAATTAATCATCCGATACAAAAGTTTCATTTTAAAACCCATCCTTATCGGTTTATCCTGCTTGATACGCAGATTGATGCTGAGCCGCTTATTCGCCAGAATAACGACAATATAAAACTGGTTGAAAAAGCTACGAGCAAGCTGCAAGAGAAACTGGCATGTGATTATTTGGCTGATATACCGTTAGATGCGCTGCAACATATAGATGATTATGTCTTATTGAAGAAATCCAGACATATTGTCACCGAGCAAATGCGCATAAATACATTGATTTCAAATCAAGACAATCAACAAGTAGAGATTTTTGGCGAGTTGATGTTTCATGCGCATGCGTCTTTGCGCAACGATTGGGGTGGTGTGATACCCAATGCCGATTATTTGGTTAACTTTACACGTCATCACGAAGCCGGCCTTGGTGCTAAATTACTCATCGGCACAAAAACTATCATGATTCTTGCTTTGGTACATTCATCCGGATTCTTTAAATATGCAGAAGAAATACAACGTTTTTATCATAATCAAACCGGCACAGCTTGTTTGATGACAGAGTTAGCGTTCTTAAATGCTTGATTATGCATATTCTTTTTATTGACACATTACCGCCTAATACGCTTGAACAGGCGTTAAGAAATAACGGATTTGAGATATCTTATTTTGAGGGGAAAGATAAAACGCTGCTATTTCAATCGCTTCATCGGTATGATGGTCTTGTCATTCGAAGCAAGTTTGTCATTGATCGTGATTTTTTAGATCACGCCCCCAATCTAAAATTCATAGCCAGAGCCGGCGCCGGCATGGAAAATATTGACGTAAAAGCAGCTAAAGAGCGCGGTATTAAATGTTTGCATTCGCCCGAGGGGAATCGGGATGCGGTGGCAGAACAAGCCATCGGTATGTTGCTGATGCTATTTAACCGTCTCAGGACGGCCGATCAGGAAGTAAGAGAAGGCATTTGGCGACGCTTTGAAAATATGGGTACAGAGATTATGGCTAAAACCATCGGTATCATAGGATATGGCAATACAGGCTCCCGAATGGCACGAAAACTGGCCGGATTTGATGCAAACATCCTTATTTATGATAAATATAAATCGGATTTTGGGAGTGATTTATATAAAGAAGCATCGTTGGAAGAGATATACCGGCAAGCCGATATCCTATCTTTACATATTCCTTTAACCGATGAGACCAAAGGGTGGATTAATGATAGCTTTATCCACCAATTTCATAAACCTTTTTATCTGATTAATACATCAAGAGGCCCGATTGTGCAAACAGACGCCTTAGTGCGTGCGTTGCAGGAAGGTAAGATATTAGGGGCTTGTTTAGATGTGATAGAATACGAATCACATAATTTTGATAACCCTTCTGCATTTCACTCCATACCGGCTTATCAATATCTACTCTCATCAGATAAAGTCATCATGAGCCCGCATATTGCCGGATGGACACATGAGGCATTTGCTAAGATGAATACCATTCTGGCGGAGAAGATTATTCGTTATACAGAAAGCTTGAGTTAATCTAAACCTTTTTTAACATTTAACATTTTTGTAACACTAATTAAGTTATCATTGCGTTTATCATAATAAATCCAAGTATATGAAACGTAACACTTTAATGATCGTTATTTTGCTTGCTCTCGGTTTTACCGCCTGTCAAAAAGAGGAAGATGATAACAACAACAACAATCTGTATTCTGCGACAGAAGACATGGCGTTAGCCGAAAACTTGTTTTCTGACATCTTCACCCAAGTAGGTGATGCCGCCACCAACACCCAAGATTCTCTTGGTAAAATTCAGCTGACGGCCTTAAATTCTTGTGCAACGTTAACCATTACGCCTTTCGATGGCTACACATGGCCCAAAACGCTTACTTTAGATTTTGGATCAACCAATTGCTTAGGTAATGATTTTCGTTACAGACGCGGTAAAATTATAGCCAACACTACGGATTGGTGGTCGGAGACAGGCTGTGTCGTTACTGTTACGTTTGATCAGTATTTTGTTAATGATTATCAGATACTGGGCACCAAGACCATTACCAACATGGGACGTAATGCCGACAACCATTTGGTTTATCACCTCAGCTATCCGGACGGACAGTTTATTAAACCCAACAATGGCGGGACAATTAACTGGCATACCGAGCGCGATAATGTATGGGTGGAAGGCGAAAACACCGCGTTCTATCCTTGGGATGATGTGTATATGGTAAGCGGAAATGCCGGCGGCACCACTGCCAATGGTACCAACTATACATTCCAAATTGTACAGGATTTAAATGTTCTGATAGGCTGTCGTTGGATACGTGCCGGTGTGATAGATGCCACCTTTGATTCTTACCCAACTGTAAATATTGACTTTGGCAACGGTGTTTGCGATGAACACGCCACTGTTTACATCTTAAATCAACCATTTCAGATTATCATGAATTAGCCATAGCATATAAAAATATTTAAGAATGGGGTTGCTATTGCGAACCCCATTCTTAATATTATACATTTGCAAAAAACACTTTTCATGCGGGCGTTGATTCAAAGGGTATCGGAAGCTACAGTCGTTATCAATAAAAGAACAAAGGATAAGATCGAAAAAGGCTTGCTTATTTTTCTCGGTGTAGAAGAAGGGGATACGATTGAAGATATAACCTATTTAACCTATAAAATAACGAGGATGCGCATCTTTGCTGACGAAGCCGGCAAGATGAACCGTTGTTTTCACGATATCCTTACTGCACGTATCATGGTTATCAGCCAATTTACATTGTTTGCCGATACAAGAAAAGGCAATCGCCCCTCATTTATTCGCGCAGCCCGTCCTGAATTTGCACGCATGATGTATGAAATGTTTGTGTTGCAGTTGGAAAAAGAAACGAACAACCGCATTGCAGTCGGGGAGTTTGGCGCTGATATGAAAGTACACTTGGTGAACGACGGTCCTGTTACAATCTGGTTAGACAGTAAATTCAAAGACTATTAAATAAAAAACTTTTATCCGTTAATCTTGTTATCCTGACATGAGATATAAAACCATCTCCATAGACGTTGTTAAGATAGAAGATGAAGGGTTTCATTTGCTGATAAAAGGTAGCATAAATGACCTGCCCGCCATCTTTATCATTGATACAGGTGCGTCAAGAACGGTTTTAGACACTAACCAATTATCCAAATATAATATTACGGAAGACCTCATTCCCAATGAGATGTTATCTACCGGGGTGGGCGAAAGCAATTTAGACAGCTTCCTTATCAAGCAGGTGGATATCCGGTTGCGCCGTTTTGTATTGGCTACTAAAGAAGTCACATTAATCAGTCTCAAACATGTGAACGATGCTTATAAACGGTTAGGCTTACCGAAAGTGGCCGGTATCATTGGCAGTGACTTATTAATACGCCATCAGGCCATCATTGATTTTAATCAGGCTAAACTAAAGCTAAAACCTTAGTTTATTAGTTTAAGATAATCACAAACTCAGGCATGCTTTTCGTTTTCATCCAAGTAGCAGCCGCTGCATAGTATTTTATAAAATCAAGTACATGTTTTGGAGGAAAGGGAAATCTGTTTTTGCGAGAAGCATTATTATCAAGAAAGAGATTCGAAGTAGAACTTATATCCATAAACTTAAGTTTTGTTTCATGCTAAACGCAGAAGAAAGCTGTTTAGTATAATTGGGATAAGTTTTTTTGAGAAAAAATAGGCGTTGGTTATTTAACAGATGGTTGATCGAAAAAATGCCGCCATTTCACACGTACCATGTATATCAACCAGTGCGGTGTCAGAATAGCAAAAATCAACATAATCTTTGTCAGAAAACCCGGAATCACCACCGGTTTATTTTTAAACATACCACGTAATCCGGCTTTGGCCACATCGTTGCCTGTCATCATAATTCCCCATCGCATCCCTTTTTTCACATCTATCACGTTTGGATCATACAGATTGGTAGCCGTAGCACCCGGACAAAGTGCCGTAACATGCACGCCGTAATACTTCATTTCGGCATGCATGGCGCGTGAAAATCCGCGAATAAACTTCTTTGTGGCGGCATAAAAAGCAATACCTGGGAAATCTTTATAAGACGCAATAGACGCCACATTCATAACATAACCTCTTCCCCGCTCTTTCATATGTCTTCCTATCAGCATACAAAGCAAAGCCGTAGTGTGCACGTGCAGGTTTATCATACGTGAAGCCCTTTCAACCGGTACCTGAACCACCTCACTAAAGAAAAAGAAGCCGGCATTGTTCACCAATACCTCTATTTCCAACTTATTATCCAAGCAAAATCGGTACAGCTCTTCTGCCGATGTTGGCAGGCTTAAATCCTGAAAGTGTGTAATAACCTGAACAGTATATTCCTGTTCTAAAATAGCTTTACATTTTATAAGTTCTTCTTCCTGATTGCTGACAAGCAAGATATTTCTTTTTCCGCCGGCTAAAATTCGTGCACATTCCCATCCAATACCGGATGTGCCACCTGTGACTAAAGCAAATGTAACCTCGTTCATGAAGGTAGATGTTTTAATAATTTCTTAGGGATATTGTTTTCGTGCATATAACATCTCATTTTGCCTGTGTACATCACAGCCACACAATAATTACAATGATTACATGCTGTTTCCGTTTGCGATTGTTTGTACAATTCATTTACAAACTCTGTATTTTCTATTAAACAGCGTGCCATGCCTATCAACGCATACCCTTGGTCAAATGCTTTCTGAATGGTAGGCATTGTATCTATGCCGCCAACAGCTACTACCGGAATCTTCACCGATTTAAGAATAGGTGCGGCTTCATCCATGAAATACCCATTTTTAAAAGGAAACGGCTTCATCAGTTTACGGCCAAACAGTAAAAGCATGGATTTAATCAGAGGGTCTTTGATATGATAAGCCATGATGGTGGGTGGAATCTCGCCACGCATAACATACACCGGCATACGGCTTACAAAACCACCACTGAGAATAAGCGCATCAGCACCTTGTTTCTCAGCTAACAGAGCAGTTTCTATCGCATCTTCGGGCGAAATACCAGTTTTAAATCCATCGTTAACATTCATCTTAACCAATAAAGCCATATCACGTCCGGCCTCCGTACGAACCGCTTCCAATATCATCTTCATAAAGCGAGAGCGGTTTTCAAAAGAGCCGCCGAACTCATCCTTTCTTCTGTTGGTGTAGGGAGATAAAAACTGGCTGACAAGGTATCCATGTCCGGCATGCACTTCTACGGCGTCAAATCCGCATGACTTAACCAATTTCACGGCGTTTGCAAAATCATCTACAATACGGTTGATATCATCCTTGTTCATCTTACGAGGGCAGGATGGCGCATAGAGGTTAAACCGTGCAGAGGCGGAAACAGGGCGAAAGCCCGTCATTGATTTTTTTGACATATTACCGGTATGCCCAATCTGAATAGAAACGGCTGCTCCTTCTTTATGCACAGCCTCGGCCAATCGTGTCAAACCGGGTCTGATAGCCTCACGCAACCAAAGCTGGTGCGGAAATGAATAACCGTCTTTGCTTACTGAGGCATAAGCCACCGTAGTCATACCAACGCCACCGGCGGACACTTGCTGATGATAAGCCAAAAGCTCATCGGTTACGTCGTGATTCATACTCATGCCTTCAAATGCAGCAGAGCGGATTGTACGGTTTCGCAAGGTCAGCCTACCAATTGTCAAAGGCGAAAAGAGAGTTTGATATGCATCCATGTCTAAAATCTTTGTACAAAAAAACATTTTTTTCCTATATATGTAC
>JAIXKU010000249.1 GCA_026936045.1 Flavobacteriales bacterium
ACATACTTTTATAAATAATTATGATTTGCCTTTCAAAAATATAAAAAAATGAGTCACTATACATCTATTTGGCAAATATTCCTTGTAACATATCTGCTCTTATTAATCTGTTTGGGATGTGGTAAAAAGGAAGAAAAAACTAACATACCAAAAGATCCGCATCAAGATACGGCTTTGAATATACAAACAGAAGAGGTTTACTACGTATGGGTTGATAACTTACGCGCCAGGAAAAAGCCCGGATTAGAAGGTGAAATCATCCGTGAACTAAGAACAGGAGAGAAACTTATCTATCTACAAGAAAAGTCAACTCAAAAAGAAATCATCCAATTACGAGGGAAGCCGTATGAGGACTATTGGCTAAAAGTCAAACTCCCAGGCGGCGAGATAGGATGGGTATTTGGCGGTGCCTTAACCAATGATTCTAATCAAGTAAAACAAATCATCACTACTCCATCAAAGATGGATGACTGATTTCTAATTATATTAACTTCATATTGAACAACTTTTTACTTTTATTGTTACTCAAGATGTATAAACATTTATTAATAATAACTAAAACGTATTGTCATGGCTTTTGAATTACCTTCTCTGCCCTATGCTTTTGATGCACTTGAACCATACATTGATGCACTTACAATGGAGATTCATCACGACAGACATCATGCCGCATACACCAATAACTTAAATGCCGCTATTAAAGGTTCGGCACTTGAAAAACTAAGTATTGAAAGTATTTTAAGTGAAATTTCAAAACATCCGGCTGCTGTTCGCAATAATGGTGGCGGGTTCTACAACCATAATCTATTTTGGACAGTAATGAAAAAACAAGGTGGAGGCAATCCGTCCGGAGATTTACTTAAAGCCATTGAAAAAGGATTTGGGTCTGTAGATGCTATGAAAGAAGAATTTAATAAAGCTGCTATTTCTCGATTCGGCTCAGGATGGGCTTGGCTGGTTTGTCATGATAGTGGATTAGTTGTCACGTCTACCCCAAACCAAGATAATCCACTCATGGATATAGCTGATGTAAAAGGCTTCCCGATCTTAGGACTTGATGTTTGGGAACATGCCTATTATCTGAAATATCAAAACAAGCGCCCTGATTATGTTCAAAATTTTTGGCATGTATTAAATTGGGATCAAGTGGCTGATTATTATAATCTGGCTAAGAAACATTAAAAACCATATTAAAGAGCCCACGCTTTTTGATACTTTATGTAATCCTCAATAATTAATATTGTGATCTTGACAAACATTTAAACCTGCATTAATGCAGGTTTAAATGTTTAATATCTAACTATTAAAAGCGCAATCATCTTATTCCCAATTCCTTATCATATCTTCTGAAATGTAGTGTTTATGCACTTCTTTATATCAACAGAAAATTATATTTTTTTGCTTTGTCATCTTTATTGATGTAGCTTTGTGCTGAAATTTAAAAACAACAATTATGAACTATAAATTATTCTTTGGTACTGTAGTTTGCGTAGCACTTATGAGCTGCGGCGGGAAAACTGAAACAACCGGAGCAAGTAATGAGTCCGGCAATACAACAACTACAACATCTCATAATCCTAATGAATACGATCCTAAGCGCGGCTTGGGTAAATTTACTGAGGAAAATGTTATTGTTGATGCTGCTCTAAATAAGGAAATGGCAACACGCGGTGAGGTTTCAGCAAACACCAAATGTATCTCTTGTCATAAGCTTACAGATGAGCGTTTGGTTGGTCCTGGATGGAAAGATGTGACCAAACGTCATGCTGCTCACTGGATTCTAAACTTTATCACCAATCCGGATCCTATGATTGACAAAGATCCGCAGTTACAAGCCCAGTTAGAGATTTGCTTGGTGCGTATGCCTAATCAGAATCTTACCGATGATGAAGCACGTGACATCTATGAGTTCATGCGGAAGAACGATGGCATAAACTAAACAGTCTCCTTTTACCATATACCACTTAACAATTAAATCACTTTTATGAAAACAATGAAAAACCTAATGATTCTTTTAGCAGCAGTTTCGCTAATTGCCGTTTCGTGTAGGCCTAAAGGCTCGAAACAAGCGATTTCAGGGGATGCTGCTTCTAAAGCCTACGTTGCTCCAGGTGAATATGATCAATTTTACAACTTCGTTTCCGGCGGTTTCAGCGGCCAAATGAGCGTATATGGATTACCAAGCGGCCGCTTATTTCGTGTAATTCCAGTCTTCTCCGTTGACCCTGAAAAAGGTTGGGGATATAGCGAGGAAACAAAACCAATGTTGATGACTTCGCATGGTTTTGTTCCTTGGGACGATTTACACCACGTAGAAATGTCACAAACAAACGGCGAACAGAACGGTAAATGGGCTTTTGGCAATGCCAACAACACACCACGTGTGGCTCGTATTGATCTTAAAACTTTCCGTACAGCTGAAATTATCGAGCTGCCTAACAGTGCCGGTAACCACAGCTCACCGTTCGGAACTGAAAATACAGAATACGTTGTAGCAGGAACACGATTCAGTGTACCGGGCGATAACCAAAACGGTGATGTGCCCATCAGTACTTACAAAGAGAACTTCAAAGGACACATCAGCTTTATCAGTGTAAACCAAGAAACTGGTGCAATGGATCTAGCTTTCCAAATACGCACTCCTGGTGTTAACTTTGACTTAGCCCGTTGCGGTCGCGCCAAATCTCACGGTTGGATGTTCTTTAGCTGCTATAACAGTGAAATGGCCAACACATTATTAGAAGTGAATGCTTCTAAAAATGATAAAGATTTTATTATGGCTGTTAACTGGAAAAAAGCTGAAGAATATTTAAAAGCAGGTCAAGCCGAGAAAGTAGCTGTTAAATACGCTCATAACGTATGGGATGAAGCAACGCATACTGGTATTCATACCATTAAGAATGAAGTGCTTGTATTGGATGCTGCAAAGCTGAAAGATATCTGCTACTTTATCCCATGTCCTAAATCTCCACATGGTTGTGACGTAGATCCAACAGGTGAATACATCGTAGGTAGTGGTAAGCTAGCCGCTTTACTTCCTGTATTCAGTTTCGATAAGATTATAAAAGCTATTGAAAATAAAGAATTCGAAACTGAATTTGGCGGTATTCCTGTTATCAAATATGAGGCAGCTCTCTATGGTGAAGTAGAGAAACCAGGATTAGGTCCTCTTCACACTGAATTTGATGCTAACGGATATGCTTATACTTCTATGTTCGTTTCTTCTGAGGTTGTTAAATGGAACGTAAAAGACTTAAAAGTAGTTGATCGTGTGCCAACTTACTATTCAGTTGGTCACCTTTGCGTACCTGGTGGTAACACACGTAAGCCTTTCGGCAAATATGTAATTGCTTACAATAAGATTACTAAAGACCGCTATTTGCCTACCGGACCTGAGTTAACTCAAAGTGCACAGCTTTACGACATCTCTGGAGAGAAAATGCAACTTATTCTTGACTTCCCGACAATTGGTGAGCCACACTATGCGCAAGCATCACCCACCGATTTAATTAAAAATAACGGGCAGTTAAAGATTTATAAGATCGAGGATAATAAGCACCCATACGTAACTAAAAGCGAAGCTGACTGCAAAGTGGTTCGTGAGGGTAATAAAGTGCATGTTTACATGATTACCATTCGTTCTCATATCACCCCTGATAATATTGAAGGTATTAAAGTAGGTGATGAAGTTTATTTCCACATAACTAACTTAGAGCAGGACTGGGATATCCCACATGGCTTTGCCGTCAAAGGTGCTAATACAGCTGAATTATTAATTATGCCGGGCGAAACAGTTACTTTAAAATGGAATCCTGATCGCGTTGGTATCTTCCCAATGTATTGTACTGACTTCTGTAGTGCTTTACACCAAGAAATGCAAGGATATGTTCGTGTATCTCCTGCAGGTAGCAATGTACCTCTCTACTATCACACCGGAGAAACAGTCACTCCTTAAGTAATTATTAAACAATATAGGGAGCAGGCTGTTTAAATTGACCTGCTCCCTTTTTTATTTCTTTTATTATAAGTAAAACAAAATGAAAGCAAGCAAAATTTCTATAACCACCCGCATCTTTCTTTTTATTGGCGCCATTCTTATGGCAGTAGCCATCTATCAACCTATATGGAGAATTGAGCTGGATGCCCCACAGTATCCCGAAGGACTTATGATGCAGATCTATGCTAACAAACTGGCCGGTGACGTTGAAATTATTAATGGCCTAAACCATTATATTGGGATGGCTACACTACATTCAGAAAACTTTATTGAGTTTACTGTGCTTCCTTATATTCTATGGGGGTTTGTCGTACTATTGGCCTTAGCCGGCATTATTGGCAATAAAAAATTCTTTTATACTTTATTTGCTTTGTTGGTCATCTTTGGTATTGTTTCTATGATTGACTTTTGGCGTTGGGAATATGATTACGGCCATAATCTGAACCCTGACGCACCTATTCAGGTTCCGGGACAAGCCTATCAACCACCGCTCTTTGGCTTTAAGAAGTTATTAAACTTCGGTGCATTCTCTGTGCCCGATATTGGTGGACTACTTATCGTTGGAGCAGGTTTTCTCATGGCGATAGGCCTATTCATCGAAACCGGCCTTTTACAACGTATACTAAAGCGCAAAAAGAAAACAACCATTGCTTCATCCATCATGCTTCTTTCTTTTCTTTTTGTTTCATGTGGTAAAAAAGGGCCGGAACCCATTATACTTAACAAAGATAATTGCGAATTCTGCAAGATGACCATTTCAGATGGACGGTTTGGTGCCGAAATCATTACTTCTAAAGGTCGTGTATATAAATTTGACGATATCAGCTGTATGCTTAAATATCAAAATGAGCAGAAAGAAACTTCATTCTCTTCCTGGTATGCACACGATTATATGGCAAGTAATCAACTCATAGATGCCACTACTGCATATTATGTGAATGCCGAATCGCTTCGCAGTCCAATGCGTGGCGATATCGCCGCTTTTGCCAATAAGTCTGATGCTGAGAAAATAGCTGTAGAAAATCAAACCCAAATATTCGACTGGAATCGTTTATTAGCTGAACATTAATGCGTACACTTCTCTGTCTTACTCTGATGCTTAGTTTTGTTTCCACAACGCCTGCTAAAACAATCCGAGTAGGGGAAACAGAAATTTTCAAAACCATTACCTCCGCCTTAAAGAAGGCATCAGATGGTGATACGATTCTTGTTTTCGGTGGATTCTATAAAGAAGGTAATATCATTATTGAAAAATCAATATCCTTAATAGGTATAGATATGCCTGTTATTGATGGCGATAAAAAAGTGGAGATCCTAAGTATTCACGCAGATTATGTTACGCTAAAAGGATTTAAGATACAACGATCAGGCCATGCATCTATCGGCGATCCAGCCGGTGTGAAGGTTTACGACAGTAAACATGTACGGATTCTCGACAACTATTTTTATGATAATTTCTTTAGTATATATATACAACGGAGTAAACATTGCATAGTTAAAAACAATCGTGTTGTATCACTTGGCGTAGATGAACAGGAAATCGGCAATGGTATCCATTGCTGGAAAAGTGACAGCTTACTTATTATCGGTAATTACTTATCCGGGAACCGAGATGGTATCTATTTTGAATTTGTAACACATTCGGTTATTTGGCGAAATATCTCTGAGAATAACACCCGATATGGATTACATTTCATGTTCTCTCACAATGATTCATACTTTACAAATATCTTTAGGAATAACGGCGCCGGCGTAGCTGTTATGTACACAAAGCATGTGACCATGATGAATAATACGTTCATCGAAAACTGGGGAGATGCGGCTTATGGATTATTACTCAAAGAAATTTCTGACAGCTATATCTATAATAATCGGTTTATAAATAATACATCGGCTATTTTTCTTGATGGAGCCAATCGTATAATAGTGGAGAAGAACCTTTTCAAATCCAATGGCTGGGGCATGAAAATTCAAGCAAATGGAATGGATAATGTGATTACAAAGAATAATTTTATCCGCAACACTTTTGATATAAGTACTAACGGATCACTGGTATTAAGCACCTTTGACGAAAACTATTGGGATCGTTATGAAGGGTATGATTTAAACAAAGATCAAATTGGCGATGTGCCTTATCGGCCACTTAGTTTATTCTCGGTGATTGTAGAAACCAATCCTCCGGCTATGTTATTATATCGGAGTTTTATGGTATCTCTTTTAGATAAATCTGAAAGAATATTACCCAGTTTAACACCTGATAATTTTATTGACAACATACCACTAATGAGACCGTTGCCATTATGATTGAAACAAGACATCTAAATAAACGGTTTGGCAGGCTGCAAGCACTAGATAAGATCTCTGTGCATTGTCAAAGCAGCCAATCTATAGCATTGATTGGCCCTAATGGATGCGGGAAAACCACTTTGATTAAAAGTGTGCTTGGCATGGTTGTGCCGGATAGTGGCGATATTCTCTTTAAAGAGAAAAGCATAAAGAAAGATTATACATATCGTAACCATATCGGCTATATGCCACAAATTGGTAGATATCCCGATAATATGACTATCGGCCAGGTACTGGATATGATTATTAATATTCGCTCCTATCAAGGTACATTAGACGAAGATTTAGTACGCGAATTTGGTATAGAACAAATGAAAAATAAACGTATGCGCACACTAAGCGGCGGTACAAGACAAAAAGTGAGTGCTTGTCTGGCGTTTATTTTTAATCCGGATGTGCTTATCTTAGACGAGCCTACCGCCGGTCTCGATCCAATTGCCTCTGAAATTCTAAAAGAGAAAATCATTGCGGAAAAACAAAATGGGAAATTAATCCTGATTACCTCTCATCTGCTTAGCGAACTTGATGACATGATTACACAAATTATTTTTATGCAGGAAGGCCGTTTGGTATTTCATAAGAATATTACAGAGCTACATGCAGAAACCGGCGAAAATCGCATCTCTAAGGCTATTGCCCAAATTCTTAAAAAACAAAAGGCATGATTCGTATTATTAAATTTGTCATACTGGATATTATTAAGAATAAGATCGTATTGGCCTATACATTGCTGCTTGCCATCTTTGCATGGAGTGCTTTCAGCTTAGAAGATACAAGTGCAAAAGGTGTGCTCTCGTTACTTAATATTATCTTACTAATCGTACCGTTAGTTTCCGTTCTCTTTACGACCATTTACATATACAATAGTGCTGAATTTGTTGAGCTACTAACCAGCCAGCCAATAAAACGCAATAAAATCTGGATTAGCTTATTTATTGGTCTCTCAGGTAGCATGGCTATTGCTTTCTTTTTGGGCGCCGGCGTACCTTTATTTATTTATACCGAACCATCACTCTCTCTCATCATGGTTTCAATAGGAATGCTTATCTCGCTGGTTTTTGTTTCACTTGCATTCTTAAGCGCCTCCATCACACGTGATAAAGCTAAGGGCATTGGTATGTCTATTATGCTTTGGCTGTATTTTGCACTTCTTTTTGATGCGCTGGTACTCTTCTTACTATTTCAACTATCCGACTATCCGATTGAGAAAATGATGATTGGCATTACGGCAACAAGTCCTATTGACCTGGCACGTATTCTCATCTTACTCCATTTAGATGTATCTGCTATGATGGGTTACACCGGTGCTATCTTCAAGAAATTCTTTGGATCAGCAGAAGGGATGGTTATTGCATTCTTCTTGCTTACCCTATGGGTTGCAATTCCATATTATATATCCTTACGTATCTTTAAAAGAAAGGACCTCTAGGGCATCAGGCCGGTTGCATAACAGTCTGATAGGCCCTTAATCCATGAGCCAAGCATTCCATGGCATGCCCAATCTTATCACGATTAAGCACATAAGCCAGGCGCACCTCATCACGCCCCATGCCAGGTGTAACATAAAAGCCCGAAGCAGGCGCCATCATCACGGTTTGTTTTTTATATTCAAACTCTTTTAGCATCCAAATGCAGAAGTCCTCAGCGTTTTCAACCGGCAGTCGTGCTACGGAATAAAACGCACCACCGGGACGTGGACAAAGCACACCCTGTATCTGATTTAACAACTCAACCATATAATTACGCCTTGCTTCATATTCTGTAACCACCTCATCAAAATAGGATGAGGGTGTATCCAAGGCAGCTTCTCCGGCTATCTGACCAAACGTGGGTGGGCTTAATCTCGCTTGCGCAAACTTCAAACATGTTTGATATACTTCTTCATTTCTAGTTAATAAAGCGCCAATCCTTGCACCGCACATGCTGTATCTTTTCGAAATGGAATCAACCACAACCAGATGATTCTCCAATCCGGGTAGTTCAAAGGTTGAAATATGTTTACGCCCATCATAAACGAACTCACGATAAACCTCATCAGCAAAGAGAAATAAATCATGACGTAATACGATTTCTCTTAATCGCATCAATTCTTCTTCTGTATATAAATAACCGGTAGGATTCGACGGATTGCAAATTAGTATAGCTTTTGTCCTGTCTGTAATTTTTTCTTCAAAAGCATCTATTTCAGGTAATGCAAAACCATTCTCAATTCTGGCTGTGATAGGTACTATTCTCACGCCTGCTGTTATAGCAAAACTGATATAATTAGCATAAAAAGGCTCCGGTACAATTAGCTCATCTTCCTCATTCAGACATGACATCAAAGCAAAAAGCAGCGCTTCCGAACCACCTGTTGTTATCAATAGCTGGTCAGCCGTTACAGGCATCTTCATCCCTTGATAATAGGCTGCCAATTTATTGCGATAAGATAAATTCCCGGCTGAATGCGAATACTCTATAATGGACTGAGAAAACGACTTAACGGCCTGGAGAGCCACATCGGGTGTATGAATATCCGGTTGGCCGATATTTAACTGATAAACTGTCAAACCCCTACTACGTGCCGCATCTGCATATGGCACCAATCTTCTGATAGGAGAAGCCGGCATGCTGCGACCTTTTTCTGAAATACTTGGCATAATAAATTTATTTTATAAAAAAAGCCCCAATTACGGGGCTAAATTAACAATTATGAATAAACGAACATCTTTATTCTACGGGTGCACCGGAATTTGTATTGACCGGCAATCCATCTGTTGTAGGTGCAGGCTTAACATTCCCTTTAATTAACACATTGTGATTCTTATATACCGGATTACCGTTTGCATCCTTGCTTTCAATCTCATTAGTTGTAATGGTGACACTCTTACTGATAGGGCCTGAGCGAGAGGTATCATATTTGATCTTTACAACGCCTGTTTGTCCGGGACGAATAGGTTCTTTAGGCCATTCCGGAACAGTACAACCACAACTTCCTTTAGCATTGGTAATGAGCAAAGGCTCTGTACCGATATTTTTAAATACAAACTCTCTGGTACCATCTCCCTTATATTCCACTTCTCCAAAGCTTACTTCCATTTTATCGGCAGAGAATGCAGGACCGGTGGCTTTTTGAGCCATGGTATTGGAAAAAACACCGCCTACCATGATTAATGTAATGACATTTAATGTAACAAGAACTTTTTTCATAATCTATAAGTCTATCTATTAAGGCTGTTTAACATTCCCTTTTACTTGAATCACATGATTCTTATAAATAGGGTTACCATCTCCATCTTTTCCTTCTACTTCGTTAGTGGTTACAGTTACAGTTTTGTTTATTTGGCCAATACGACTGGTATCATATTTAATCTTGATAACATTAGATTTGCCGGGCATAATAGGCTCTTTAGGCCATTCCGGAACAGTACAACCACATGAACCCTGTGCATGGGTAATTAATAATGGCTCTGAGCCGGTATTACTAAATTTGAATTCGCGCACCCCGTCTCCATTCTGCTCTACTTCTCCGAAATCAACATCCATTTTAGGTGCTGTAAATTGTGGGCCCATTTGCTTTTGGGCATTTGCCTGCGAAAAACCTATAAAGATTAGGCATGTAATCGCACTCAATAATGTAAAAATCTTTTTCATACAATGTGTTTTTATTCTGATTTATCACAAATTTAAAACCCTATTTTAGAAATATGCAAACATTAACAACTCTTTAACCTTGAAAATCTGATAAACGATATAGAGAAAAGCCCTAATACTGTACATTTTATACTTCCGATAATATAGCTATTCATTTCATTTTTAAAGAGATTATCCGATTTTTATTAACTTTGTACCCCTAAAATATGAATTATAACTAATGACAACAAATTCAAGCACTGTGATGCAATATAACGTAAAAGACATTTCGTTGGCTGATTGGGGCCGTAAAGAGATTAAACTGGCAGAGGCCGAGATGCCTGGATTAATGGCTATTCGCGAGGAATATGGCAAACAGCAACCTTTAAAAGGCGCTAGAATTGCCGGATGTCTTCATATGACTATTCAAACAGCTGTTCTTATTGAAACACTTGTACATCTTGGCGCTGAAGTAACCTGGTCATCATGTAATATCTTCTCTACCCAAGATCATGCGGCGGCAGCGATTGCGGCATCAGGCATACCTGTTTTTGCTTGGAAAGGTATGAATGAGCAGGAATTTGACTGGTGTATTGAACAAACCTTATTTGCATTCAAAGACGGCAAACCTTTAAATATGATTCTTGATGATGGAGGCGATTTAACCAATATGGTTTTAGATCGTTTCCCTGAGCTTGTGAAAGATATCAGAGGCCTAAGCGAAGAAACAACTACCGGCGTACACCGCTTATATGAGCGTATGAAAGACGGAACACTACCCTTGCCCGCCATCAACGTGAACGACTCTGTAACAAAGTCAAAGTTTGACAATAAATACGGATGTAAAGAATCATTGGTAGATTCTATCCGTCGGGCAACGGATATTATGATGGCCGGAAAAGTAGCGGTGGTTGCAGGCTATGGTGATGTTGGAAAAGGATCTGCTGCGTCTTTACGTGGTGCTGGAGCAAGAGTAATTGTAACGGAAATTGACCCAATCTGTGCCCTTCAGGCAGCCATGGATGGCTATGCCGTAAAGAAAATGTTAACAGCCGTGAAAGAAGCTGATATTATCGTAACAGCTACAGGTAATAAAGATATCATCACCGGCGAGCATTTCAAACTCATGAAGGATAAAGCCATTGTTTGTAATATCGGGCACTTCGATAATGAAATTGATGTAGCCTGGCTAAATAATAATTTTGGCCAAACCAAGGAAAGTATCAAGCCCCAGGTAGATAAATACACCATTAATGGCAAAGATATTCTTCTCTTGGCAGAAGGACGATTAGTCAACTTAGGATGCGCCACCGGACACCCTTCCTTTGTTATGTCAAATTCATTCTCCAATCAAACGATAGCCCAAATAGAACTTTGGAATCACCATCAAAACTATAAAAATGAGGTCTATGTTCTTCCAAAGCACCTGGATGAAAAAGTAGCCCGTTTGCATTTATCTAAAATTGGTGTTGAGCTTGATGAACTGAATGATGAACAAGCTAAATATATAGGCGTTTCTCCGCAGGGCCCATATAAGCCGGATTACTATCGCTATTAATTAGCGTTAAAATCCATTCATAAAATATCCTGAAACGAAATGCGTTCATGGAAAGATTATCCTATATTTGTTTATCTATGAGAGGAGATTTTGAGTTGGAAAATAACGAACAAACCAAAAAAGAGGTGGCACGTTTTGAGGCTATGCTCAGACGTAACGAACTGAAATTTTTTGATGTAGAGCAAATAGATAGCATCATTCAATACTATCTCCTACTTGGTAATATCTCCATGGCCAATAAAGCCATTCAGATTGGTCTCTCCCAACATCCGACCTCATCTGAACTAAAATTTAAGAACGCACAAGTGCTTTATAGAAAAGGCAAGCTAAATGAATCACTTGTCTTACTCAATGAATTAGAGTTGATTGACAAGACGAATCCGGAGATCTATATCTTCCGTGCAGAGATTCTCTCCGAACTTCAAGATTTTGACAGCTCTATTGCCAACTTTGAGCAAGCCCTTACTTTGGTAGATACTGAAGATCGCGATTTATTATTTGTAGATATCGCCTCTGAATTCCAAAACAAAGGTGACACGGAGAACGCCTTAACCTATCTGAAACGGGCTATTATTGAGAATCCGCACAATGCATTAGCCTATTTAGAGATTTTCTTTACCCTGCAAATGGATAATCGAGTGGATGAAGCTATTGCTTTCTTTCAGGAAGCAATAGATAAAGACCCTTACAACCATATCCCCTGGTATTATACCGGCTTAGCCTATCGGGAACTTGAGCTGTATGAGAAAGCCATTGAAGCATTTGACTTTGTTATTGTTATTGACGATGCAAATATAGATGCGTATTTGCAAAAGGCTGAATGTTATATTTCGCTTGAACTCTATCATCATGCCATTGAAATCTTACTTGAAAATCTCCCTAAATCAGAATTTAAGGAACGCATTTATTATACCTTAGGCGAGTGTTACGAAAATATTGAAGATTACGAGCTGGCCATCGAATATTATCAGCAAACCATTAAGGAGTCTCCTGACTGGCCGGATGCATGGCTGGGTGTAGGTGTTTGTTTAGGGCAAATACATCAAATAACAGAAGGCATAGAATATATAAAGAAAGCCATTGAATTAGCTCCCAATAATAATGAGTTCCAATTGGTATATGCTGAATTCCTACAAAATACCAACCGATTGAAGGATGCCGAAGAGATTTATGAAAAGCTCTCTGATAGCATGACCGACAATCCGGATTTTTGGTTAGATAAGTCACAATTGTTTTTCCATTATGACGATTATAATGAAGCCATAGACATCTTACAAGAAGGCATGGCTTATTTACCCGAATCAGCCGAATTGATGTTTCGCCTAGCCGGAATGCTTATACTAAATGGCCAGGAAAACGAAGGAAAGAAATGGCTGATAAATGCCCTTAGTCTTAATAAAAAGAATTTACGCGAGTTTATTGACTTTTATCCTGAACTCGCCGAACGTTACGATATCATTGAAATTATCCAAACTTATCAATAACAACTATGGATGTAATACTTCCACATGTGCCGGAACGGCCGTCTAAACCTCGTTCATCAGGTATTACAATGGTAATGGACAAAGGACTTAGCTCGCGGCAAGCGGAGGATCTTGTTGATGCTTCAGGTCATTTGATTGATTTTGTGAAGCTCGGATTCGGCACATCTTATGTTTCTAAAAATGTAAAAGAAAAAATTAAGATTTACAAAGATGCCGGCATACGATGCTATTTAGGTGGCACCTTTTTCGAGGCATTTGTGGTGAGAAACCAATTTGACCAATTTCTCAAACTGATTGACACTCTCGGACTAGACACCATGGAAGTATCAGACGGTTCTATCAAGATGGATCATCATATAAAATGTAAATACATTACTGAGATGGCGAAACATGGTATTGTGTTAAGTGAAGTTGGCTCAAAAGCGGAGGGTATTCTCATTGCCCCCAATAAATGGAAAAACATGATGCAAAAAGAGTTGGATGCCGGTGCATGGAAAGTTATTGCCGAAGCTAGAGAAAGTGGCACTGTTGGTATTTATCGCCCAAGCGGTAAGGCGCATATACAACTCATCAATAAGATTTTAAATAAAATTCCATCTGAAAAAATTATTTGGGAAGCACCCATCAAATCTCAGCAAGCATACTGGATCAAATTATTAGGCGCCAATGTTAATCTTGGTAATATAGCGCCTGAAGAAGTAATCCCACTCGAAACATTGCGTCTTGGCCTTCGGGGTGATACTTTTTTTGCTTTCTTGCCTAAAGAGATTGCCCACAATTGGATTCCTCTTCCATCAGATTCTCCTAATAAAGCTTCAGACAGTAAGAAGAAATGAAGACCATTACTGTTGTAGAGCTTAAGAACCTTATAGAAAAAGGGGAAGAGTTCCAGCTTATTGATGTACGAGAATCATATGAACATGAGTTCTGTAATATTGGTGGAGAGTTAATACCCTTAGGAGAAGTCATGAATAATCTTGACCGCATTGATACGTCTAAAAAAGTAATTATTTATTGCCGAACAGGTGTTAGATCTGCTACACTAATCAGTATTTTAGACACTATGGGTTATGAGAATCTTTATAATTTGGAAGGAGGTATCTTTGCCTGGAGCAAGGAAATAGATCCAAGTATTCCAACTTATTAAACAGGTTAAGAAAAAACAACGTCATAACTATTTAAAAACAGCAAATCATAATGGAATTAATTAGATCTTTCTTTGACTTTTTTTTGCATCTTGATCAGCATTTATTTACTATGATTCAGGAATATGGTCTGTGGATTTATGTTATTCTGTTTCTCATTATTTTTATAGAAACTGGCCTGGTTGTCATGCCATTTCTACCCGGCGATTCCTTATTATTTGCTGCTGGTACTTTTTGTGCAGGTGTTGTGAATGAGGCCGGAGAAAAAGCCGAGTTAAGTTTGAGTTACGTCTTAGGGTTATTAGTGATTGCCGCTATTTTAGGCGATGGGGTCAATTATTTCTTGGGAAAGAATATTGGTTTAAAGGTGCTGCAATGGAAGATCAAAGGCAAACAACTTGTAAAGCAAAAATATATTGACCAAACTCACCATTTTTTTGAGAAATACGGGCCAAAGACAATTATTATAGCTCGCTTTGTTCCTATTGTCAGAACCTTTGCCCCTTTCGTGGCCGGTATTGGAGAAATGCCCTATAAAAAATTCATTCAGTATAATATTGTAGGCGGTGCAACTTGGGTTGTTGGACTTACCTTATTAGGTTATTTCTTTGGAAACTTACCTATTGTTCAAAGAAATTTTGAATTAGTCATTTTCGGAATTATTGGCTTGTCGTTATTACCTATGATTATTGAGATGATTAAAGCAAAAGTTAGAATAAAACAGTCGTAATATTAGAACACCTATCTGAGAAGTTGGTCATTTGAAACAATATGGACTCATCGGATTTCCCCTCACCCATAGTTTTTCTCCAAACTATTTTAAACAGCTCTTTGCCAAAAAGAAACTGGATGATTATCGTTACGATGCTTATGAAATTGATTCGCTTAATCAACTCGAATCGCTTATTCACTCACATCAGTTATTGGGAATAAATGTTACCATACCCTATAAGAAGTCCATTCTTCCATTTCTACACTTTATCCATCCGGCAGCCTTAAGAATAGGAGCGGTAAATTGCATATATATTGACCACGCAAAAGGTAAGCCGCGTCTAATAGGGTTCAATACTGATTATATCGGTTTCAGTCAAACCTTAACGCCTCATCTGCGGAGACATCATAAAAAAGCTCTTATTCTAGGGAGCGGCGGCTCATCATCGGCTGTGCAATATGCTCTAAGTAAACTGCATATTCCTTTTCAAGTAGTATCACGTGCTTCGTTACTATCTAAACAGTATATCTCTTATCATCAGTTAACATCAGAATATATTGACGCGCATAAGCTCATTATCAACACCACGCCTCTTGGCATGTATCCTGATATGGATAAAGCGCCGGACATTCCGTATGAAGCCATCAGCACGAAACATTTACTTTACGATTTAATTTATAATCCTTCAGAAACACTGTTTCTCGCAAGAGGGAAAACACATGGGGCGCAAACATTGAATGGTTATGACATGCTTTCTCGTCAGGCAGACGAATCATGGCATATATGGCAAACAACCTCTGTTTTTTGGGATTAATTTTTAACTTTTTCTACCTTTGCTTAAATAATTATTGCTATGGCCAATACTGTAAGATTTAATCAACAATACCCCGACCTTTCTCGCTCAAAAGAGCTGCTTGAAAAAGCACGTAAAATTATGACACCTGTGAGCCAAACTATGGCTAAGGGACCAGGCCAATATTCAATTGGTGCTTGTCCCGTATATCTCAGTCATGGTAAAGGAAGCCGTGTTTGGGATGTGGATGGGAATGAATATCTTGATTTGAATGCAGCCATCGGACCACTCTCATTAGGCTATGGCTATCCGGATGTTGATAATGCTATTCGCGAGCAACTTGATAAAGGCATTACCTTTTCATTGATGCATGAGTTGGAATACCAGGTTGCAGAGCTTATTCATCAAACCATTCCAAATGCAGAATCAATACGTATCAGTAAGTCAGGCGCAGATGTAGCATCAGCAGCCATTCGTGTTGCTAGAGCTTTTACCGGAAGAGATAAAGTCCTTTGTTGTGGGTATCACGGCTGGCACGACTGGTATATTTCGGCTACAGATCGGGCAAAAGGTATCCCACAAGCTGTTCGTGATCTAACCTATACATTTAATTATAATGACATAGACAGCTTACGCGAATCTTTAGATAAAGATGTGGCTGCCGTCATTCTCGAACCTTTTGTATTCGATGAACCAAAGCCGAATTATTTACAACAGGTATATGAACTCTGTAAAGCAAATGGTACTTTATTAATATTTGACGAGATGTGGACCGGTTTTAGAATTGCCATCGGTGGTGCACAAGAATATTTCGGCATTAAACCTGATTTAGCCGTTTATTCAAAAGCCGTCGCTAACGGCATGCCTATTGCTTTCCTTACAGGACGTAAAGATGTTTTAGCTCTTTTTGAAAAGGATGTATTTTTCTATACTACCTTTGGTGGGGAAGCATTATCATTGGCTGCTACAAAGGCTACACTCAAAGTTCTTAAAGAAAAAAATGTACCGGCTGTTTTAAATGAAAAAGGAACACGACTTAAAACAGAGCTCAATAAACTTATTGAAAACTTAGAACTTAAACCCTATATGCAATGTAAGGGTTATCCATGCCGTACTACGTTTGCCTTAGAAGCTGCAACTTCTAAGCCCTTATCAGTAAAAGCATATATACAGCAAGAAATGATTCGCCGAGGCATATTATGGCAAGGCAATCATAATCTCTCATATATGCACAGCGATGAAGATATCGACTACATCATAAAGGCCTATGCCGATGTCCTTCCTTTGGTAAAAGATACAATAGAAAAAGGAGATGTAGATACGCGATTAATTGGCACACCTATTGAAGCCGCTTTTCGTCGTGTAGATAATTTTAACATGAAACCCAAAACTGCTGCCCACTCATGAGTCCGGATCTTTTTTCACTTGAGGGGAAAGTGGCCATCGTTACAGGTGCTTGTGGATTGATTGGTCAGAAACATGTACAAGCGTTAGCTTCATACGGTGCTTTAGTGGTTATTGCTGACCGTGATTATGCCCTTTGTAAACAAGTTACTGATACGCTTAGCGGAAAGAATCATATGCCATTGGCATTAGATGTAACCAGCGAAGATAGCCTTATTGAAGCCCGAAAATATATTTTAGAAAAAATAGGTCATATAGATATCCTCGTTAATAATGCTGCTATTAACGATATGTTTGAGAATCCTGCTATGGCTGCTGAACAGAGTCGCTTTGAAAATTATCCTGTAAACATGTTTAGAAAATCACTCGAAGTAAATGTAACAGGCGTATTTTTATGCTCGCAGGTATTTGGTTCTGTGATGGCCGAGCAAGGAAAGGGAAGCATCATTAACGTCGCATCAACATATGGCATTGTAGGCCCTGATCAATCTCTTTATATCAATCCGGAGGGAAGGCAGGCTTTCTATAAAAGTGCAGCATACCCCGCAACAAAAGGTGCCGTGATAAACTTCACACGATTTCTTGCTGCTTATTGGGGCTCTCGTGGCGTGCGTGTAAACACCTTATCACCAGGCGGTGTAGAAAATAATCAGGACAGCTGGTTTGTAGATAATTACAGTGCTAAAACTCCCTTAGGACGTATGGCTCAACCCACCGATTATCAAGGTGCCTTAGTTTTTCTTGCCAGTGACGCATCGTCCTATATGACCGGTGCTAATTTAGTTGTGGACGGTGGTTGGACAGCAATCTAAGTATTGGATAGATTAAATTCTATCAGGCCTTTTCTTCCCAAATAGCAGAAAGATGTACTATCGTTTCTACGGCCTTTTGCATATCTTGTATGCTCACCCATTCATGTTTACTGTGAAACCCATGGCCGCCGGCAAATAAGTTAGGACAAGGTAAACCCATAAAACTTAGTCTGCTGCCATCTGTACCTCCTCTAATAGAGCCTAAAACAGGTGCTAATCCAGTACGTTTTATTGCTTCAATCGCATAATCCACCACCTGTGGGTGTTTATCAAGTACCTCTTTCATATTACGGTATTGCTCATGAAAAACTAACTCATAAGATGAACGAGAGAAATCCTTCATCACCTCTTTCACGATCTGTTCCAACTCCTGCTCCAATGCTTCTAACATAGGTGTATCAAAGGCGCGAATAATAAACTTAACTTGTGCAGATTCTAAACCACCTTGAATAGACATCGGGTGTATAAATGGTTCTTTCCCCTCTGTTGTCTCCGGTGCTTTATCAGCCGGTAGGCGACTAATAATTGAAGCCGCTATTCGAATAGCATGTTCCATTTGTCCTTTGGCAAATCCGGGATGTGTAGCCCGGCCATGAATAGTTAAAGTAGCAGCATCAGCACTAAAAGTTTCATTTTCTATCCAGCCTGCCGTTTCACCATCTAACGTATAGGCGTAATCAGCGCCCAGCAATGCTAGATTAACCTTATCTACGCCTCTACCGATTTCCTCATCCGGCGTAAAGAGTACCCGTATTTTACCATGTTTAATCTCAGGATGTTGAATTAGAAAATGCATGGCATCCAAAATCTCAGCTAGGCCGGCTTTATCATCTGCTCCAAGTAATGTCGTACCATCCGCTGTAATAATATCGTTGCCGATTTGCGTATTAAGTACCGGATGTTCCTCAACAAGAATAGGCGACTGCGGACCTGCAGGCAATAGGATGTTACCTCCTGCATACTTATGATGGATAATCGGACGAACCCCTTCACCTGAACAGTCAGGCGCTGTATCCATATGACTACAGAAACAAATGACAGGCACTTCTTTATTAGTGTTTGAAGGAAGTGTTGCATACACATAGCCATTTTCGTCCATCATTATATCCTGCAACCCGATTTCCTGTAGCTCTTTAACCAGCAGCCTTGCCAAATCAAACTGGCAGGTAGTAGAAGGAAATGTATTTGACTCAGGATCACTTTGGGTATTGATTTGTACAAAGCGGATAAACCGATCAGATACGGTAAAGTTATAATCAGAAAATTTAATATTCATTAGACAGAAGTTTAAGCGAACTTAAAACGATTTTTGACTATTAGCAATAGAACTTTAAAAGAATTATAGTTGTTATTTAAGATGTATTAAGGCTGGATATTTTCTTCTTTACTTGGTGT
The DNA here is from genome assembly GCA_026936045.1 of Flavobacteriales bacterium. Taxonomy (GTDB): domain Bacteria; phylum Bacteroidota; class Bacteroidia; order CAIKAF01; family CAIKAF01; genus BA4. The sequence continues at coordinate 19,259 of JAIXKU010000249.1, forward strand.
AGATTGAACAAATGATATGTTGCTTCTTATTATCTCAACTACACCGTTATCTCCATCTACAATCACCTCATCACCATTGTGCAAGAGACTGAGAACATTGGAAATACCGCAAATAGCCGGAATCTGAAACTCTCTAAAGATAAGAGATTCGTTTGTGAGTAGATTTCCAACTTCAGAAATAAAACCACCACAATACCTAAAATAAGATGCAAATCCTAAATCAATAATCGGGGATACAGCTATTTCATCTTTCTTTATACTTTGTATATCAGCTAAACTATGAATAATTTTAATTTTCCCTTTCGAAATACCGGAACTCAAAGGTAGGCCTCTAATCACAAAGGGTTCTTCTTCATTTCCAGTATCCAAACTATCCTCTATCGGATAAGGTCTTCCTGAATAGAATTGCTTAAATTTGAATGTTTTGTTCATCTCATATATCATCTTCCTTTCAGATACGATATGATTCCAATCTTCAATATCCTTTCCATTTAACAATAGGCCAATTTCATGATGCTTCAGATAGAAGATAGCATCTTTATTCTCTAATTTCCCTTCCTCTACCATTTTCTGAACCAATGATTGATAGGCTATTTTAAGCTGATACAACATATCTGAAATATGCTGAGATGCATCTTCTCTTCTAATAATTGTAGCCTGAAGTATTCGAAGCATAAAACGTGTTATCCGTGTCTTAAACCACCCCATGCCTTTAAATACAAATTGCTGAGTATGATTCGTTACTTTTATTTTTTCGATAGATGCTCTTTCATTTCTTAAAGAGATCTGAAGTAACTTAATCAATCTTTCCGGTTCCTCCCTCCAGGAGGGTTGCATTAATTCGTAGGTATTTTCACGAATATGACCAAATTGCTGTAATATTTTCTTATAAAGTGTAGAAATAGCAGGAGATGCAAAACGTGTAATCATTAACTGTGCATCCTCCGTATCAGCCATTGCAAAACCGTTTCTAAAATTAATATCCTTATTAATCTCCTTAACCAACAAATTCAACATTCGAAGATATAATGTACCTTTCTTAGCCTCAATTAAAGAAATAAGCTGGCTTATTTTTTTTGCTTCATCTTTATCCGGCAACGATTTCTTTGATATAAATAAAACCAATATTGCATAATAGGTAATACTCTGATAAGAAAGAAGTGTTGATTGATAATATAATTCTTTAAAAGACTTTAATAATTTGCTAATC
>JAIXKU010000162.1 GCA_026936045.1 Flavobacteriales bacterium
GTCGATATATGAGACAGATAATATGGTAGGCTGGCCCGGTACGATAGGCACATCACAGAACTTAGCTCAGCAAGGCGTGTATGTGTTCAAGATTTCGATTGTGACAAATCAGAATGAAGAGTTGGATTTTATAGGACAGATTCATCTGATACAATAGCGATTATTACTTTAATCTTTTTCTTGACATAATACTGTTTGAAATTGCCTTAAGGGTTCTTTTTGTCTTACTGTTTTAAGAATTTTAGAAGATACACGTTTGTTCCTGTATCTATTTCGATAAAATACATGGATGACGGCAATTCAGAAACATTGATTGATCTTGAATCTAAGCAACCACTCAAGCACCTATTCCCTGTTAGATCAAAGATTCTATAGGCAAGTGTATTTATTACCCATTTATTTGGAACTGAAATATTGACTGTATTATTTACAGGATTGGGATAAAGATAAATAAGTTATTAAGCATAAACAGCCTTTATGATTATTGAAGATAAAAATAAGGTTGCTTGGTATATGGAATCTTTTTTGACTTAAACGATTTATTATACTTTATTTATTTGGCTGAGAATTAGTCTTATGGAGCTATTTTTTGTTACATAATTCCACGCCCAGTTAATGAAGATAATTAATTTATTCCTTGCAGAAAGAATAAGCATTAAGTGAAGAAACATCCAAACAATCCAAGCAAATAATCCTTTGAATTTAATAAAAGGGAAGTCCACAACAGCCTTCTTACGGCCAATTGTAGCCATTGTACCTAGATTTTTATATTCATATTCTAATAGCGAGTGATCCTCTAAAATTCGTTCGAGATTCTTAGCTAATAATTTTGCTTGATTAATGGCAACATTTGCTAATTGAGGGTGTCCTTTTGGATAGTTAGGTGTGATCATATAGGCAATATCTCCGATAGCAAAAATAGAATTAAGACCATCTATTTGGTTCATGCGGTTTACAATGATTCTATTGCTGGGTGTCCAGTATTCTTCAGGTATGCCTTCGATTTTATTTCCAATAACACCGGCTGTCCAAATGACAGTTTTTGATACGATTGTTTCACCATTTGAGAGCGTAACAGCTGTTCCGTCATAATCTTTCACGATAGTCTCTGTTATAATCTTAACACCCATTTTCTCTAGGTATCTTTGAGATGCTTTCTTTGCCATCTCACTCATATTATTAAGGGTATGCTTGCTACCTTCAATCAGATATACAGAAAACTCAGAGAAATCAATGCCGGGGTAATCTCTAGGCAATATATCACATTTAATCTCAGCGAATGCGCCGGCTAATTCTACACCTGTAGGCCCACCACCGACAATAACCAGATTGAGCAAAGAGCTCTTTTCTTCAGTCGTGACGCTTATTACTTTTTCAAATAACAAATTAATGTGATTCCGAATAGCAATGGCATCATAGGTTGACTTTAGAGTAAAGGTGTTTTTCTCAATGGAGGGGTTATTGTAAAAGTTGGTCTTACAACCGGTAGCTACCACTAAATAATCATATATGAAGTCTCCAATACCGGTTTCTACTTTATGCTCGGATGGAATAATTCTTTTTACTTCTGTCAACCGTATTTGTACAGATTTATTTTTACTGAACACATGTCTTAGCGGGAATGAGATGCTAGATGGTTCAATTTGTGAGGCTGCTACCTGATAGAATAAAGGCTGAAATTGATGATGATTTAGGCGATCGAGCAGTAAGATGTCGAAATAATGTTTGTTTAGATTCTTGGCTAACTGTAGTCCGGCAAAACCACCGCCTATGATGATAACTTTCTTTTTCATGGTTGAGGTAAGTTCTATTTGTCAACGATTAAGCTGTTAAGATAGTTGGATGTAACCATGTTCTGAATAAAATCTTCTAATCCATCTTCGTTTAGGAAGTATCCTGCCGTATGTTTCATGGAGAACGGGGTATGCTTGGAAAATCCGGATGCCAAACTACTTCTATGTACACCTATTTCTTTTAATGTGTTATATGTGGGTACACCCAATGTAAACATAATATTAACCGGCACTTTAATTCCTTAACAATCGTTTCTATATCTGTTTAATCCTTCTTAAAATAGGAAATAGCCCGTCTGCTCCTGCCTCCTGATATGCGTTCTATCTGTTTATTGTTTCTATGTTTCTCTTCCTCAGTCATGTTTTCAATTATAAAAATTTAATCTTCCCAAGACGTATTTAGCCACTAATAACTAATAAAACAGCTAATCAGTGATATTTAAAATATAGCTGGTCTATTAAGTTGAAAAATAAGTCTAAGGTAATTATAATATTTAATTTGATTAATGCATTTGATTTAGGACATCTAAAAGAACAGCTGCTTGATTATGAGGATCTTTTGCGCCATATAACAAGGTGAGATTTTGTTTGCTTGCTATAGATTTTATGCGTTTTAATTCATCGGTTTTCTTGCATAATTCTTCTTTGTACCGCTTCGAGAAGGAGGCAAATAGTTCAGGCTGGTGATTATACCACTTTCTTAATTCTGTGGAAGGGGCAATGTCTTTATTCCATTCATCTAATGCTGCATCATCTTTTGTAAGACCGCGCGGCCAAATTCTGTCAACCAACATGCGATAACCATCTTTTGCTTCCGGTTTATCATATATCCTTTTAATCGTGATTATCATATCGAATTTTATAAAATATCTGTAAATCACTAGTCATTGGTATAACAACTTAAGCTAACTTAAGTTTACGAATAGATCAATTTTGGAGTTACTACCTTTGAGTGGACACAAAAGTTACTATTATAAGACCGTTGCAAAATTCCAATCGTTAAATTTAGCTTATCTTTTTTATAAAAT
>JAIXKU010000307.1 GCA_026936045.1 Flavobacteriales bacterium
ATTCTATATAAATGAGATTATGAAAAATAGACAATCTCTTATTTTAAAATATAGAAGCTTGAACCGTAAAGGATAATATGCCTGCAAATTTTGTAAGTTTGTTTTTTATGAAGAACAAGTATTGGTATAATCGCTTCCTTTGGCTTACCGCCCTTCTTGTTTTTTTGCATACGGTCATGCGTTATTTTTTTGCTAAAGGCATGTTTTTCGATGGTGTTACCTATGCAGCTGTTGCCGAACATTGGTCGGTAGATCTGGGTAGTACATGGTTGCCGCATTATCATAACAGGGATTTTCCGTTTTATGCGCATCCGCCACTTCTCTATGTCTTGTTGGGCTCTATGTTTCGGGTATTAGGTTCGCATTGGTGGGTTGAAAACGTATATAATGCTATTGTGTTCATTGTTTCTTTATTTTTATCCATTCGCGTGTATCGCACCATCTTTGATGATAAAAAAAATACGTTTGCCTGGTTATGGATTGCTTTGGCTTCTCTTCCTCTTTTTGCCTGGACCAACCGCACCAGCATGATGGAAAACACCGTAACTGTTTTCTCGTTGATGGCTGTCTGGTTTGTTTTGTTATCAAAAAAATATAACAATCCAATATGGCTGATTCCGGCCGGGTTCTCTGTGTTACTCGGATTTTTAACAAAAGGGCCTGTAGCGCTTTTTCCATTATTCCTAATTTTTATCTATGATTTTTCTTTTCATACGTTCAGTTACAAAACCGTCGTTCAATCTTTTTATCTGCTTGCTCTAACGCTGCTTGGTTTTTCTTTGGTTTTGCTTTTATGGCCGGACGCTATAAGCTTCTTTAAACAATATTGGCAGAAACAGGTGTTTAATTCGGTAACGGGCAGCTATGATTCAAATGGTTTTCAGACTCGATTACAGATCTTCTTGAAATGGATTTTGGAGTTGTTGCCTTTTATTCTCCTCAGTATTGCTTTAATTATTTATGCTAAGAAAAAGCAAATTTCTATCAATTATCCTGTTCTATCTTTGTTTTTTTTCTTAGCCTTGTCAGCTTCACTACCGCTTTTAATCAGCGCCAAACAACGAATGTTTTATCTGGTGCCTTCTCTTCCTTTTTTTGCGATGGCATTTGCAGCTCTCCTCTCAACTGTTTTGGATCAATATGTCGTGCTACTATATGAAAAAATAAAAAAAACCGCATGGTCGTTGCTTATACTTGGATGGCTATGCAGTATTGCCTGGATGCTATGTTGCTTGCCTAAATATAATAGAGATGAAGATATTCAGAAAGATATTGAGCAGATTGTATCACTTATTCCCAAAGGTAGTTTGATAGGATGTGACTATCAGACGGCTGTTAATTGGCCAATGGTAGCTTATTTTGCAAGAATCGGTCGTTATACTATTTCCGATGTCGGCCATTATGATTTTTATGTATCAAGCGATACAAATCCCGGCGAAAACTGGAGGAAAGAAAATCTTGAGTTACGTTACTTTAGTTTGTACAGCCGAGTTTATGATAATTGAAGCCCTTTCTCCAAAGCGGCAGACAGTGTTTTAAAGCCTTCCACTCCAACAGACAATCGGACTAACGAATCGGTGATGCCTCGTTGTAAACGATCGGCTTCCGGCACCACGGCATGTGTCATGCTGGCCGGATGTTCAATATAACTGATAACAGAACCTAAGCTCACGGCTAATTCCATCGGCGTGTCGGGGCGGGCAAAAAAGTTCATCAACGAAACGCCGGCATCAAAACCACCTTTGAGTTCAAATGAAATGACTGCTCCGCCGTTTCTCATCTGGCGTTGTGCCAGCTGATGATGCGGATGACTTTTCAACCCCGGATACCAAACACGTTTTACCTTGGGATGACTCTCAAGAAATTCAGCTAACACCTGAGCCGTCTCACATTGATGTTTCATCCGAACACCCATTTCCTGAATGGTCAAACTGTTTAACCAACTGTCAAAAGGAGAGGGAGTTGGACCAAAATCTTTATAAACCGGAAAGACGTATTGGCTGAAAAACTCAAATGGGCCTAGCGCTGCGCCGGCAATTGAAGTAGAATGTCCGTTGACATATTTCGTTAATGAATGTACAACTACATCAACACCCAATCTGAAAGGTTGTTGCAAGTAAGGTGAACAGAAGGTGTTGTCAACAATGAGCATAATCTCTTCGGGGGTAGTCAAGGCAGATATCGCTTCCAGATCACAGAGCTGCAATGTAGGGTTGTCAGGCGATTCAACAAACACAGCAACGGCATTTGGATTTTCTTGTATAGCACGGGCTATATCATCAACTTTTGTTGCATCAACAAATACAATCTTCACCCCAAAACGATTCTGTAAATAACGCATAAACGAATCGGTACAACCATACACATTACCGACAATAATGCAATCGCCCGGTTGAACAAACCCCATAATGATTGTTGAAATGGCTGCCATGCCCGATGCAAAGACCAAAGAGGCAATAGTAGGTTGGGCTTCATCTGCCTTCAATGCATTATCAATAATATGGTCGCATTCTAGTTGGAATAATACTTTTTCTAAATATTCGGTATTAGGATTGCCAAGACGTGTATATATTCGCGCGTAGGGTTTCTCGCCTGATAGTGAATGGCCTAAAAAACGGGTAGCACCGTCAGCTACATCTTTAAACTTGAATGTGGATTTTTGATGAATGCCGGGTAATCCCGTACCGGCACATATCGTATTAAAACGATCCGGATCTACTTGCTTTTCTTCTGCATGTGCATATGCTGATTTTTTTTTCTGCCATTCAGGCCACCAAGGAAAACGTCCTTTCATAATGATTTTTTTTCAAAAGTACAT
>JAIXKU010000079.1 GCA_026936045.1 Flavobacteriales bacterium
CATATACACATACAAAAGAGAATGGGAATGCATCTAAGGTTACAGTTGGATTTGCATTCCATACTACCGTATGTGTGGCGCTGGCAGTACAAGCATTATTGTCTGTAACGGTTACGGTATAAGTTGTTAGTGCATTTGGCGAAACGGTGATAGAGTCGGTGCTTGCACCTGTACTCCAGGCGTAAGATGTACCGCCGATACCTGTTAACGTAACTGAGTTACCATCGCATACGCTATTACCTCCTGATATTCCGGCAGTCGGATTGGGATTAACGGTTACTAACTGATTGAAAGTACCAGTACAGCCATTGTTATCAGTAGCGGTTACAGTATAAGTAGTATTGCTGCCCGGACTAACAGTAATAGATGTAGAGTTACTACCTGTACTCCAGACGTAAGAAACACCGCCATTTCCATTGAGTGTGGTGCTGTTTCCCATACATATAGATGTATTGCCTGTTATAGAAACCGATGGCAATGGGTTAATAACGACGGAAGAACTATGGGAAACCATAGGGCATGCACCTGAGGCGGATATGATATTGGTTACTAAATAAGTGCCGGGTGTGCTGGCAGCCATATTTATTACACCGGTAGAGGTGCTCACAAAAACAAGACCGGATGGTGATGCGGAGAATGTACCTGCGCTGGCACCGGGAGAGAATATAGGTGAAGGATTGCCGGCGTCTTTACAATATTGAGGTAATAGATAACTAAAGGTCGCATCAGGTGAATTGGTTATATTAATGACCTGTGAGCTGGAATTAATACATGGACCGGAAGTCGTATATGTAATGGTATATGTACCGGCATTACTGCTATTCAGGTCTATTTCACCGGTATTGCTATTGGCAAATACTAAGCCTGGAGGTGAAGATGTAAATGTACCTGAAGTGTATGTCGTTGGTGTGCTATTTGGAGAGCCGATACATATAGTGTTCGTAGGATATGAGAAACCGGCATTGTCCTGGTTGACGGTAACAGCTAGGTTGGTAGCTGTAGCAGAACCACAAGCATTAGTAGGTACTACTGAAATAGTGCCGCCTGTCGAGCTTGCTGTTGCATTGATAGAATTAGTAGTAGATGAACCTGTCCAACCGGAAGGTAATGTCCATATATACGAAGTGACATTTGGATCGTTTGTTACGGTGTAAGTATTGGTTGATCCGGCACAAATGCTCAAGCTACCGGACATAGGTGCTGTTGGGCTTGGTGCACTTATAACTGTTACGGTTGTATTGGTTGTTGCACCGGAACCGCATGCATTATTGGGTGTAACTGAAATAGTACCACCTGAAGAACCTGCTGTGACATTAATAGAGTTAGTAGTAGATGAACCTGTCCAACCGGAAGGTAATGTCCATGTATATGATGTTACGCTTGGGTCATTAATAACAGAATAGGTCTGTGATGAACCGGCGCAAACATTTATGCTGCCGGAGATAGGAGAGGTAGTAGCGGGTAATGGGGTCACGTTAACCGTCATTACAGTTGCTGTAGCCGAACCACAAGCATTAGTAGGTACTACTGAAATAGTACCACCTGAAGAACCTGCTGTGACATTAATAGAGTTAGTAGTAGATGAACCTGTCCAACCGGAAGGTAATGTCCATGTATATGATGTTACGCTTGGGTCATTAATAACAGAATAGGTCTGTGATGAACCGGCGCAAACATTTATGCTGCCGGAGATAGGAGAGGTGGTAGCGGGTGCATTTAATACGACTGTTGTATTGGTTTTGAAATCTAAACAATTGGCCCAAAAACCTCCTAATGTATATAATGTTGTATTATAAGTGCCGGCATTAGGATAAGCGTAGTTTAAATTCTTGGTCCAGAACAAAGGTGCAGGATCATCGGTATCCCACACATAGGTAGAATCAGGATAGCCGGAGAAATATGTTCTGAAAACATTATAGTTATACATCCTGCTACCTAGAATTGAAGAAGGGGTTGTAGTATTGGTGAATGTAAATTGAATGTTTTTACAAGCTGTAGTAGGAGAAGTGGTAAAATTAGTATTGATTGGATAAGTAATGATAGGTGCAACCATCGCTTCAAAATCATAAGGACCTCCTATGAAAGTTGCTGTGTATGTAGGAATGTTTGTCCAAGCACCTGAACCATAATATGTAGATTTTGCTCTTGATAAGTTTTCATCATATGACTGTGATGGTGCAGCATTATTTACATATAATTCCAATATGCCATTTGTGCTTATAGGTTCTATAACTACCGCATAGTTAGCAGATACATTGATAGATGATGAAAATGTAGCTACACGATAATTGAAAATAGTGTCATTAAAAGTAATGGTAGCCGAGCCTAAAGAGGTAGTAGGGTTATTGCTTCCATCCACATTGTAAATAGATGCCCTAACCTGTAAATTAATTGAACTATTAGGTGATTTACGTCCAAAAAATTCTACTTTACTGATACTTAAAGAAGACCCGCTTAATAGAAAAGTTTGAGAAATGGCTTCATTATCAAATGTCCAAAAATCAAGAGTATAAAAATTGCTTGTACCGATAATTTGCTCTTTTGATTGCGGATATCGTATGGTATCAGTACAATTTAGAGTTTTAGGCGCTGAAAAACTATTGGTTTTGGAAGAAGTTAAAAAGGCAGATGGGGGTGCTACATGTACAAGATCGGATTTGGTCTGACTCCATACAATTGTTGCAAAGGCAATACATGCCAGCATTAATACTGATTTCTTCATAAAAAAAATTACTTGGTTTATTTCTGCAAAAGTATAAAATTTAACTGACTATCTTGAGGAATTATGGAAATATGGATAACATTTTTATCAATTA
>JAIXKU010000128.1 GCA_026936045.1 Flavobacteriales bacterium
TCTCCATCCCACTTAACTGTAAAGTTGTGGTCGTCATCCGGCTGTCCCATATAAATTTCATTTAAAGAATATCCTTTAGGCATTTCAATCGTTTTCAATTTCTTCTCCATACTTAAAATCACATACGCCGGGCTTTCCAGAGCTCCTGCCATATCTGCCAAAACATATACTACTCGTTGTTGGTCTTTGCGACTGATAGACTTCTGCAAAGTATCCTCAACTATTTTTATCATGTCTTTTATCGGCACCATATTACCTCGTTGTCCTTTTATATTCATACCGGTATATCTTCTATGCTTGTTTTATCCTTATCATCCAAAGCCATCACTATCCCAATCGGGTTTGCTGATTTATCATCGTATAAATTTGATATCGGCATCTCTCTCAGCAGGTAGGTTAGGTTTCCAACAATTTGTTGTGGGGCAATTCCATTCAACATAGCCTTTTCTTTATCCACCTCAAGGCGATACTCTGTTTGAACTCCTTCTACGCTCCAATCAATATCCACTACATCATCGGTATTAGACAGTATTTCTTTCACACGATGGGCAATATTAATTTGCTCTTTATGATTGGGGCCGTACACTTCTGCCACAATAGTTGATAACACCGGAGGGCCGGGAGGAACTTCAACCACTTTTACGTTGGCTCCATATTTTTCAGCAATTTTTAAAATTCCCGGACGAATCTTTTTTGCTAAGTCGTGGCTTTGCATTTTTCTTTCTTCCTTACGCAAAAGATTAACTTGAATATCTGCCATGTTGCTTCCGCCACGCATATCATAATGTCTTACCAATCCATTAAAGGTTATAGGTGCAGACGTGCCTACATAATTTTGATAATTAACCACCTCCGGAACGGCAATCAGATATTGTGATATTTCACGCGTTACCGCTGATGTGCGTTCAAGGGTTGTTCCTTCGGGCATATCTATCACTACCTGAAATTCATTCTTATTATCAAAGGGTAACATTTTCACGGCTACTGTTTTTGTAAAAAAGGTAGCTATTGATGCCAATAATAAAACAAAAATAGACCCAAGCATCACCCATCGTTTAGCTGCACTATTCAGCAGTGGTTTTTCAACGGTATTAAAAAAACGATAAATCCAGTTTGTATGCTCCCCATTTTTTGCATGTTCCTTTTGTTTGTCTTTTTCACGCAGCAGATGGTAGCCAAGATAAGGGGTGATAGTTAATGCAATAAATAAAGACAGTAACATCGCTATTGAAGCACCAATAGGCATTGGGCTCATGTAGGGGCCCATCATGCCCGACACAAAAGCCATTGGAAGGATGGCTGCAATAACCGTGAACGTTGCCAGAATCGTAGGGTTGCCTACTTCGTTAATCGCATAAATCGCCGCTTCTCTAAACGGTAACCGTCGCATTTTAAAGTGTCGGTGCATATTTTCTGCAATAATGATACTATCATCAACCACAATACCAACAACAAATACCAAAGCAAATAGGGTTATGCGATTAAGCGTATATCCAAGTATGTAATAACTAAATAGTGTAAGCGCAAACGTTAGTGGAACAGATAAAAATACCACCAAAGCACCACGCCATCCCATAGCCAACATAACTAATACAGTAACCGCTATTATGGCAATAAGTAAGTGAAATAACAATTCATTTACCTTATCAGATGCTGTCCTCCATAATTACGCGTTACTTCAACCTTTACTATTGGGAATAATTCCGCTTTTAAATCTTCTACACGGTTGAATGTGTTGGAAATTTTCATCGCATCTGCACCTTTAACTTTTGCGATGGAAAGAGTTACTGCCGGATATTCTGAAGGCTTTTCTGTATAGGCCTTATTATATTTACTATAACCAAAAGAAACATAATTACGGTTTGAACCGGCCCCGTCTATTACTTCAGCCACCTGCTTTAAATACACAGGCATATTTTGATTCACACCCACCACGATGTTTTCCACTTCCTCCTTAGAAGAAAGAAATTGTCCGGTGGTGATTAAGTATTCTTTATCATTATGCACAAAACTTCCGGACTGAGTGCTTCCATTATTAGCCTGAACCATCTGCATGATAGCAAGTGCGTCAATTCCATTACCGGCCATCTTATCTTTATCCGGAATAATCTTCAGCTCGCGGGGTCTTCCACCAATCTCACGAATTGTAGATACATCTTTAATCTTCTTTATTTCAGACGCAACCTCTTCTCCGATCTGTCGTATTTGATAATCATCATATTTTTCGCTCCACAACGTAAGCCCCAACATAGGAACATCATCAATTGTACGCGATTTAATAATGGGAGCCATAACACCTTGAGGAAAAATGTCTTTATGCTTCATCATTTCATCGTACAGTTTTACATACGACCTTTCTATATCTTCTCCAACGTAAAACTGAACGATTACCATAGCTTGTCCATTCATGGCTGTGCTATGTAAATGTTCTACTCCTTTAATATTTGAAAGCACTTTTTCTAATGGCTCCAGCACCCTGCTCTCTACTTCCTGAGGTGTGGCGCCGGGATAGCCAACCAGAATATCCACCATAGGCACATTAATCTGTGGCTCTTCTTCACGAGGTATCAGCGTTGAGCTATACACCCCAATGATTAACAACCCTATCATCAGCAATAGTGACAACTTAGAATTTAAAAACATCGCTGCTATCCTGCCCGAAATCCCTTCTTGCATTTTTTCTGATTTTAATTTTCTATAATCAAATTTCTCACGCGCATTACGCCTTTTTACTTAACCTTCACTTTTGCGCCATTAAACAATCGGCCATCCGCATGAATAATAT
>JAIXKU010000158.1 GCA_026936045.1 Flavobacteriales bacterium
GCACTCACCCAATCTTTGGCAAAGGTAATACCGCCCCATGAATCAACCGGTGCAAGTTTTTCTTGGCCTACATAGTGATTCAGACCGCCGCCATTCTTCCCAATACAACCGGTCAGTGCCAAAGTCATAGCTGCTGAACGATATATCAGGTTGGCGTGATACCAGTGATTGATACCGGCACCAACAATGACCATACATTTACCCTTGGTAGTCTCAGCTGTTTTGGCCCATTCATTAGCAAATTGAATCACTGTTTTTGAATCAATTCCTGTAAATATTTCCTGCCAAGCTGGTGTGTAAGATGCTTCTTTATCATTGTAGTCTTTAGGATACTGACCTTCTAATCCACGGTTAACACCATATTGTCCCATCAATAAATCATAAATAGTCGTAACGGGAACTTTGCCATTCACGGTATCCAGATATTTTACAGGAACGCCTCTTAAAAATGTATTATTCAGCCCATATTCAATAAACTCTGTTTGGAGCACATCGTCATTTTTGCTAAGCAGTGTAAGAATCGGATCAAAGTTCTTATCTGTTTCACTACATTCTAATTTCATGTTCCATTTGCCGCCTGCTTTTTCCCAACGGTGTCCCATTGCACCTTTCGGAACTACCAAATCTCCCGAAGCTTCATCAATGTTCAGGAATTTCCAGTCACCGTTTTCAATATCTTTCCACTTCGCAATCTCATTGGCTCTTACCATTCTACCCGGTTTGTAGTGATCTCCTTCTTTATCAAGATGCACTAAGAATGGGCTGTCTGTATATTGTTTGGTATAATCAATGAAATATGGTACTTGATTTTGGTGATGATATTCTTTGAGAATAATATGTGTTACCGCCATCCAAAAAGCATTGTCTGTTCCTGGGTGTACGGGTACCCACTGATCGGCATATTTACATACCATGCTAAAGTCAGGAGAGAACACAACGGTTTTTGTTCCATTATGTCTGGACTCAGCAAAGAAGTGAGTATCCGGTGTACGTGTCATATTCAAGCAAGCACCCATATCGGCGATAAACTTGGAGTTGTACCAGTCGGCGCTTTCACAAACATCTGTTTGTTCACCCCACATTTCCGGGAAATGCGTAGGCAGGTCGCAATACCAATCGTAGAAACTCAGATTGAAACCGCCAAAAAGTTGTAAGAATCGAGCACCTGCCGCATAACTCAGCATTGACATGGCAGGAATAGGAGAGAATCCAGCTACACGATCCGGTCCGTATTTTTTAGCAGTATAAATATTGGCTACTGACATTATCTCCAACACCTCATCCCAAGTTGCTCTGCGAAAACCACCTTTTCCTCTTGATTTTTGATAACATTCTCTTTTTGAGGCATCGTTTTGAAGGCTTTCCCATGCTTTAAACGGATCACCGCCAGCTTTTTCTTTTTCCTCTCTATAAAGGTCGAGCAATGTGCCGCGAATCAATGGATATTTAATTCTTAACGGGCTATACAGATACCAAGAATAAGAAATACCTCTTTGGCATCCGCGTGGCTCATAGGGTGGCAAAGAATCTTCCAATAAAGGATAATCCAGTTGCTGTGTTTCCCACACCACAATACCATCTTTTACATGGATTTGCCACGAGCAGCCTCCAGTACAGTTTACCCCATGTGTACTGCGTACAATACGATCATGCTGAAAACGATTGCGGTAAAACTCTTCCCACTGACGGGTTTTGGGAGAAATGATGTCTTCGATCCAACTCATAATTATAGATTATATATGATGTAAATTTTAAAAACTTTAATTTGAATGTATCTGTCTTTCAAAAATGCTGTAATTTACAGTTTGCTTCTTTCTTCTTATCCAGATAAACGTAAATAACGCTAATAATGCAACAACGCCTAAGATACCGCCAACCAACATGCGTGTGCCGACGATCGAATCTGATGGATTTGTTTTGGCCTGTTCATCAGCATAAGTCAAAAATGCCAGGATGTCGTTTACCTCTTGATCTGTAAGCGCTCTGCCTGCATAAGACTTTTGCATTTGCGGCATAGGTAACGAAGTGCCTGCAAAGAAAGCTTTCGCCCCATCTCCTGTCAATCTGGATACGGACTGTGTTAAATCTTTTGCTAATGCACCTCCGCTGATATAACCATTGATGCTAACATTATGACATGAATTACAAGCAGGACCTCCATTATCAAAACGCACTTTACCAACAAAAAGATCTTGACCCACTTCCCATCTTCCAGGTTCTACAGGTACAACTTCCGTTGTTGTCTCGGTATTTTCAGTAGCGACTGCTGTAGTTGTCGAGCTACCGCCTGATTGGTTGGTTATATAGGCCAAAATATCTTTAATTTTGGCATCATCCATTGCCTGATCCGGCATGATAACACTATTGAATGCCTTGAAAAGCGAATCGGCTGTTTTATCACCACTCTTCACTAGAGATTGTGATGATTTGATAAATTTCAACAACCAATCTTCGCTTCTTCTTTCAGTAACACCTACTAGGTCAGGTCCTACCAATCTACCTTTCCCAATTGTATGACAAGCCGCACACACTTGCTTAAAATCGCTCTCGCCATTTTGTGCAGAAGACTTAATTGAAAAAGATAATGTGAGAAACAGATGAAAAACAAGCAATGAATATTTCATAACAAATTCAATTTTTTTACTTTACAAATGAACATTAATTTTTATCTGAACACAGGACAAAAGTATGGTAATAACGCAAGACATAATGTGATATCAATAACAGCCAAGTGTGATTGCAATCACACTTTTGATATTTATAATCTTTCTAAATA
>JAIXKU010000317.1 GCA_026936045.1 Flavobacteriales bacterium
TCAGGAGAAATTTCTCTCTACCTGCTTATGGGCACACCATCTGCGCTGGGCACAACTCTGGAAAAACAACCATAAATACTACAATAGCTGTTTTTCATGATTTATGGATATTAACTATACGGTTAATACTTTGTCAGTTAACTATCCCAAGCTTTTTCTGCCTCCTAAAAACCATCACGGCTTTATTCAGCAAGCTTATAACCATTCCTGTATTGCAATTAAGTTTCTATATGACAACAATAAAATTACTATTCTCATACAAAAACCCCAGCGGTCTTTGACAATCTGCTGACTAGCTTAGCAGCAGCCCAAAGCTTTCTATACAACAACCAGCAAATTACCCCAGCACTGTCTGATCAACACGCACCCCTACACCCATAGTGCTCGAAACAGCCATTTTACGTAAATAAACACCTTTTGACGCTGCAGGTTTCGATTTATTCAGTGCATCAACCAATGCCACAACATTTTCTTTCAAAGCATCCACGCTAAACGAAGCTCTACCTACAGTACAGTGTATGATACCTGCCTTGTCCGCTCTGAATTGAACCTGACCAGCCTTGGCATTTTTAACAGCATTAGCTACGTCAAGTGTTACTGTACCTACTTTTGGATTCGGCATTAAACCTCTTGGACCAAGTATTTGTCCCAATTGACCTACTATTCGCATCGAATCAGGACTTGCTATTGCCAAGTCAAAATTAATCTCATTTGATTTAATTTGCTCAGCAAGATCCTCAAGCCCTACAATATCTGCACCTGCATCCAAAGCTTCTTTAGCTTTATCACCTTGCGCAAAAACCGCCACTCTCACAGTTTTACCTGTTCCCGATGGCAATACTACTGCACCGCGAACTACTTGATCCGATTTACGGACATCTATGCCGAGATTAATTGCGATATCAATTGATTCATCAAACTTGGCTGTAGATGTTTCCTTCACCAAAGCCAAGGCATCTGCTAGAGAATACAGACGATTACGATCAATTTTTTGAGTAATTTCTTTATAACGTCTTGAAGATCTCGCCATATTATATTCCCTCCACCTCAACACCCATGCTTCTCGCGCTACCCGCAATCGTCCGGACAGCTGCATCCATATCCGCTGCAGTAAGATCTGCCATTTTAATTTTGACAATTTCTTCTACCTGACTCCGAGTCAATTTACCCACCTTATCCACATGAGGCTGAGCACTACCTTTTCCTAAACCTGCCAATTTTTTAATCAAAACAGATGCAGGAGTCGTCTTTAAAACAAATGTAAAACTTTTATCCGCATATGCCGTAATAACTACAGGCACAGGCAACCCAGGTTCCATTTTCTGAGTAGCCGCATTGAAAGCCTTACAGAATTCCATGATATTCAATTGACGCTGCCCAAGCGCAGGCCCGACCGGAGGACTTGGATTAGCCTTTCCTGCCGGAATTTGAAGTTTTATATACCCTATTATCTTTTTTGCCAAAATATTCTCCCTCTTGGGTTCAAGCGGATATTAATTAATATCCTCCCCTTTTCTATTCCAAGTTACTAAAACTTCATCTATTTATATTTTATCAACCTGATGAAAATCCAGTTCGACAGGCGTAGGTCGCCCAAAAATAGATACAGACACTCTTAATTTATTCTTATCGTAATTAACTTCTTCAACACTTCCATGAAAATCAGTAAAGGGCCCTTCTTTAACGCGCACAGCCTCTCCTGCTTCAAAAATCACCTTCGGTTTAGGCTTCTCTACCCCTTCCCTTACCTGATTAAATATACTTTCTATTTCTTTACGGCTGATTGGAACAGGTTGCATAGATGTACCTCCTACAAAACCTGTTACTTTTGGCGTACCCTTAACCAAATGCCAAGTTTCATCAGTCATTTCCATTTCTATCAATATATAGCTTGGAAAAAACTTTCTTTCACTTATATTTTTCTGTCCGCTCTTAACCTCTACTACTTCCTCAACAGGAATCAGTATTTCACCAAACTTATCCTCAAATTTGTGCAATACGATCCGATCTTCCAGCGTCCTCTTTACACTCTTTTCAAAACCTGAATAAGTATGAACAGCGTACCATTTTTTACTCATATTCCTCCCGGAACACTTTCATCCTTCCTGATCCATTACATATTTAACGATCGCCATCAAGCCTGAATCCACAATCCACAAAAAGAATGCCATTGTTATAACAAACACACAAACAACACCCGATGTTTGCAATGTTTCTTTTTTATTAGGCCAAACAACTTTCTTTACTTCGTCTACTGAATCCTTAAAAAATGAAAATAGCTGCTTTCCTCGCGCTGTAAACAAAATAACGACTGTTGCAAGAATCAATCCCAGTAATAAAGTTACCACTCTCACTACCATGGGATTATCTTGCAAAAAATAAAAGCTGAAAAAGCCAGCTGCTGCCAGTAATGCTGCTATTCCAAGTTTAATCTTGTCCACTTTTTCGCTCTCAAAAACTACTCTTAATTTTTACAAAAAATCTGAGCACAACCCGCCTTTTTATTCTCCAGACTTTCTGGAATTTAAATTTCTCAGATCTGATTTCCTATAGATGGCAGGCCAGGAGGGCATCGAACCCCCAACCTTCGGTTTTGGAGACCGACGCTCTGCCAATTGAGCTACTGGCCTATTTTTAGAACTAAAAACCACAACGCTATGAAATTACTGTTTATTACTCAATTACTTTTGCGACGACACCAGCACCGACAGTACGTCCACCTTCACGAATGGCAAAACGCAAACCTTCACTCATGGCTATTGGTGCAATCA
>JAIXKU010000063.1 GCA_026936045.1 Flavobacteriales bacterium
ACATATATGTGGGATGCTCTCTCTAACACACCAAATTGAACATATCGGTGGAATCCCATTTATTAATGAAACATTAAAAAAACTTCAAATCATTCGATTTTAAATGAGGTCTATTCTCCTCATAGAAACTGGGTAGGTTTGCCAATCGGCAGTAGTTTAAAAATTCATAGATTGTAATTTTTTAACACAAGAACCTCTTTGGAGAAAAAGGTGCTAATTTTAAATTATTATAAGAAAAGACTGCCATAGAATCAACTTTTAAAAAATAGATAGATGTTAACTATTTTTCAATTTACCTCCTTTGCTCAAGAGATATTCAACACTGAGATATTGCAACACGTGCCTGCTCCCATAATATGTATCTGTAATGAAGTTTTTTCAAAAAATCAGTGTACGTAAGGATTATTTCAAAATAGCTTATGCTAAGAATAGAGAAATTTGCCTATCCTTCAGGAGAAGTCAATACTATAAATCTATTTTGATGTTACGATTTCGCTAATTTGATAGACAACAAAGTGATCTTGTTGTTCCAAATTTATGATTTTCACAAAATGATGAAACGGAAAGCGTTTGTTATCGACTACTTTGGGTCCGCGTTGACTCTTCATAAAATATCTCCATTTTAATGATATCCACCAATTCTGACAGATAAATGCCATTAAAGTATAAAAATAACGAAGAACAGGATCCTTGCTTGAGGTTTTTGGTTTAGTTGTATTCCTAAACCTATATGTTGATTCAATAGCGAAACGGTGCTTATATATCATCCTAATCACCCTGGGAGAAGTAGATAACCCAAAAACAACGAACGCATGATGTTTAATTCCGTGTTTACCATTTTTTCCTTTGAGATACACCAAACAATCGGTTATCGTCACTTCGACAGGGTTTTTCGAATTGGCATTTAAGCAATATTTGAATGTATTAGACTTTGTTCCCTTCAGTTTACTTTTTAATTCAACTCCATGCTCCTTCACTGGACATGTTCAGTCTGGACTTCGATGTGAATGAACGAGTCGGCGCCATTGCTGTCACGCACCCGAAAGACGATATCCGGAAGGCTGCGTGAAAAACCGGGATGGGATATGCATTCAGATGATAAACGCACGATCTCTGAATCGCGGTTGAGATCAATGGGGAACAAACGGGTGATGAGATCGATTATTGCCGGGCCAGGGGCGTCAAATAAGAACTTTGTAGTCTCATCGATGGTGGCACGGGAGTTATTCTGACTCACACAGATTAGTGGGAAGGAAAAACGGATGAAATTTGTGAAATGTTTGCTGAATAAGTCAGGTGGTAATATTATCTGTCTTGACCGCTGCGATGAGGATTGGTGCGTGAAAATTAAATTTTTAGTCTCCTGATCTCATCACCAGATAGTCCGGTCGCCTTTTTTATAAACTCATCTTCCATACCTAACATGATGAGGTTCCGGGCAATATTACGGGCTTCCTCTATCTTTCCCTGTTCAACACCTCGTTCAATGCCTTGTTCCATCCCCTGTTCAATTCCACGTTCTATACCTTCTTCAATCCCGATCTGATGCCATTTTCTGCTGATCTTCTGAGTCACACTCTCTATCATATTCTCCACCTTCTCCCTGCTTTCGTTGTCCTGAATATATTTCTGATGCAACTGGTTATATAATTCCATTGTCGCTGAGAGAATAACATCTTTTGTCTGTTCATCCATCACTCCCTTATCTTCACATTTCCCGGAAATGCTGATGATCTCTTCAACATCCTGCAACACATCCTGCACAATTGCATCAAACTCTTCCCTGTTCAGGTTCTTTTGTCGGGAGAGGGTTTCAAATCGTTTACGATACTTGACGAGGACCAGGGGGATTACAAGGTAAAGATTCATTTCACCAAGTTCGCGGGCTGAGTATGAATACAGTTTAAACACCGGGACCGTGTAATGGACGATTGTATCGTCAGGTAGAATGATCCTGACCTTTAACTCGTCACGAATTCGTTTGTGTTCTTCAAGGTACATTACTACCTGGTGAGGGATTGCTATAACACGGCATTCGTCATGGTCAAACCTGGACCGTGAAGCACCAATGAGATAACCATATTTCACCATCCGGAGATCCATCATCCCATCATGTTCAGTCTGGACTTCGATGTGAATGAACGAGTCAGCGCCTTTGCTGTCACGCACCCGAAAGACGATATCCGGAAGGCTGCGTGAAAAACCGGGATGGGATATGCATTCAGATGATAAACGCACGATCTCTGAATCGCGGTTGAGATCAATGGGGAACAAACGGGTGATGAGATCGATTATTGCCGGGCCAGGGGCGTCAAATAAGAACTTTGTAGTCTCATCGATGGTGGCACGGGAGTTATTCTGACTCACACAGATTAGTGGGAAGGAAAAACGGATGAAATTTGTGAAATGTTTGCTGAATAAGTCAGGTGGTAATATTATCTGTCTTGACCGCTGCGATGAGGATTGGTGCGTGAAATTAAATTTTAAGTCTCCTGATCTCATCACCAGAGAGCCCGGTTGCCTTTTTGATAAACTCATCTTCCATACCTAACATGATGAGATTTCGGGCAATGTTACGGGCTTCCTCGTTCTTTCCCTGTTCAACACCTTCTGCTATGCCTTCAACTTTTCCTTCCAACTTTCCACGTTCCATACCTCGCACAATGCCTTGTTCCATCCCTCGTTCCATCCCTTGTTCAATTCCGCGTTCTATACCTTCTTCAATCCCGATCTGATGCCATTTTCTGCTGATCTTCTGAG
>JAIXKU010000072.1 GCA_026936045.1 Flavobacteriales bacterium
TTTCCAGAGAAAGAGTCTTTGCTTCTTCCAAAGTAAGAGGAATTTTGAAAAGACCACTCTTTTCGTTCAAGCTATTTTCTATGCGAATAAGTTGGTTTCCACGGATGATTGCTGGATCATCTATCAATCCAGCGTTCACTAACGTCTGTGCGATCTGCTCCGGAAGAAATACTGACGGTTGGAAGTCGAAGAGAGAATTATCTAAGAAGATATGGAAGCCAGTTCCACTGAAGAATATCTGGAACATATTCTCATCCAGTCCAAGAGATTCAAGTTTCTCTATAAACCTCAGAAGCTTCTCCTGCGTGAATTCATCGCTGTTGTAGCCCTTATCGATATCGATAGGAATCATATCAATCCCTCGGATACCCCGATACATAGACACAGACTTATTCGTCTTGAGATATTCTACGATTCCTTCATCGTACCAAAATACCGAGCGGAAAAGGGGACACTGCGTCCCCTTCTCAAGGATGACATGAGCAACATCCTCCGCTCTGATAAGTTTATTGCGATTACTTGCCCGATATTGTGCCAGTTCATAATACTTCATTTTAATCACCTCTTGGAACATATATCAGGTCGTCATTGCTACTTTCTGATTTTCCTCCTTTTTCGGTATGCGTATCAGAAGCTTCCGCTTTCAAACTTCTTTCAATCCAATATGCATAATTCTCTTGCATCATGACAGCGAAAGCATCGTTACTTTTGTTAAGCTCTTCATCGATTACACCAATTACTCGGTCATATCCGTTGGAATCCTTGGCGATATAGACAAGATACGACTTATCTCTTCCAAGTGTCTTGAGCAATCCAGCTATGTCCTTTATTGGTCTATCGTTCTCATCTACGAATTTTCCCTTCTCATTGACTCCGATTCCAGAGAGTTTCCCGCCTTCAATTCGGGTAAAACCCATTTGCTGGAGAATATGATAGAGCCTTTTCAAATCCTTGCTCTCTGGATCTATCTCGTTATTCATATTCCGGTCGAACTTCGCAAATACTCTCATCTTTCTTGTCCAGTTTTCTGGAACATTCTCGAAACCGAAGATGAAGTCGAGTATTACATCATACACTGTTCCCGCAGTGTGATCGATTACGTCAATAAGAAACCCTCTGTTTTCTCCAGGGGACTGAATATGTCCACCGGTCTGTGATGGGATTATTGGCATTTTTCCTCCTTTTTCTTATATTCATTAACAAGTGCCTGATAAGAGAATGGAAGCGTCTTGTTTACTAAACGATTAAGTCTTGTGCCTCCAGTCATTATCTCTTCGCTTACTACAAACGAAATCGTATGCAATTTCCCTTGGAATACTGCACCGAACTCGGCTCCATCTGGAAGGTCGGTATCTTCTACGTTCACGTAGCCAATCAAGTCCATCTCTCCAAACAGCGCATTTGTTACTCCCGCTCTCAAAGCCGGGTCACGCTGATAGATGTTCTTTACTTGACTTGTAGTCTTGGCATGAATTGAGATACCGAGATCTACTCCAACTTGGTTTACTTCTTCTTTCATTCGCAGAAGCGGTCTTACCAGTTCATCTCGAGCATCGCTCCAACCAGAGCCATAAGGAATCTCTCCGATGGAATCAACTACTTCTCCTTTCTCTTTCAAGGAGCGTTGTTTCTGATTATATTTTTCAAGATGATATGCTTCTGCCCAGTTCTGTAGATTATCTACAGTGTCAATGGCAACAAGTTCAAACTGCTGATGAAGCATTCCAGATGCCTTCAGAGAATGAACTATTGCACATATCTCTTGAAAAGACCAAGCTTTGAAGTTCTTCCCATTGATGATATAGTTGCGATCTTCTGGTGGAATTATCTTGCCGTCTCCATCTCTTGGCGGAGCAAAGGAGATACATGGTAGAACCGTCATACCATTATACTCTTCATATTTCAAGACACATCTCTCCGTGTCAATGAAAAGAGTTTTCCGCACATCTCCGGATGGATTAAAACGAGAAAGTCCATAAGTCTTTCCTCGTTTGAAGAGACCGGTTACAGCAATTGCTATTCCACGTGGCATTTGTTCGTTCGATGCTTCGACTACAGTTGCGAAGTCATCGAGATTGATTGATGTTTTTGGCATCGTTCCTCCTTATTGCTTCTTGAGAACCATATTTATTTTTCTTCAAAAATTGTCAAGACATTCGAAGTCGAAATCACAACTTTCTGTTCCAGGATGATAAAACTCACAGTCCAGGCATAATCGGTCAATGAGTTCTCCATATATTTCTCGATCTACTTTCTTTTCTTCAATTACTCTCGGAAGAGGATAGTCGTAATCAAGTCTGAAACTATTACCATAAGCAAAGCCATAGCCATAGTCTCTATATGAGACCTGAAGATCGTTGAAATATCTCCCGGTAAGTGTCGGTATTATACGACTTATTCGTTCCAAAGAAAGATAACATTCTTCGAACTGAACATATTCTTTCTCAGTATGTTCATTGTGGAAACCGACCGAAACGTTAACAGTTGCCTTTGGATATTCTCCAGCAATGTGAGAAACGTCTGTGAAGCTCCCACTGACTTCTCTGTACCCTTCAGAGATGAAGATATTATTTAGTTCCTCGCTTGCATAGTCATAGAGAGCTATTTCGTTTCCATTTCTTCGGTCTAGTCCAATATAGCAGTTTACTGTCTTGATTATATTCTGTTCATGAAAGAGAAACTCTGATGAACCAAAGCCACCTGTCTCTTCTTTGTCACAGAATAGATATATTGCAGGAACTTTATTGTAA
>JAIXKU010000263.1 GCA_026936045.1 Flavobacteriales bacterium
ATTTTCATGTTCGTTTTTATTTCAAATTTAAACTATTTTTTATATACGGAAAAAGAACATTTGTCATGTATTTGAATTATTTTTTAATTCTTCTATCATTTTTTCATAGTCTGACCGTGTAAGTTTGACTTGAACGTGTCTCTGTGCTTCCAAAGCTTCAACTCTTTCAAGTCCTATTTCTTCAATCAATCTTATCCGAAATTCAACCGTGTTGCCGTGAAGATGGCAATTACAACGGTAACACTGAACTCTACTATTATCCGGATGAAACATTAATCCAGGATACGCACCCCGTGAAAGATAATGCCCTCCTTGACAATTTGTAGTGTTTAACTTCATTACGGCCCCGCAAGTGAAACACCTGACATTTCCCTCGTCGTCAGCATAACGTTCTTTTAAACGGGCTGAAAACAGGCTCCACGCCTCTTCTTTGAGCTTACTGAGTGACTTCTTTTTCTTCACCATACCTTTATTCCCCTGATATTATCATAAATCACATCAACAATGAAAAATTTACTCTCATGTGTCATTTCCCTGATCTCACACTTCTTCTGAGGGTCACCCCTGAACACCCACTGCCCGTCAACAAATGTCAAGGTTCCCTTTGTGCGTAGGTAGTTGATTTTTTCCTTTAATGTAAAGTTGCGTATCATATCAAAATAATTTACCCTGTTCGCTTTTTAGTTGTGCTATAACCTCGGATTCATTCAACTCGAAAATACTAATCATCCTGCCGCCTCCGACACATTGGTCTAATATTTTAATGGCAGTTTCTTTGTTGTATTTTTCCTTCGTTATCCCTTCGCTTCTCAACTTTACAGCAATGGTATCTATCCACTTTTCTAAATTATCCTTGCTCATATCATCCATACATTTCTCAATTAATCCAGCCTTACCAACACAAAAAATACTTCCAGTGTCAAATTTTATTACTGCATGAGTAGAATTCTCATTTATAACCGTGCCGGTCATCTCACTATTGTATTTTACTCGCATCCCTATCATATAATCGTCTTTTGTACTTTATTTCCCTCCTTGTTGAAGTTCAGGCTGAAGACCGGCCAGCCGTACTGCTCCGCAATCATCATTTTAATTGCACCCAACTGATAAGCATTTACCCTTAACCACACTTCAGGCTGCATCTCGTTTGTTACCCATTGTTTAAGTTCATCCATTTGCTATAACGTACTTCTGAAGATTGTATTTATGAACGTCATTTGCATGTACCCATACTGTTTTAGGCATGTCAGGATATTTAACCGCTAACCACTCCCGCCAAATGCTATCACTGGTTAATGCTTCTTTGCACATCTCATCATAGGTTTTAAATTTGACTGTCCGGTCATAGCTGATAAAATTGGCTATTGTTGGAGTAGGATATTGACAATTATCTATTACATAATTTACAGCATCTTTAAGCCTCTGCACCGTGAATCCTTTGTCTCTAATCCTATCATCAAATGTATCATAAAAACTCTTTGGCAGTGCGGGGAATGCTTTTTTTACTCTGACTGAAGCGTCAATAATATCCTTTGGCCCGGCCAAGGTATCGTTATATAAACTTATCTCTGTTTTTTCAGGGCTTAACTCCGTACTTTGTAGCGAAGAGTTCGATAAGTTCTGCATCTGTCGCACCAGGTCCTTTATGGTTTCCATTTTTCAGATAATTATTGATTTCGTTAAACTTGCTAATTATGATTGAAAGGCTCATGTTGTCATGAAGCCACCGATCGCCTATATTGACACAGGCATTAAAGTATGCACGAAGTGATTGGAGGGTTTCTTCTGAATTGGCAGAGGGAAATTTCTTTTTATAAATGCCAAGTAGTTTCCCGGCTGCTTCCCTTTCTTTCCCTCGGTTGACTATTACATAATCACCATGAGCATCGACAAATTGCTGGATAATTTTGTCAATAAAATCGCTGTTTCCTTTGTCCTTGTCTTTATCCATCTCCTTGTCTTTATCCTTGTCCTTATCCATAGCCCCTTGCAAGGAGCTTATAAGGCCCTTATCTAATTTCTGCTTCTGAAGCTCTAAAAGAATAGAATTGTGTACCCGGTTCCGGCCGTCGAGAATCCCATACTGAAATTCAACAAAGGATTTTATAAACCATTTTTTGCCGCCGTCGATCTCAATTATTCTAATTTCGTCGGCATTAAAATTTTTAAGTGCCTCCTGTTTGTTGACTGGCATATCTGCACCGAGATAAACCTGGGCTATATCAAAGTCAACAATCCATATTCCGGCATGATCGCAGTCGTGATATAGATAATCCCATAGCAGTTTATAAGGTGCTTTTAAGCCCCTTATGAAAGGCTTTTTGTACTTGTTTGTATCAGTGAACCTTTTTGCCATTTTAGTGGTTTTTTAATATTTCAAATACTCTCTTTGCATCATTTCTTGAAAGCGCAACGAATGTTCCACGCTTGGTAAATATTACCGGCACCCTGTCTTCGTATCTGAAGATTGTTATTGCTGTATCATCATTTATGATACAATGACTCTGCGCCTTATTAATGTCATAATCCGCAATACCCTTTTTACCTTGTTCTACCAGCCCGTGGCAACTTTCACATAACGTTACAAGGTCATCATCTTCATACTCCCATGGTTCGTTGCCCTTTATGTATCTCTTATGATGTACGTGGAGCGTCTCATAATTATCCCCGCATAGCTTACACTTCCATTCATCCCGCTGACATATTTCAGCCCTACGCTTCTGCCACCGAGGATCTTTTAGTTTGTCGC
>JAIXKU010000310.1 GCA_026936045.1 Flavobacteriales bacterium
AAATAACAAAAAATTGAAAAAAAATAAAAAATAAACTTGTTTTTAGCATAATATCCCATATAATCCCTAGG
Organism: Flavobacteriales bacterium; assembly: GCA_026936045.1. Taxonomy (GTDB): domain Bacteria; phylum Bacteroidota; class Bacteroidia; order CAIKAF01; family CAIKAF01; genus BA4. The sequence goes on from JAIXKU010000310.1 coordinate 72, forward strand.
ATAAACGAGTTTTTTTGCATTCCAATGACCTATTTTATCATAAATTCTTAATTTTTCCTATAAATCATTACCCATCATACCTACTCATATTATGAGAAAAACATCAGTCTTTCATATTTACCCAAGCCAACGGCATATTTTTATCATAATCGCCTTTGATCATTGGATTTTGAGAACGTGCGGTATAATTTCTGACACCTTCTTGTACATAAGCGTATAATTCCGAAATGGTCACCAATCGATCCCCATTTTTATCCGCTGCACCTTTCAATCCTCGAATGATAAAGTGAGAAAAAACACCTTGCCGCAAACCATTGAACTCCATAGAAACCTCTTCGGATGCAGAAGACATCATGACGGCTGTTCCACCATTTGCACTTTGAATGGCTGAATAATAACTATCTAGCGCCGTATCATAACTACCTCTCAATTGGGTAGTCATGGATCCCGAATGGCAAGCATCCGTAATCAAAAGTTTATGCCGAGCCTTAAATCCGGTCAACGTATTCAGTATATCACTATAAGCTATCGGATTGTTATATCCATTATAATCTCCGGGTGCGAAACCTCCCTTCAAACCATGACCTGCCATAAAAACCAAAATCACATCTTCCTTGCCGGCATTTCTGCCCAAGTCATTCAATCCTGATATTATAGCTTCTCGAGTAGCAGCTTCATCTACTAAAATGCTTATTTGGTCATCCGGCAAGGCGCCTCCTTCCGGGCTTTTTAAGAATGCATAAAGTAAATAGGCATCATCATCGGTATATTTTAAAGATGGCATATGTTGATAAGACGCAATCCCTATGATTAAAGCAAAAATTTTAGGCAACGCCATGCTTTTAGATACCTTTTCAGATACTTGATTTGTCGCTTTATTTCCGGACAAGGATTCCCTTTTAGCTGCACTTTGTTCTGCCGTCGGTTGCTTAACACCAGTGGCATAATGATGATTGGATTCCGATGCTTCGATATTTTTTTGAGACCTCAATGTATTATTGACGTATTCGACAGACATCATCTTTCCGTTGCTATAACTAACTCCAAGCCCATGTTTTTCATTATCAACCCATGGACCTTCGTAGTAATTGCCTTGCGTGTCTGTAAATCGACCCTGTCCGGAAAAACGCCCTACATCAAAGGAACCCTCATATTTACTCCCATTTTTAAAGGTGTAAATACCATATCCCTCGGCATAGCCTTCCTTCCATTCACCTACATAGATATCTCCATTGGCATAGGCCATCCTACCTTTTCCATCAAAGACATCATAAGCAAAATTTCCGGTATAAATATCGCCACTTATAGAGACCCATTTCCCTAAACCGTGTTTGAAGCCCTTGACAAATTGCCCCGTGTATTTACTACCATCCACGCCAATAAAAACACCTGACCCATGTGGTTTTCCCGCTCTAAAAGTGCCTGAATATCTCGAATTGTCCCCATAAACAAAAGTACCGGTACCGTTGATACAATTGCCCGAAATGCAAGATGCATCTACATAAAAGCTTATTAATGACAAACATAGCATCATAGCCGCTTTAATCCAATTACCTCCCATAAGTAAATATTACAAATTAGTAAAAATGTAAAAGCCGGCATTACATAGGCATATTCATATGATGAACTTTTATAACGAGTACTTGCTAATCAATAGTATCAAAAAAATAGAAATTTAGGACTATCTTAACGTTAAATCCAGCATTAGCTGAATGTCTTATCCTCGTTAGTGATCGGTTCAATCGAAACCTTATATTTTGTCTTACTTTCAAAAATAGCTCCAGGACGCAATACGAATTGCGGGAAATGTGGATGATTAGGTGCATCCGGAAATCCTTGAGTTTCAAGGCAGATTCCCGAATAATCTCGATAAAAGCCAGCTTTACCACGGATATTCTCTAACCAGTTTCCAGCGTAAAGTTGTAGCCCAGGTCGATCTGTATAAACCTGGAGTTGGCGACCGGATTCCGGGTGAATGACGCTCGCTACCGGCTCATCAAACGCATGATTATCTAAAACAAAATTGTGATCATAACCTTTAGTATGCAAGAACAAAGGATGTTGGATATCTAAGTTTTCACCAATATATCTCGATTGTAAAAAATCTAATGGCGTCTTCTGAACGGGTAAATAATGGCCGGTTGGAATTGACGTTTCGTCAATTTCTGTAATGTGCGACGCATGAAGCCATAATTGATGGTCCAGGATGGTAGATGCTGACAATCCCGAGAGATTAAAATATAGATGCAAGGTCGGATTAAACAAAGTTGGCCGATCTGATTGCGCACGATATGCTATGGTCAATTCGTTCTTATCTGTATAAGTATAGGTCGCCCATACGTCCATATTGCCTGGGTAACCATCTTCCAAATGGGTCAGCGTCGTATATAAAACAAGCTCACAGCAATTTTCTTTTTCTGTAAAATTTCCAGACCATATGCTTTTATCCAAACCATTAAATCCACCATGTAGATGATGTGGAGGGAGATTTATAGGCAATTGATACTGATGCCCATCCAACTCAAACCGACCAAAAGCAATTCGATTTGCCGACCTTCCGATAATCGCATTAAAAAATGGATGATCCTCTATATAGCCTTCGAGGTCAGGTCTTCCGAGCAGGACGTCATTCAATTGCCCATTTTTATCCAAGCATTGCCAAGCATGAACGATGCCA
>JAIXKU010000116.1 GCA_026936045.1 Flavobacteriales bacterium
GATAACAACGGTGCCGGTTATGGCATCAACCAACTTATTGTCAACTGGAGCTTTGCATCAGCACCTACCATTACAACTCAACCCACTCCGCTTGATCGTACACTTTGCATAGGCACACCGACCACACTGACAGTAGCCGTCAATACCTGGAATGGATGGAGTTTGGCTCGTCAGGTACAATGGCAGGTAAGCTCAAATACCGATTGTGCCAACCCCGGCACCTGGACTAATATTGGCGGTGCCAATAGCTTGTCTTATACGCCACCCCAAACACCTGGCACTCGCCTGTATCGTTGTATCATCTCAAGCCATTGTTCGGATATTAATCAACAGCAGGTTATCAGCAACTGTGTGCGAGTAACTTATCATCCGTATGCTGCGCCTATCTTAAGCACAGCATGTGGTACAACCGTTGTTCCCGGTGTCCCTGTTACATTCTATACAACCTTGCCACCCAACCCGGGTGCTAGTGTAAACAATACATCCTATACATGGACAGTAACACCGGCGGCAGGCGTTACCATCTCTACACCTAATGGCTCGTGTACCGACATCACATTTACCAACCAAACAAGCTATACGATATCACTTACCTATGGTGATGCCTGTCCGGCAGCCAATGCTACAGCTACTTGTATCACCACCGTTACGCCTCCGGCTTGCGATATGATATATGTAGATGGAGCGATAGGTAACGACGCCAATCTGGGATATCCCAATGCGCCGGTAGCTACATTGCGCAGAGCCATGCAGCTAGTGGGCGGCAGTCGTACAAATATTCGCATTACAGGTGGTACATACACCGAACCACGTATTATCAAATTATATAATAATGTAGTGATTGACGGACGCTGGCAAAACAGCGCCGGTATATGGCGTAAAAATTCGTCTTCCAATACCAATATTAATTTTACCACATCCGATTCTACTATAGCAACTGACAATGCCATTAAATGCGGTTTTCTGGCTCAATCTGTTAATAATTGGAGTCTACAGGATTTGAATATCACTACGGCCAATGCTACAGGAAATTCACCTGATGGCCGTGGACGAAATAATTATGGCGTACTGATTAATAATTGCAGTGGCTACACCCTCGTGCGCTGTAATATTACTTCCGGCAATGCCTCCAATGGTATAGCTGGAGGTAATGCCGCTAATGGCGCCAACGGTGCAGCAGGCGGAAATGGAGCCGGAGCCTCTTGTGGCGCTAATGATAATAATGGAAAAGCCGGCGGTACTGCCGGAGCCGGAGGAGTAAACGGTTGGGGAAATAACGGGGCAAACGGCGGTATAGGTGGTAGCACGACAGGCGGCTCCGGAGCAAATGCGGGAAGCCCAGGTGTTAATGCCGGTGTCGGCGGTGCATTGGGTGGTGCCGGTGGAACAGTAGGAAATGGTAGTGGAGATTGTATTACGAATTCTACAGCAGGTCAAGGTAATCAAGGTAACGGTTACGTAAATACTAATCCTGTTACAACCGGTGTGAACGGCGGTATAGCACCCTCTGCCAATGTCTTTGGTGCTTTCTTTATTTCGACAGGGCAGGGAGCACAAGGGGGGCATGGTAATCCCGGTGCCGGTGGTGGCGGTGGCGGTGGATCAAGGGGTCAAAATGGTTCTTTTATCTCATGTGTCAACAACTCCGGTAACAGCGGTGGCGGCGGCGGTGGCGGCGGCGGTGGTGGCCAAGGCGGATTTGGCGGCTGGAGTGGCGGTGGCACATTTGCTGTGTATAGAAATAACTCAGGAACCAATAATACGCCTTTTATAGATATTGTATTGAATAACGGTACAGCCGGTACGGGTGGAGCGGGTGGCACAGGGGGTAATGGTGGTATAGGCGGTAATGGCGGGATAGGGGATAAAACGTGCCCTGGAGAACGAGGAAATGGCGGAAATGGCGGAAAAGGTGGAGATGGTGCCCGTGGTGGCACCGGCCAAACAGGCGCATCAGGTGTCAATGGAAGACTTTATACCGTTGGTAACGGCTTTACCGATCCATCCACTTCCATTCCCAACCCAACCACACTTACCATGGAGCCGCGTATTAATGGCAAAGGCTGTGTGAACTCCGAATACGAATTTACACGTTCAGCAGCCAGCACATGGACATTGCCGGGTGCAACCTATATTGATGATCAGGCTAGCGGCGTATCAAGCTACACGGCTGCCTCCTCGCCCATACGAGTGTTCTATGCGGCCAACGGCACCTACGACGTGACAACCAATGGCGGCACATACCGTAACTGGGTGCGTATCATTGATAATACACGCCCGGGAGCAGTGGCTTTCAACCTGAATAGCTCGCCTGTATGTTCAGGCAATACGTTCACTGTGAGCGCACCCGCCTGGGGTACCGAACTGGCATGGGATTGGGCGTTGTTTACCACCAATGCCAATACCCCCATCGCTACGGCTACAACACAAACAGCTACATTTACCGCACCGGTGGTGGCTGTTCCTACAACCTATAATATCCGCTATCGTGTGCGCGAAAACTGTTGCGGATGGAGCCGACCATACTATACTACCGTAGTGGTGAATCCGCCGGCTACAGTTACAGCTCCGGCCAATAACTATATATGTCAGGGCAGCGTGTTTAACATTACCGGAGCAACAGCACTCGGCTATAGCAGTCTGCAATGGACCACGTCCGGCGACGGCTCATTCAATAACCCAAATATCCTTAATCCATCCTATACCCACGGGCCCAACGATGTGATAAACGGCAGCGTAACATTAACGCTTACCGTTACACCATACGGCGGTTGCGCTGCACCACCCACGGCCTCATTTATCCTGAGTGTACGCCCAACAGGCCAATGGCTTGGTGTGCAGAACACACCGGCTAATGATAACTGGAACAACAACGCAAACTGGTGCGGCGGAATTCCTACATTCACCACCAATGCAGTTATTCCTACCACACCGGTTGGCCCATACTGGCCAATCATCGGTACAGGCAATGCTGTGGTACAAGACCTGGTGCTGGATAATGCATCAACCATTACCTGGTATCAAACAAACCGATTGGATGTGTACCGCGATTTGTATAACTACGGCGCTACCATCAATACCAATCAGGGATTGACACGCTTCATGGGTGCTACATTCAACGGTAATATCGGCGGTACGGCTCAAACGAACTTCTATAACATGCAGGTTAATAAAACAGGTGGTATGGGTATGAATATCACGTCCAACCAAAATGTATATAATAACTTGGATATGCAGGAGGGTAATATTGACGTGCAAAACCCCAACATCCTTATATTGGGAACTAGTGCTCTCAGCCCCGGTACACTCACCTGGAACAACGTTAATCAGCCTACCATTTTTGGATGGTTTCGTCGCTGGTACGGCGCCAGCACCAATAGCGGAAATGCCACAGGCTTGTTCCCTGTTGGTAATACACAAAGTAGCCAGGTGTATAACCGTTGGTTATTACTTGAATACACCGGCGCACCATCCTCCGGCGGCCACCTGACAACACGTTTTGTAGGCACACCGGCGCCGTTCTACAACGGCCTGCCGCTGAACGATGTGGGACAACTGATACAGAACTTTGCCAATGAAGGCTATTGGGAGGTGAACCCGGGTGGCGGCATCAGCGGTGGTAACTATCGCCTCACACTCCGTGCTAACAATTTCGCAACTATCAATACGCTGAGTGCTGTACGTATCATTAAGTCCTTCTCACCACACGTGATTTGGACATTGGATGGCTCACACGGCACCATCGTTGGTAGCATACCTGACTTTACCATCAGCCGTAATGGCATGAGTAACTTCTCATGGTTCACCATTGGCTCCGATAACAGCAATCCATTGCCTGTTCAATTGCTCACATTCAACGCTGAATGTAAAGACGGCAGTGTACATCTGAATTGGGCTACGGCAACCGAAATAAATAACGACTATTTTGTTATTGAGAAGAGCAACAATGCTGAAACATGGATGGAAGTGGAAGTGCAGCCGGGTGCTGGAAATAGCAATACCATTCATTATTACCAATCAGTAGATAGTAAACCATTCAACGGTGTTTCATACTATCGCTTGCGTCAGGTGGATTATAACGGTGATCAGGAAAGCTTTGGCCCGATTACCGTTACTTGCGTTAACTTCAACAATACGGATTATGCACTCATCTATCCCAACCCGACAACTGGTGAGTTTACCGTTGAATTAAACGCCGGTAATGCTTATGGTAACGGCTTGATAGAGTTGACGGATATGCTTGGCCGTAAAGTGACGTCACGTAAGATAAATATACAGGAAGGGAATAATATCATCAACTTTAAAGATCAGCATCTGAGTGCCGGAACATATCATGTGTCTATCACATTGAATGGGGTATCGCTACCAGTAGAGAAATTGGTGATTAAGTAGGGTTTAATAGATATTTAAGAGAGAGGCAGCTCGGTTATCGGGCTGCCTCTTTTTGTGGCAGAAGATTTATTGGGGTATAGAACTTAATGACGAGCTTTTTTGTGATAGGAAAATGATTTTATTACAGTGCCTCATTGAGATGAAAAGGCTTTTTCCTTTTCTGTCTTTTTTCTAGCTAAAAAAGGGAAGTAAAAAATTAAGGCCAATAAAGATCTTTTTGTGCCAAACCTGCACAATACCACACATTCACCCGTCGCTGATTTTTTATTTCGCGGCATGTGGTGCATACACAGGTCTGCTCTTCTGAAATAAAAAAAGCGTCTTACGCGCTATCCCCATATTTTTTGTCTGACAAGTCGTCTCGGTTGTTGGCCGGTGGAGATGAGCAGACTTTCTTGTAAAGAGATAGGTTGGATAGTTTTTTCCTATTCATATTGAAAAATGAAAAAGAAATGTAATTTTGTTTTATAAAATGAAAAGTATGAAAACAGGCATAGCTTATTGCGGCATTTTTCTCACCATATGATGAGTTCTGTGGAAAATTTGTGTCAAATGTGTTAAATATGATTATTCCGATTCAGTAGATTTTACTCGTCGAAATGGAACGAAATAATTTCAGGTTGAGTGGAATGATAAGGCGATATAACGTATGCAAGAAGCGGATGAATAAACAACATATAAAGTTATTAAAGAAATTATCATAAATTTAATACAAGCTTGTGGGGAAAATCAACTTGCTGTATCTCCTCTTTTTTATTAGTTGGCCCAAAATCATTTTCTCAGGCTTCTTTTACCACGCCAGGTACTTATACATGGACGGTTCCGCCCTGTGTGACATCCGTTACGGTAAAAGTATGGGGTGGTGGCGGTGGTGGCGGCGGTGCTATTGCCATTACAAGGAATAGCGCAGGAGATGAAGCATGCTCTGGTGCAGGTGGTGGAGGTGGTGCCGGCTTTTCTATGAAAACATTTGCCGTTACCCCCGGAGAAACATATAATATTGTAGTAGGTGCAGGAGGTATTGCCGGATCGAGTGGTGACGGAACATGGGGTGGAGGCATTACCACAGCACCGTCAGCCGGGGGAGCAGGCGGTCAGAGTTCTTTTACCGGTTTCAGCCAAAATATAATAGGTAATGGAGGTACAGGTGGAGGTCCTGCAAGTTCATATAATACCGGGACGGGTGGTGGCACGTGCGTCTCCGGAGTGGGAGCGGCCGGTACAGGAGGGACAGGATCAGGTGGTACGAATTATACCGGTGGTAATGCAGCTGCCGGTAGTATTTTGTATAATAGTACAGATAGAAGCGGTGGCGGTGGCGGTGCAGCCGGCCCCGGAGGAAACGGAGGTAATGCTACGATGCCTGCCGCCCCCGGTGTGTCTGTGGGAGGCGCCGGTCAAACGCCGGGCGGAAAAGGAGGAGATGGGAGGGTTTGGAATCTGCCTTCTAATCAAGCATATAATGGGAATAACGGCGGTGCATCGTATGGTGCAGGTGGTGGCGGTGCTTTAGTACATCAAGGCTCTTATGGAGTAGGAAAGGGTAACGGTGGTTTGGGTAGCAATGGGGCGGTTATTATAGAATATACACCATCTGGTACACCGCCGGCTCAACCATCACCTATTTCCGGTAATCCAAACCTATGTGATGTAAATTCAGGCACGTACTCGGTTACCAATGTAGCCGGTGTGACATATACTTGGACCTATACCGGCACAGCCACAGTCACGCCCGGCGGCAATTCAGTTACATTAACTAATATCACATCAGGCGGTACATTAACAGTAACCCCTTCCAATGCTTGTGGTAACGGACCTTCTCAGTCTATCATAATTCAAATAGCTAACAGTTCAATTGCTCCAACTTCCATTAGTGGAATAGGCCCATACTGTCAAGGTAGTACGGTAACACTTACACAGAATGGCGGCTCACTCAGCGGATCGTCTATTTATCAATGGTACACCGGTTCTTGTGGAGGGACATTAGTAGGCACAGGACCTTCAATAAACGTGACTCCCGGAGCAACAACAACGTATTATGTACAGGCTACATCTAATGGCCCCTGTCCGGCAACAACCTGTGCTTCAGGTACTGTTACATTACCTACGCCAGGCATCACATTGGCGCTGAATGGCGAATCGGCTACTTGTATAGTAAATGCCGGCGAAACCGTCCGGTTCTATGAGCCGGTATCCGGCCGGTATATTGGTACAATTACAGCCAATGCAATCGGCTTAGGTTTAACCACGAATACCGTTTATGTGGATATTGGCAATCAAATGCCGGCAGCCTGTGTTTATGATTTTAGCCAAACAGCGGTTATGGAACGCCACTGGGTCATCACGCCAACAGTTAATGCCTCTGCCAAAGTGCGGTTACCCTATTCGTTAACCGAATATAATAATTTGGTTATAGCGGCAGCTGTGTCATCCAATCCATACGATGGAGTGAGTTCTCAAAATGACATAAAGCTTAGCAAATATTCTAATACCATTAATCCTGCCTTGGTAAACAATAATGCTTCCGATAATTGCCCTTCCGGTACAACGACAATTCATAGCTATTCTGCTACCGGTATTAACAATCCGGCACCCGGTGTGAATGCCCGATACTCTGATTTTAATATTTCCGGTTTCTCGGAGTTTTGGCTTCACGGATCCAGTAATAATTCGCCGCTGCCTGTAGAACTGCTCAGCTTCTTTGCGGCCTGCGATAAAAACACAGTGCAAATAACGTGGCAAACAGCGACAGAAACCAATAACGATTATTTCATCGTCGAAAAAAGTATGAATGCTGAAACCTGGACAGAGGTAAATATGCAGCCGGGTGCGGGTAACAGTAATTCCACACAGACCTATACTTTTACTGATGCCAAACCATTCAACGGTACGTCGTATTACCGTTTGCGTCAGGTGGATTATAATGGCACTATTGATGTGTTTGCTCCGGTTTCGGTTAGTTGCATGAGCAGCACAGAAACAGATTATATAACGGTATATCCGAATCCCAATAATGGGGCGTTTACCATTCATCTCAATGCCGGTAATGCTTACGGTGTCGGCATTATTGAAATTACAGATTTATTGGGACGCAAGGTGCTTTCAGAAAAAATAGAGGTGCAGGAAGGGGGCAACACATACAGCCTGTCCGATGAGCGCCTGGCTGCCGGTACATACCATGTTAGTATAGTGCTTAACGGCGTGGCGCTGCTGATGGACAAGTTGGTGATTCAATAAATCAATAAGCGATTACAACAGCTCGATATTATGCGAACTGTTTTGCTATAATATGTACATCATAAAAATTTATCTCCAATTACGTATTAGAGATTTTTATTGATAAGGCGATAGGATAATTCCATAATCCTACAAACCGCTTGCTTCGTTTTTTGGTAAGTGCAATTTTTAAATGTATCTCCCATCTTGCCGAAGTAAGCACCAATTGCAGAAGTTTTATACTTGAGCGTTGATAATGTTTTCTGTGTCTTTTCTTGTATTACAAATACTCTGAAAGCAGACATCAAATTATATGCTATCATTGAAAAAGCAGAGCTGCTTCTGTCGGATAAAATTCTTTTAAGCTGAAGCTCTCTGCTCCAAAATCTGCTTTTAACGCCTTAGTTTTATTTTCTGCATCACCGCGGTGGCGGTGGTTTCGACAAACATTCATAGCCGCATATTCATTGTTGATGATGTATGCCGAATAGCGATAGTTTCTGTACATTTCATCATCAACAAACAAACTCCATGTTCTGCCTGTTTCTTCTGGTCTTTTGTTTGTTTTCTGTCTAATAATTATTATTCCAGGAAATCGAATTTTATACATCTTCTTTTCTACAGCTACGCAGTTGAATTGCTAAAGCCAAATCTATAGATTTCCCCTAACGAGGAATCTGGGTTTATTCTTCTAAGAAGAAGAATCCGTTGGGTGCCACACCTACTGTGGCAGAGCCTACGAAGGTGCCATTAACATTATACCATTTTACGGTACCTTCACTCATGAAGTCGCCGGCATCCGTAACAAAAAGATAACCGGAAGCCGGATCTATCCCCATACCATAAGCGGCGGTGGTGATGATACTGTTGGAGGGTAAGACCGTTTCATTAACACCCATATTATACACTTTCCCGTCGTAATAATAGAATAAGCTGTTGCCTGTTTTGTTGATACATAAATAGGCCGGTTGAAAATCAGAGGACGGGAATGTCAACCTCAGTTCTATCTCATCAGTGTCAGGGTTGTACCTTACCAAAGAGCCATTAGTGGATGTTCCGGCCCAAGCGGGTATGCCGCTGCATAATATCCAAAGCTTATGGTTGGCGTCTTGTACAATGCCTGTAGGCCAATCACCAACAGTAAATGTATGGTCGAGAATCTCGTATGTGAGATCAATAACAGATACCGTAGAATCATTTGAATTGGTCACATAAAGCATCTTGTCGTATATCAATAACTGTTCAGGTAGTTTGCCTACCGTGATTTGTTTAGCCACGCTGTTGTTTATCAAATTTATGATGGATACGCGCCCGTTCTCACCGAAGTTTTGCCATTCGGTTAAATATCCGCGTTGGTTATTAAAAGCCATGTATCGCGGTAAGTTTCTATCAGAGATAACACCTGAATAGGTGAAATTTTCGCAATTGACAACCTGTACTTTTTGACTGTTGTTTACCACTACATATACTTTGTCTTTGTGTACATAAACAGATTGGACAACGTCGCCTAAGACAGCGCCCCCATTAGCTTTTGCGTAAATGTCGTTATAGCTTTGATAGGTGCTGCGCGAAATAAAAGAGACCGATCCGTTAGATTGATTAAACGTGCCTTCATTTGCTATAAAGATGCCCGGCCCATAAATACCTTCTTCCGGATTGGCTTCCTTGCTGCATGAACTAAGAAGGACGAAGACGCTGCATAAACTGAGTAGAATAAATCGTGTTTGTTTCATGATGTGTTACTTGTTTTTATTTTTATTTTTATTCCATTCGATAATAATACCGCCATGCGCTGTGATACCTGGCATTGGACGATTTTCTATACTTTGGTAGTTGGTATTGGTGAAATTAAATAGTAGGCATTGGGCGCTGAGTTGTACGTTTTTTATCTTAAATGTTTTTTGTAAAACAAGATGCGCGATAGCATAAGGTGGTAGAGAACGACTATTGTTGGTACGTATGTATCTTAGGTCGGAAAATTTCCCGCTCAGTGAGAGTGAAAACCCTTTGTATGAGATAAAGACAAAAAGATTAGCCGTATGTGGCGGTACATAAATTAATTGCAGATGTTTATCTGTGCCATTTAGGTTGATGGCATTGGTAAATTGGTATCCGACTTCGGCCTGCCAGATCAATCCGTTGGGATATGCTGCTTGTAGTTTAAAATGGTATTCCAAACCGGCATTGCGCACGTATTTTAGATTGATAGGCGTCCAATAGCCTTGTGTCTGCGGTTGCCAGGCTATCCAATCGTTTATCCACATGCAATAACCGGTTGCTTTATTCTCTAAAGTAAGGGAAGGCGAGAGGATCTGTTTCCATTCTACACCGGTTTCGATATTATAACTGTATTCAGCTTTCAGTTGTGGGTTCCCGCCGGGTGTCCAAAACCGATCGTTAAGTGTAGGCAGGCGATAGCCGTTGCTTAATTGCATTTGAATACTAAGGCTTGATTTTTTATTTCGAATCAGATACCAGGATGAGCTTATTGAAGCGGTCGGCGGTGGGTTGTAACCCGATACCAGTTGTTGACTTAAAGAAACAAATACGCTAATCCATGAGTAGGGCATCCATGTGGCAGATGCAGACAAGGCCAAACGATGCTCGGTGCTTTGGTTTTGATATTGCCGAATATGGGGTATCCAGCCTTGATAATGCAGGCCCCATTGCAAATGCAGCTTACCCCATTTTGTCCATTTTTGAGATAAATACGCTTGTATCTGATGTGTTTCGGCGGTGTCTTTTATATCCTTATCGGTATAACGTATTTTATCATAGAAATACCCGATGCCAATGCGTGTAATAAGTGAGTGGTATTTGGGATGTGTAAACTGAGAGACGGCGGCAACACGGATATTTTGATCCAGCTGTAAGGCTTCGTTTAAAGTGCCGCCAATAGGTGGTGGAATTTCTCGACGTTGATGGTTGAGATGCACCAGAACACCCAATTCAGCACGAGGTGTGAGTCGGAAAAAAGCATCATTTGCCACGCTGATTTGATGATAAGAGGCCTGGGGCATAGGCAACCAGGGGAAATCAGGTAGTGACTTATCCTCATACAGGAACGCATTGGGCGACCACCCGCCCATGATACGTGTATGAAGCGCATGTTTGGCGCCGGCGTATTCCAATGAAGCAAAGCTGTTACCGGCCAAGTAGCTGCCAAACTGTTGTCCGGCCGTTATTTGCAGCTTGGGTGTATAGTGCGGCATGGATTGCAATAAGACGGATGCACCAATCCCCGCATTGCCAAACACTGATGAAGACGGGCCGTAAGCAATATCAATTTTATCCGTGAAACCGGTAGGCAATAAACTTAAATCCATACTGCCTAACGAGCCGCTGTTAATATGAAACCCATTCCATAAGAAATTGGTTTTTTCAGCTCCGGCGCCTCTAACCGATAAACCGGCGCTGGCGCCATTGCCAACAGACCGTATATATGCACCGGTAGCTGTTTCAAGCAAAAAACTGAGCGGCTGTCCATAAAATGCTCGTTGCTGAAGGCTGTCAATGGTCTGAATTTTCATGCCCGGTACACGCGGATAGCTTTCGCTGATAGCCCATTCGGGTAGAGTAATTTTTGTGGTGTCTTGAGCAAAAAGGTTTAGGCTTGCAGATAAAGAAATCTGTAAGATGATTAGGGCAAGATAAATGTATATTTTCTTCACATTTTTATTATTCAGGGCTCTTGCTTCCGAAAGCCGGTTGAACATCTATATTATTGCGGCAGGTCTCCTGGCTTGTTCTGCATTTTCCGGCCTTCCCGGTCATCAAACGACCAGTGGCATGAGACAGTGGAAAATGTGAGATTTAGAACTTACAGTTGCGGGCACAGCCCCCGAATTTAACGGGATTCCCTTTTCATTATGCCGGCGATGCGCACAGCATAATACCACGTGGCAAACATATAAAAATATTTCATTCACGGCCTCTTTTTTCCTTTGCTTTTCCCAAATGCTTGCAAGAATGTTCTAAACTTTTTGTATGTTAGGTAGTTATTGAGTTTGTTAACATTTTTTTACATTCTCAATTTAGAACTGCGTACTGGAAAAAGATACATTTGTCTGTTTCAAACAGGCGGTTTACAATCTAAATCTTGGGTTTAACATTTCTTTTTAGCCGCTTATTAATTTTCAAAACGTATCAAAGCATATGCTGCCAAATAAGAAAATAGTTGTTTTAAAGAGTCGGAAGAACCCAATATCCTGTTTCATGAAAAAAAATACATGGTTTTTATTTTTCACGGGCTTAATACTTGCGGCTTGTGGCGGGCGTAAAGACCAATCCGTGCAGAAGAAAATAGCCGTTGTCACAAGCACAAATGTAGCGACAGGCGATTTTATGACGTTTAAAGACTACCCAACCAGTATAGAAGGAATTATAAACAGCGAAGCCAGAGCGAAAATATCAGGCTATATCTCGGAAGTATACGTGGATGAAGGGGAGAAAGTAAGCAAGGGAGAACTCTTATTCCGTATCGAAACGGAGTCTCTGACGAAAGAAGCAGAAGCGGCCAAAGCTCAGGTAGATGCAGCGCAAATACAGGTTGACCAATTAATACCACTGGTGGAGCAGCAAGTGATAAGCGGTTCGCAGCTGGAAACAGCTAAGGCCAATCTGAAACAGGCTGAAAGTAAGTACGCAAGTGTTTTAGCCAATATTGAATATGCGAATGTCAGAAGCCCGGTAGATGGGTATGTGGGCGAGATACGTATTCGAAAAGGAAATTTAGTCAGTCCGGCGGATCCCAAACCACTGACTACCGTGTCGGATATTAGTAAGGTCTATGCCTATTTTTCAATGAATGAAAAAACCTATCTCAATTTCTTGAAATCAGCGGAAGGAAAAACGATGCAAGAGCGCATTGCGCATCTGCCCGAAATAACCTTAATCATGGCTAATGGTGATGAATACCCGTTGAAAGGGACCATTCAAACCATCAATTCGCAGGTGGATAAGACTACCGGCACCATTTCTTTTCGTGCAATTTTTGATAACCCCGATCGCTTGCTTACAAACGGCAGCACGGGCATCATCAAGATTCCCAATCAATACAAAAACGTATTGGCCGTGCCGCGTAAATCCACGTATGAACAACAGGGGATTGTCTATGTTTTCAAAGTAGAGAAAACCGATACCGTAACCTTAGCCATCAACAAGATTATTCAGGTATTGGATAAAACCGAAAGTTTGTATTTGGTGAAAAGCGGTGTGGAAGCGGGTGAAGAAATTGTAGCCGATGGTTTGAAAAAGATACGTCCGGGCATGCCGATACAAACAACCCTTCTGCCTTTCGACAGTGTAGCCAAGCCTCTACCTATATTGTTTAGATAATTTATTCAGCTTAAGAAGAACTGCTATTATGCTTAAAATATTCATAGATAGGCCTGTTTTATCCACTGTTATTTCTATCATCATTGTGATATTAGGCATCTTGGGATTGGTGACATTACCGATTACGCAGTATCCAGATATTGCGCCACCTACGGTACAGGTTTCTGCGATGTATCCAGGCGCTAATGCCGAAACGGTATTGAGAAGTGTTATCATTCCGATAGAAGAGCAAATCAACGGGGTAGAGGGAATGTCATATATTACCTCAACAGCGGCTAATAGTGGCCGTGCAGAGATAATGGTATTCTTTGATTCCGACTACGATCCAGATATGGCGGCGGTGAACGTGCAAAACAGGGTAGCGTTAGCCAACCCGCTTTTACCGCAAGAGGTCAAACAATTTGGTGTGACGACCAAAAAGCAACAGACCAGTGCCTTGATGAATTTGAATTTTTACAGTGAGAATCCGGACTACCGCGATGATTATATAGCCAATTATATCAATATTAATATCGTACCGGTCTTGCAGCGTGTAAAGGGCGTGGGCGAAGTGCGTGTATATAGCTCCAAAACCTATGCTATCCGTGTTTGGCTCAAGCCGGAAAAGATGGCGCTGTACCAACTCGAACCAACGGATATTGCCAATGCCATCAATGCACAAAGTCAGGAAGTGGCTGCCGGTACGTTAGGTGAAAACAGTGGTGAGGCTTATTCTTATACCATACGTTATACAGGCCGTCTAAATGAAGTGGAAGAATATAAAAAGATTGTTCTCAAAGCAATGGGAAATGGCGAATACCTTTACTTGAAAGATGTTGCTGATATTGAAATGGGTGTACAGAGTTATGCCGTGACCTCCCGATCAAAAGGGAATCCAAGTATTGCCATGGCTATTTTCCAAACAAAAGGCTCGAATGCACGCGATATTATCAATGAGATTAAAGCGCATTTAGAGGAGTTTAGAGACGATTTGCCACCTGGTATGGGTATTACTGTTGATTATGATACTAATGAATTTTTAAATGCCTCTATTGAAAAAGTGGTCAGCACGTTATTAGAAGCATTCTTCTTGGTATTTATCGTTGTATTTATCTTTCTTCAGGATTTTCGTTCCACGCTGATACCGGCAATTGCCGTGCCCGTGTCTATTATCGGTACGTTCTTTTTCCTTAACCTGTTTGGTTATTCCATCAATCTGCTCACATTATTTGCTTTGGTCTTAGCCATCGGTATCGTAGTGGACGATGCGATTGTGGTGGTGGAGGCGGTGCACGCTAAGTTGAATGGCGGCGAGAAAAATGCTAGAAAAGCCACCCATACAGCCATGCATGAGATTGCCGGCGCTATCATATCCATTACTTTGGTTATGGCTGCCGTGTTTCTACCTGTTACCTTTATTAGCGGACCTACAGGTGTTTTTTACAAGCAATTTGGTATCACGCTGATGACGGCCATTGTTATTTCGGCATTGAACGCTTTAACCCTAAGTCCGGCTCTCTGTGCTTTGTTATTGAAATCACATGAGACAGATTATGGTGGGAAAAAGAATTTAGTCAAGCGCATGCAGATCGCGTTTAATGTGGCTTTTGAATCGGCAACACAAAAATATGGCCAATCCTTACGCTTCTTTTATAAACATAAATGGGTAACACCATTGATTGTGCTACTGGCTGTTCTCGGTATAGCTTGGTCTTCCTCTAAGCTCTCAAAAGGGTTTGTACCGTCTGAAGATCGTCGGATTTTATATATGAATATCGAGTTGCCTGTCGGCTCTTCATTGGATGCTACGGCGATGGTTAATAATGAGTTAGCAGAGAAAGTACGTCAGATACCGGGAGTTGAAACGATAACCGTTGTGGCCGGCTACAGCATGCTTAGCGGACAAGGCAACAACGTGGGTTTGGGTTTTGCCAAGTTAAAAGATTGGAGCGAACGAAAATCGGCAGACCAAACAGCGGATGCCATCACCAAGAAACTTTTTGGCGTGGCGGCTACCATTCCAGGTGCGGAGATTGTCTTTTTTGCTCCGCCTAGTATTCCGGGTTATAATGTATCCGGCGGGTTTGAGATTAATCTTTTAGACAAGATGGGTGGTAGTTTTGAGGAGCTTAGCGATATGAATAAAACATTTCTAATGGCGCTTAATAATCGCCCCGAAATACGGTATGCCCAATCATCATTTAATACCGATTACCCCATGTATAAATTGGATGTTAACATACCACGTGCGACTGAATCAGGGGTTAACATCAATTCGTTATTCAGAACCATGCAAGGGTATATCGGTGGATTATATACCGCTGATTTCTCAAAATTCGGTAAGCAATTTCGGGTGTATATTCAGGCCTTGCCCGAAGATAGGGTTAATCCGGATGACTTAAATAAAATGTATGTGCGCACCAAGTATGGTGAGATGGCACCTATTGCTCAGTTTATCAAATTAGAGCGTGTGTATGGGGCACAATCCGTTACCCGTTTTAATCTCTTCAACTCAACCAAGATCACTGGCGGACCGAATCCGGGATACAGCACCGGCGATGCTCTCAATGCTATTAGAGAAGAAGCAGCAAAGCTGCCTAGCAATTACGATATCGGTTATTCCGGATTAACACGTGAGGAAGTGGGCGCCTCTGGGCAAACATGGATTATCTTTCTATTGGTTGTCATCTTCGTGTATTTCCTTTTATCGGCACAATACGAAAGTTATTTCTTGCCTTTCTCTATTCTTCTCTCCGTGCCGTTAGGCATTTTCGGCGCTTATTTCTCAACAATGTTGATGGGGTTGGAAAATAATATTTATTTCCAAATAGCCTTGATTATGTTGGTGGGCTTGTTGGCAAAGAACGCTATCTTGATTGTGGAGTTTGCCATTCAAAGACGACGTGCCGGAAAATCCATTTTTGATGCGGCGATAGAAGGCGCAAAAGCACGTTTGCGACCTATCTTGATGACATCGTTTGCCTTTATCTTAGGTTTGATGCCTTTGGTTTTGGCGAATGGTGTGGGTGCTATGGGCAACCGCTCGATTGGAACCGGCGCTGTGGGCGGTATGTTGATAGGTACGCTGACCGCTATTTTTATCATCCCAACCTTATTTATCTTTTTCCAATGGCTACAAGAAAAAGTATCTAAGAAAAATTATACGCAAGCTACATCCGAAATACATGAAGCATAATGAAGATTCGCACAATATATACATCTCTCTTTCTTGGTATAGCATCACTTAGCTTGAGCTCTTGCTTAGTGGCTAAGAAATATAAACGACCGCAGGTCTTACCGGATCAATTGCAATACAGAACAGATCATTTGCCGACTGATAGCATGACAATGGCGGAAGTACAATGGAAAGATTTCTTTACGGATGTGCTGTTGCAACAATACATTGAAAAAGCCTTAGAGAATAATATTGACATTCGTATAGCCATTCAGCAAATAGCCGCTGCTGAAGCGTATTACAAACAAGGTCGTCTTGGTTATCTCCCAACGCTTAATGCCGGCATATCCGCTTCGTTACAAAAGGCCTCAGAGAATACAAAATTTGGCGCTGTGTTTGACGGTTTGATAAGCCAGTTTGATATGTCTTTGAGCTTGTCGTGGGAGTTTGATATTTGGGGAAAAATCCGCAGTCAGAAACGCGCCGCCGAGGCCAATTATTTATCATCGGTTGCGGCACATCAGGCGGTAAAAACACGTTTAGTCGCTACGATTGCGACAACGTATTATCGCCTTTTGGCCATTGATAAGCAAATAGGCATTACGGAAAACACTATTGTCAACCGCAGTAACGGATTACAAACCATTACGGCATTAAAAGAATCGGGTGTCGTAACCGAAGTGGCAGTGAAGCAAACGGAAGCGCAGTTATATACCGCGCAATCTATTTTAATTGATTTGCAGAAGGAAGCTAAGCTCTTGGAAAATACGTTGTCTATCTTACTTGGTGAGATGCCAAATCATATCGAGCGAACTCGTTTTGAAGATCAGAAAATTGAGACAGAATTAAAGACCGGTGTGCCTTTGCAATTAGTCAGCAATCGCCCTGATGTGCGTGTGGCCGAAAACGGATATCGCAATGCATTTGAAATGGTAAATGTGGCGCGCAGCCAGTTTTATCCAACGATTCGTCTGACTGCTTCCGGTGGCATTCAAAGTTTTGATTTGAGAGATCTGTTTGACGTGAAATCGCTTTTTGCCAATTTGCTGGGCGGACTTTTGCAACCAATCTTCAACCAGCGCCAGATTCGCACGCAGTATCAGGTAGCCATAGCTCAACAAAATCAAGCGCGTTTACGTTTTGAACAATCACTTTTGGTGGCAAGCAGAGAAGTCTCAGACGCCTTGTATGCTTACGATGCCTCCACAGAGAAGCTGATTTACGATACGAAAAAATTTGACGCATACAATCAGGCGGTTGCTTATTCCGAAGCGCTTCTGAATCATGGCTTGGCCAACTATTTAGAAGTATTGACGGCTAAAGATAATGCACTGAATGCCGAACTGTATATGGTAAATACCAAGCTGATGCAGCTTACATCCATCGTTGATTTATACCGCGCATTGGGTGGTGGATGGAAATAATAATCGCTTAGATAAATATAACCGCTTGTATTAAATCTCTTCGAATCTAGCCGTGAAGAAGCGTAATTGCTTCGGTTCATACACAAACTTCAAGCCTTTGATTCGATCTCTTTCGCTGTATAAATGTATTACGGCGTTAGCCACATAATCCATTTGGCGATAGGAATACACACGACGCGGAATAGTCAGTCGTACCGTTTCTAATTTCGGTTTATGGTTTTCACCGGTTTCTTTGCTTCGTCCGGCTGAAATAATACCGCGTTCCATACTGCGCACGCCGGAGTATAAATACAAGGTTGCTGCTAAACTTTGTGCCGGAAACTGCTCTTGTGTAAGATGAGAACAAAAACGACGGGCATCTAAAAAGATGGCGTGCCCGCCAATGGGTTCAATGATAGGAATACCGACTTCGAGCAAACGGTTACCCAAATACCGCACTTGCTTGACGCGGTGTTCTATGTATTCAAACTGAATGGATTCGCGCAAACCGATAGCCATCGCTTCCATATCTCTTCCTGCTAAGCCGCCGTAGGATGGCATGCCTTCATACACCACCACCAGCTCTTTGGCATCGTTATACAGATGTTCATCATTCATACATAAAAACCCACCGATATTTACCAAACAATCTTTCTTACCGCTCATGGTGCATCCGTCCGCATAACTGAACATTTCATACACGATATCTTTGATACTTTTATCGGCGTAGCTTTCTTCCTGTTCTTTGATGAAATAGGCATTCTCTACGCAACGTGTGGCATCGTAAAAAACTTTAATGCCGTACTTGTTGGTTAGCTCACGCACCTCGCGCATGTTCTTCATAGAGACGGGCTGCCCACCGGCTAGATTCACCGTTACGGCTAAGCAAACATAAGCGATGTTTTCAGCGCCTTTCTCGTCAATCAGTCTTTGTAGCTTGCTCAAATCAATATTCCCTTTGAATGGTATATCCAAACTAGCGTCGTGCGCCTGATCAATGATGATGTCAACAAAGTTTCCGCCGTTGCGCTCCTGATGATAGCGTGTGGTGGTGAAATACATATTACCAGGTACGTATTGCCCCGGCTTAATAGCTATTTGCGATAAGATGTTTTCCGCGCCACGTCCCTGGTGTGTGGGGACAATATATTTGAATCCGAAAATCTCCTGAACCGTTTCTTTCAGATGAAAGAAGTTTCTGCTGCCGGCATATGCTTCATCACCCATCATCATGCCCGCCCATTGGCGATCACTCATGGCGTTGGTGCCGCTGTCGGTAAGCAAGTCAATATAGACATCTTCCGAATTAAGAAGGAACGTGTTATAACCGGCTTCTTTTATCAGTTTTTCGCGCTCTTCGCGTGTATTCATGCGGATGGTTTCAACGCTTTTTATGCGATATGGTTCGGCGGGATAATAATCTGTATTCATAATGGACTTTTAAAATTTTTGCAAATAAACTATTTTTTGCTTTAAATCACGAATGACAAAAGCTTACATTTATGCGTAACAATCGTGAGAGGTAAAGGTTTAGAGACAGGTGCAAAAACTACCTGTTTTCATGTCGTCAGACAGCCTTTTATACTCGCTTCTCTTGAACAGCAGCCAATAAAGAAATGACTCATGCATGCATGAGGGATAAATGCACCTCTAATTTACCTATTTGCCCGGATTATATGAACCGACAGGCGTTCTGAAAGCGATGGCCAGGCGGTTCCAACCGTTGATGGCGATAATGGTGATGGTTAAGGCCATCAACTCTTTGTCGTTGAAATGTTCTGAAACGTGGTTATACAATGATTCGGGTACATCGTTGGTAGAGATGAGCGTAAGCGCTTCTGTCCAGGCTAATGCGGCGCGCTCACGTTCGGTGTAGAATGGCACTTCGCGCCATGCGGAGATTAAATATAAACGTTGTTCTGTTTCGCCTGCAGCACGTGCGTCTTTCGTATGCATATCCATACAATAGGCACAGCCGTTAATCTGTGATGCGCGGTGTTTTACCAATTCAAAAATAGTCCGATCCAAGCCCGATTTTTCTACATAGTTCTCCATCTCCAAAAGCCCTTTCATGGAATCGGGCATTTTCTGAGAATATTTTAAACGTTGCTTTTCCATATACCTTATTTTTTTGTTATACAAACATGTTTACTAAAGTAAACGTACATATTTTTCAAGGATAAGAAAAGAAAAAGCAACTAAAATTTCTTAATGCATAACTATCTTACATAGATATAGGATACTAT
>JAIXKU010000199.1 GCA_026936045.1 Flavobacteriales bacterium
GCCATGGATGTGTTGAGTTCTCAGGCAAACATAGCAGGATACAAGGCAGTGCTTACAGCAGCAACCTCCTACAGTCGGTATTTCCCGATGTTTATGACAGCAGCAGGAAGTATTGCGCCTGCAAAAGTTTTGATTCTTGGTGCGGGAGTAGCCGGCCTTCAGGCTATTGCCACTGCAAAACGCCTGGGCGCTGTAGTGGAAGTGTTTGATACGAGGCCTGCTGTGAAGGTAGAAGTGATGAGCTTAGGTGCAAAATTTGTGGAAGTAGAAGGCGCTGCAGATGCCAGCAAGGCTGGTGGTTATGCCGTAGAGCAAACTGATGAGTATAAACAAAAACAACAGCAACGGATAGCAGAAAGCGTTGCCAAATCGGATATCATCATCACAACTGCACAAATCCCCGGTAAAAAAGCGCCCATTCTGGTTACGGAAGAAATGCTGAATACCAGCGCAATGGTCGGTAATTATAGACCTGGCAGCCAGGAGGAAATACTCCTGCAACAAAGAACAACGAAACCGTTAATTATAAAGGCATTACGATCATTGAACCTAACCTCAGCAACTATGCCATCGGATGCCAGTAAATTGTATGGCAAAAACATTCTGAACTTCCTGCAATTAATCATTGACAAAGAAGGCAACCTGAACCTGAACTGGGAAGACGAATTAGTAAAAGGCTCCTGCATAACGCACGAAGGCAAAATCGTTCACGAAAGAATGAATTAATTTATATAATAATCAACTTCAGTTTTTACAAATAAAACAATTTATTATGCTTGAATGGATAAGCGCAAATCAGCAAATAATATATATCGTTATACTCATGATATTTGTGGGTATAGAAGTGATTGGCAGAGTTCCCAGCGTATTACACACGCCCCTGAGCGGGCCAATGCCATACATGGTGTGGTCATCATCGGCGCCATTATTGTAATGGGCAAAGCCGAGTCGGATAATAATCTGGCGCTGGTACTGGGTTTTTTGGCCGTGATTGTGGGCACCCTCAATGTGGTGGGCGGCTTTGTGGTTACAGACAGGATGCTGGAAATGTTTAAGAAAAAGAAGAAGAACTAAAAAAACGATACGATTTACCGGTAAATGAATAGAATTGTAAAATGCTGCATCGTTTGAAACTATTGTACATCGTACCAGGCAATTTACTTGCATTCAATATTTTACCACAAAAATCAAAACCCGTTTTCAAATATTTGTTTTTGAGAAATTAGAATTTTAATAATAGAATTTTTAATATGAGTTTACTTACACTTTGTTATATTATCGCATCGGTAACATTTATTATCGGCTTAAAAATGTTGAGTAACCCTGCCACTGCAAGAAACGGCAATCTGATAGCTGCCGCAGGTATGACGATGGCTATTTTCGGAACCATTTTTTTATACTCTTACTATGAAGAAGGTGTGGACAAGCCTTTGGGCAACTATGTCTGGATTTTTGGGGGCATAATCGTTGGCTCCATTATTGGAACACTTGCTGCCAAAAGGGTGAAGATGACCGCCATGCCACAGATGGTGAGCATGTTTAACGGTATGGGTGGCGCTTGTGCAGCTTTGATTTCAATGGTTGAATATGACCATATCATTCATCATACCAACGGAGAAGGGCAAACAGGCTTACTGATAGTAATTCTTTTAGGGCTGATTATCGGTTCTGTTTCCTTTGCAGGCAGTATGATTGCCTGGGGCAAATTAGACGGTAAAATAAAAGACTTTGCTTTTCCCGGACAGCATATCGTAAACATACTGATTTTACTCGCTATCGTTGGATTATCTGTTTACTTAGCAGTTAATTTCAGCCCTGACCAATCTTATATTTTCTATACCATTCTTGCATTGTCATTAATTTATGGTTTGTTCTTCGTATTCCCGATTGGTGGCGCCGATATGCCGGTGGTGATTTCGTTGTTAAACTCCTTTACCGGTGTGGCAGCAGCTTGTGGAGGCTTCTTGTACGATAACAAAGTGATGCTTACAGGCGGTATCTTAGTGGGCGCGGCAGGTACTTTACTCACTGTGTTGATGTGCCGCGCCATGAACAGGTCTTTAACCAATGTGTTAATTGGTTCCTTTGGCGGCGGTAAAAAAGGTGTGGCAGGCAGTGGTTCTAAAGATCAAGGCGCCGTTAAAGAAATTACCCTCAGCGATGCAGCAGTAGTGATGAGCTATGCCAATAAAGTGATGATTGTGCCGGGTTATGGTCTTGCAGTTGCTCAGGCACAACATGCCTGCCATGAATTAGAAAAATTATTGGACAGCAAAGGCGTGGAAGTAAAGTATGCCATCCACCCCGTAGCGGGGCGTATGCCCGGCCACATGAACGTGCTACTGGCCGAGGCGGATGTGCCTTATGAAAAACTGCTTGAAATGGAACAGGCTAATGAAGAGTTTCCTACCACTGACGTAGTACTAATTCTGGGAGCAAATGACGTAGTAAACCCTGCTGCAAAATCAGACCCTGCATCTCCAATATATGGCATGCCTATTTTGGATGTAGAGCAAGCCAAAACAGTTATTGTAAACAAACGCAGCATGAAACCCGGATATGCAGGTATTGAAAACGACCTGTTCTTCCGCCCTAAAACCTCCATGCTGTTTGGCGATGCCAAAAAGGTGTTACAGGATTTGGCTACAGAAATAAAAAGTATTTAAATAAGCAACTGAATATCAATATCTTGTCATCAAAAAGGGAGTAAATTACAGATTATGCCTTTCTGATG
>JAIXKU010000064.1 GCA_026936045.1 Flavobacteriales bacterium
GCTTAGTATAATTATTTGATAAATTTAATCTTTTTTTCAGATAGGTGTAATATGTAAAGTGTTACGATAAATCCCATTAGTAGCCATTGTCCGGTAGTGGCTGTATATAATGCACCGGTTACACCATATATTTGTATTAAATAATTACAAAGGAATGCCAAGAAGGCAGAAATAATAAGTGTTGAGAAAGCGATTTCCAACTGCTTATTGCGTGCAATAAGATGAATAGTAAACGGATAGTATATAAATGAGGGAAAGATAAATAAGGCGCCGATAAAAAGGAAATGGTTTGATACATCAAACTGGTAAAGACACTTGCATAAGAACCATATAATCCATAAAGACAAAGGCATTAGAATTGTGCCTATGACTATCAGAACACTGTGATTTGTACGAGTTAGTATTAGTTTGGATTTGTAGTAGTTCTTGAAATACGGCATTAGAAGAAAGTTGGGGAGCGAAATCATGAAGAGCAGGAAATTCATATAAATCTGATATTCTGATTTAATCTCATTAGAGAATGTAGTGTAAACAAATACGCGATCTACAACATGGATGAGTGAAGATGTAAAAGCCAGCATAAAGAAGGGGTAAGCCTGTGTCAAATAAGTCGGTTGAAAATACCTGAGTCCGATTCGAAATGTAATGTCTTTAATAAAGATGATGAGGATAATATTACGTACGATTTCTCCAATAGCCATAGAGAAAATAATATATTCATTTGAAATCTCTACTTTAAGAAGGAGTAATATAATCAATCCCGATAAGAACCCAATCAATTCAGCGACGATAGCAATAAGATGACGGTGTTTATATTTAATAATTGCTTCATAAGTCGCATAAATAAACCGACTTGTTATCAGTATGCAGATACCTGTTTTCATCACCGATGAAAAGGGCGAAATCAAGATTAAAAGCAAAAAACAGATTAAAATCAGCAATCTGGTATAAATGCTTTCATGCCAGGCCTCGCTAAGCTCATTCGGTGTCAAATCAAATCTTTTAAGAAGATATTTCTTTGAACCCCAGTCGGTAATTAGGGTAATGACATTGATAATCAATAATGCATCCACACAATCACCCCAGTATGCTTTTCCAAAGAGATTGACAACGATAAAAGGCCAAAGCATCGTAAAAAAATAGGGCAATGCAGTACGAAGCATATCCGTTAATACGGTTTGTGTACGCCTACCGGAACCTTGAAATATATATATCAGGGATGACATAAATCTAATAGCTATCAAAGATAATTATTTGAGGTGGATAACGTATTAATTTCTAATTTCGGTGCATGAAACTGGGCTTAGCGCAAATAAATGTACGAATCAATGATTTTGAGTCTAATACTAAAAAGATTATTGATTATATCCTCAAGGCTGCAAATACGGGTGCCGATATTGTCGTTTTCCCAGAATTAGCTCTTGTTGGCTATCCGCCATCAGATTTTTTGGAATATGACGATTACATGCAGAAGATATCCGCTCACATGCAACAGATAGCATCCGTTTGTATCGGATGTTGTGCTATTGTTGGCGCTCCATCAGTTAATACAACATCAACAGGTAGGAAAAGATTAAATTCCGCCTATATTTTATTTGACGGGAAAATACAGCAAATAGTACATAAAACGAACTTGCCCATATACGATGTTTTTGATGAATCCAGATTTTTTGAACCGAATCAAACATTCACAACGGTTCTTTATAAAGGGTATAGACTGGCTGTTGTTATTTGTGAAGACACATGGGATAGTGTAACCAATCCGATGGAGAAATTGATTTTAGACCATCCTGATTGCATCATTAATATATCCGCCTCACCGTTCTCCTATACACAAATCCCGAAGCGTTTGGAAATGATGAGAAAACAAACGGAGCAATATAAAATTCCCATGTTTTATGTCAATCATATTGGTGCACAAACAGATCTGATTTTTGATGGAGGGAGTATCTGTATGAATAAAGATGGACATGTTTGCGGACAAATGCCCTATTTTGCGGAAGGTTTGAGCATCTTTGATTCTGAAAATCTCAAACAGGCAGATCTTGTTGAAATATCGGCTATTGAAGGGATCTACCGAGCCTTGGTGTTAGGCATAAAAGATTTCTTCTTTAAATTGGGACTTCAGAAGGCAATCTTAGGATTATCAGGGGGTATAGATTCGGCTGTTGTCTGTGTATTGGCGGTAGATGCGCTTGGCGCAGAAAATGTACATGGAGTTTTAATGCCCTCTCCTTATTCTTCCAAACATTCAATAGATGATGCTAAACAATTAGCCGAAAATCTTGGCGTTTCCTATGATTTGATATCCATAGATACCCTATTCTCTAACTTTAATCAGGCCTTGTTACCGGTTTTTACGGATAGAAAACCAGATCTGACAGAGGAAAATATTCAGGCTCGCATAAGAGGTGTTTTGCTCATGGCAATTTCTAATAAGATGGGTTATGTTTTACTTAATACATCAAATAAAAGTGAAATGGCAGTGGGCTATGGTACGTTATATGGAGATATGTGTGGCGCCTTGTCCGTATTAGGCGATCTGTATAAAACGCAGGTTTATGAATTGGCGCAGTTTATGAATAGAAAGGTTGAGCGTATACCGATAAACAGTATTGAGAAGCCTCCGTCTGCAGAGCTTCGTGATCATCAAAAAGATACTGATTCCCTTCCGCCTTATGAGGTGTTGGACGCTATATTATTTGCTTATATTGAAAATCGAGAAGGTGTGGAAGATATAGTGAATAAAGGGTTTGACAATCCATTGGTGCATCGTGTACTGGGAATGATAAATAAAAATGAATTTAAACGATATCAGGCAGCTCCTGTCCTTCGAGTATCAAGCAGAGCATTTGGTAAAGGATGGGCCATGCCGATAGTGGCCAAACAGAACTAATAACTATGCTAAAAGATATTAAACATCCAAAGGTTAAGGATGTGGCCATAGTTGTCATACAGGAAGTAGGTGAAGACAATGAGTTGGTATGGAATGTTTATCTTCTGAATATGAGTACAGAAAAGATTTATGGCATTCTCATTACATCCAAAGGATATGGCGATATTGATAAAGAAGAGCGGCAATCGTCTGTTCTACGTCATTTTATTGAAGAAGTGCCGGCGCAAGGTTTTGTAAAAGTTGAACCTATTATTGAAGATTTATTTAAGCTTGCCAATGAATATTGGGTGAGTTTTTATAAAAAGGCACAGATTTATGATAAGAAATTCATATTTCCACCAGATAGCATCAAATACGAGCACTTTGTAAATATTCCTTTATTAGGAAATAAAGGTGTAATAGCAGAGTAATTTAAACTTTAATTGAGCAGATGAGGTGCAATGAGTGTGAATTCGGGTATATCCACAAAAAAATTTTCTTGGCTGTTTAATTTCTCGAAAAGATATTTACCGTGCATCTTGCCTAGCGGGTATTTAAAGCAACAGGCGCTTTCGTATGCGTAAGTCTCTCCAGGCAAAAATACCGGTTGTTCTCCAACTACACCAGGCCCTTCAACCTCACTGTATTCCCCATCAGCGTCCACTATCATCCAATGCCTGCGTAATAACTGAACAGGTTCGTTAGTGGTGTTCTTAATCTGAATAAAATACGAAAACAGATAAAAGCAAGAATCTGATCTTGTGTGTCTCACCCTGAACAAAGTACGTACTATTACCTGTATGCCCGATGTTATTTTTTCAACCATATTACTGATAGCTGTGTAGAATAACAAACAAAACGGTTTAGTGTTTAGCACGTAATTGGCAAAAAGGAGAAATTAAGGTACGTGCCGCAACATGAATAGGATTATCTCCTGCAGAAACATCCAGTTTCTCCGGTACACACCACGATCTGAAAAGAACCTGATTGGAATGCTCATCCCAGCTTTCAAATACCCAACTGCCATCAGGCAGTTTATCGGGTATAAATTTACTTCCTTTTGAGGCAATAATGGGCGTGTATGATTGGCCTTGCCTATGAAAGTAGAAACGAAAATCAATAAAATCATGTGAATGAGAATGACCATCAATCCATCTCATAGCGCAGATCCCCAGCTCATAATTTATGGCATACGATATTTGCTGCATAACGGTGAAAGAGTTGTGAGATAGAAATGGATCAAAGAAATCAAAAACGGAAAGCTGATTGATCTCATCCGATACCCAAACATAGGTCTGCCATTCTTTTATATTGGCCTGAGCAGAAACCTGATAGCCACTGAGTCTCTTTTGTGCAAGGCCCGTTGCAGATGTCAGAATAAAAAAATAAAGTATTACCTTGCGCTTCATATTTTAATCAAATATACTATAAACATTATGTACGCTGAAATTGAAACAGAAAAAGGCACCATGAAAATGGTGTTTTATACGGAAGATGCACCCGGTACGGTGGCAAATTTTGTCAAGTTAGTTAAGAGTGGATTTTATAACGGCCTTACCTTTCACCGCGTGATACCTGATTTTGTGATTCAGGGTGGCTGCCCCAATGGCACCGGTTCAGGTGGCCCGGGCTATACTATTCCTTGTGAACTGAATGGGAACAATCAATACCATGATAGAGGCGTTGTTTCTATGGCACATGCCGGCAGAAATACGGGCGGTTCACAATTCTTTATTTGCCATAACCGTAAGAATACCCAGCATTTGGATGGTAATCATACCTGTTTTGGAAAAATTGTAGAGCATGTGGATCTGATAGATGCTATCCGTGCGGGTGACAAGATTCTCCAAATTACCATTCACGAAGATGTGGTGTAAATCTTAAGCTAAAAGTTGTCTTTTATAGGCTTGAATCGTATTCTCAAGACCCAAATATAGAGCATCAGCAATCAGTGCATGCCCGATAGATACTTCCTGTAGAGAAGGTATTTGTTTTGCAAAGAATGAAAGATTGATGAGATTCAGATCGTGACCGGCGTTGATGCCCAAACCCATTTCAGCAGCCTTCTTAGCTGTAGCCTTGTATGGCTTAATGGCTTGTTCACGATGAGCTTGATAATCCGTTGCATACATTTCTGTGTAAAGCTCAATACGGTCAGTGCCGGTTTGAAAGGCCGATTCTATCATGTCCGGATTGGGATCAAGGAATAAAGAAGTGCGTATGCCGGCAGACTTAAATTCCAGTACAATTTCCTTCAGAAAATCACTAAATTTTTTGGTATCCCATCCGGCATTGGAGGTTAGTGTTTCCGGCGGGTCAGGCACCAAAGTAACCTGCGTTGGCCGAACCTCTAATACTAAATCAATAAAAGATTTAGAAGGGTAGCCCTCAATATTAAACTCAGTGCGAATAATCGGCGCTATATTTCTGACATCTTCATAGCGTATGTGCCGTTGATCAGGTCTGGGATGTACAGTAATACCGTTGGCCCCAAATCTTTCACAATCTATTGCAGCTTTTACCACATCCGGGATATTACCACCTCTGCTATTTCGCAGCGTGGCTACTTTATTTATGTTTACACTTAATTTTATCATGTATTAACCTTTTTTTTATTCTAATATAGAGTCATTTAAGAAATAAGAAATATTTTTACAAAGAACTAAATAAGTTAAAATTACGTTTCCTTATTAAGGAAAGATAAAAATTATGATTGCCGAAGACCTGATATCAAATGAAATACCCCCTCTTAAAACGTCCGACAGCGGCTTAAAAGCACTTACATGGATGGAAGAATTCAGGGTGTCTCATTTGCCGATAGTGAATCATCAAGACCTGTTGGGTGTCATCTCGGAAGAAGATATCTTTAATCTTAACTCTCCGGAAGACGCATTAGGTAATCACCGTCTCTCTCTTTATCGCCCGTATGTAAAGAGTCATCAACATCTTTACGAGGTTATTAAAATTGCTACAGAATTGAATCTTAGCATAGTGCCGGTTATAGATACCAATGAGAAATACCTTGGTTTGGTAACCATGCCTGATTTGGTTAAAGCATTGGCTACCTTAGCCTCCGTTAAAGATACAGGTGCTATTATCGTACTTGAACTTAATGAGCGAGACTATAACCTGTCTCAAATAGCCAATATTGTTGAGTCCAATGATTGTCGTATCCTAAGTGTATATCTTCGCTCTGTGCCCGATTCAACTAAATTAGATGTTGTGCTTAAGTTGAATCGAACCGATTTGAGAGGTGTTTTAGCTACATTCAACCGTTATAATTATACGGTTAAGGCTTCATACATGGAAACCGGTTATGATGAAGACATGCGTGAACGATTTGACTTGCTGATGAACTATCTCAATATGTAGATTCCTTTCAAGAATTTTTTTTAGTTTATTTGGTTTATAGGTTAGTGTAATATCTGAGAATAAACATAATTTTAGCCTGTAATCCATCGCTATTCATGATTGCTGTTTTTCGTGGGCCTTTTATTTCCTTATACTGTCTTTTATTATCAGGCCTGTATATTAACATACAGGCGCAAACGACAATATTAAGCGGAATAGTGCGAGATGCAGAGACTAAGGAGACGTTGATTGGCGCTGCCGTTACATTAAATGATAAGCTCGAAACCGGCTGCGTTACCAATGAAAATGGATTTTTTTCATTAACGATACCATATGGGAAGTATCAACTTAAAGTTCGTTATTTAGGCTATTTGACTGAAACAATAAACCTGAATATAGTCGGTAACAAGCAAATAGAGATAATGCTCAAATCGGATCAACGAGAGTTAAAAGAAATTCAATTTGCCGATTCAGTACATACCAGGCAACAGCATATACTTGGCGCCGAAACCATCCAGTTAACACAGATGGATAAGC
The DNA here is from genome assembly GCA_026936045.1 of Flavobacteriales bacterium. Taxonomy (GTDB): domain Bacteria; phylum Bacteroidota; class Bacteroidia; order CAIKAF01; family CAIKAF01; genus BA4. Next base: position 6,764 of record JAIXKU010000064.1, read on the forward strand.
TACCTCTTTTGTTTGGCGAACGTGATTATATTCGGAGTATTCAACTTCTTCCGGGTGTGCAGACTTCCGGAGAAGGACAAAGCGGCTTCTTTGTGCGTGGTGGATCGGCAGACCAAAATCTAGTTCTTTTGGACGATGGCGTGGTGTATAGTCCATCGCATCTTTTAGGCTTTTTCTCATCGTTTAATCCACATGCCATAGGAGAGTTTACATTGTTTAAAGGCAATGCACCGGCCTGGTACGGCGGTCGAATATCGTCTATTTTGGATATTCGTATGATTGATGGTGATAAACAACGCTATCATCTGGGCGGAAATATCGGCCTGATAGCAGCAGGCATTTACTCGGAAGGACCTATTGTCAAGAATAAGGTGTCGTATTTGTTCTCAGCCAGACGCACATTTGTGGATTTGTTGACACGCTTATCATCAAAGAAAGAGATTAAAGAGTCGGACCTTTATTTTTATGATTTCAATGCCAGGATTCTTATTAAACCTTCGCAAAGAACGCAACTATCTTTTTCCGGATTCTTTTCACAAGATCATCTTTCTCTTTCCGATCTTAAGCTTGTTTGGCATAATGCATTGGCCACAACACGCTTTCAGTATTTAATTAATAAGAATCTATCTACGAATACCTCCTTCGCTTTTAGTCAGTATCAAAGTAAGGTAACCATTATGAGTGATGATAGCATTGGAATAGGGATATTATCAAGGATAACTGATTTTTCACTTAAGCAGGAGTTTCATATAACACCTAATACGCATCATAATATCCGTGTCGGATTACAAACGACTTATCATCTCGTTACGCCCGGTAATACAGAAGGTAGCGGCATTTCGGGCAGAAGTATGAAAGCTATGACAGTTCGTCATAGCTGTGAGAATGCATTATATGCTTCTGCAGATTGGTCTGTACGTGCATGGCTAAAGATCCATTACGGATTACGTTTGGTTAGTTTTCATGCACTTGGGCCCGGCAACTACTATTCTTTTCAAAATAATAATATAGATTCAGTCTATTATGACACATGGCAGATTGCAAAGTCTTATTTTAATGCAGAGCCTCGTGTATTCTTTCATTTTATTCCTTTAGAAAATCTGTCTATCAAAGCTGGATACGCCCGCCATACACAGTTTATTCATACGGTGGCTAATCATACCGCTTCTAATCCTACGGATAAATGGGTCTCATCTTCAAACAACATTCGCCCGCAGATTGCGGATCAGGTTTCATTAGCTTTCACATACAGCATATTGAACAAGATGTTTGAATTTTCGATAGAGGGGTATTATAAGAACCTCCAAAACCAGATTGATTTCAAGGATGGAGCCGATATTATCAATAACGAGTATTATGAGAATGATTTGCTAAGCGGTAATGGGCGCAGCTATGGGTTAGAATTTAGTATTAAGAAAGACAAGGGTGCATTGACAGGCTGGGTGGCTTATACGCTTTCCCGTTCAGAGAGAAAGATAGATGGGATTAATACCAATAATTGGTATCCGGCACGACAGGATCGTACGCATGATCTAAATATCGTTTTGTCATATCAGATTAAGCGCTGGCGTTTCTCCGGCATATTTGTGTATGCAACTGGTAATGCAATAACCTATCCAAGCGGAAAATATTTAATAGATAACAAAGTAGTGTATCTATATACAGATAGAAACGGACATCGCATGCCTGATTATCATCGCCTTGATCTCTCTGTTACAGTTGATATTCGCCGAAAGGATGACAAACTAAATTCAAAGGGCAAACCTATATGGCGTTGGATAATTTCCGAAATCAGCTTTGGCGCCTACAATGTGTATAATCGTTATAATACATTTAGAATTTCATTTCAACAGAACAAGGATAATCTGGATAAGACAGAGGCGGTGAATACAGCCCTGTTTGGTATAGTACCGTATGTCAGCTATCATTTTAAGTTTTAGTTATAAACGTGCCATCACACGCTTTACCATCTGATCTTTCCAAGCAGAGAAATTACCAGCAATAATTTGCTTTCTGGCTTCTCTTACCAACCACATATAAAAATGTAGATTGTGAATGCTGGCAATTTGCGATGCAAGGCGTTCGTTTGAGATAAACAGATGGCGGAGATAGCCTTTTGAGTATGCCGTATCAACCCATACATCACTTTGTGCATCAATAGGAGAAAAGTCGGATTCCCATTTTTTGTTTTTAATATTGATGATACCGTATGGTGTAAACAACATGCCGTTACGTCCATTTCTAGTAGGCATAACGCAATCAAACATATCAATACCCAGTGCAATACATTCTAAAATATTTTCAGGCGTACCGACACCCATAAGATATCTGGGTTTATCTTCAGGCAAGAATCTACAAACCCACTCTGTCATTTCATACATGGTATCGGCCGGTTCGCCTACAGAGAGTCCGCCAATGGCATAGCCATCCATATTTTGAGATACGGCATAAACGGCAGACTGTTCGCGCAAATCGCTGAACATCCCTCCTTGCACAATAGGAAAGAGTGATTGCGGATGTCCGTATAGTGGTATTGTTTGATGAAATGCATCAACGCAGCGTTTTAGCCAGCGATGGGTCAATTCCATTGATTTTTTTACGTATTCATAAGTGGCCGGGTAGGGTGGACATTCATCGAAGCTCATCATAATATCGCTGCCTATCTGCCGTTGTATTTCAATAACCTTCTCAGGTGTAAACAGATGTTTGGACCCATCAATATGTGAAGCAAAATGGGCGCCTTCTTCTTTGAGTTTCCGATTCTGAGTTAAGGAGAATATCTGATAGCCGCCGCTATCAGTTAATATGGGACGTTCCCAATTCATAAACTTATGTAATCCGCCTGCTTTGACCAATAAATCAGTGCCCGGTCGTAGATATAAATGATATGCATTGCCAAGAATAATTTGGGCGTTGATATCATTTTGTAATTCACGTTGATGCACGGCCTTTACAGTAGCGCCTGTACCTACAGGCATAAAGATGGGTGTCTGTATAGCGCCATGATTTGTCAGAATTGTACCTGCTCTGGCCTTGCTTGTTTTGGCTGTATATTGAAGTGAAAATTCCATGATTGATAAGATGAAGCAGAATATGCGATATCCGTTTCCAAAAGTACATTAATTACATAAAAAAAGGGCTTCTGAGGAGAAGCCCTTTTTTTTAATCTTACGTTTATTATTTCATGCCCAGGTTTGATTTATCCCATACTTTGATGGTGCCATCATCGCCTGATGTAGCCACAGTTCTGCCATCCGGGCTGAACTTAATATCTTCCAATGTGCCATCGTGGGCATAGATAAATTTGATTCTTTGATAGGTTGTAGCATCCCAAACATATAGATTGCCGGTTTGATCACCGGTAAGAATATATTTACCATCCGGGCTGTACTTGATGGAATACCCCCATGCACCACCTTCAGTTGTCAGCGTTTTCTTTGATGTGCCGGAGTTTATGTCCCAGATAATAATATTACCATCCCATGCTATGCTGGCCATTTCATCTTTCTGCGGATGAAAATCAACGCCCCATACACTGCTGGAATGACCGGCAAATGCACGGATTTTCTTTCCTGTTTTAATATCCCAAAGGAATAATTCTCCACTGCTTGCTGTAGAAGCTACATAGCGATTCTTGGGATCTACCTTGATGTTCCAAATCCAATCAGAGTGCCCGCTGAGTGTACGAATTAATTTTCCGTTTTTGGCATCCCAGATTTTAATAGTCTGATCTGTAGAACCAGTTACAATATATTTATCGTCGGGTGTGAAAACCACAGAATAAACCCAGTGTTGGTGTCCTTTACATTCAAATTTGAGTGCGCCGGTATTCAAATCAAACACTTTCACAACCGAGTCACCACCTGTAGCAGCAATAAGCGTTCCTGCGTTGTTCACATCAATGCTGGTCATTGGATTTTTGAAGCCGGTATATTCGCGAATGGCTGTGCCTTTTTGATAGTCCCATAATGTAACCCCTTCATCATATTCTACACTAGCCAATTTGCTGCCGTCTTTTACAAAAGCAATTTCATCCACGCCGCCACGATAGCTGTAGAAAGTGCGTGTGGGTGTTAAATAATCGCCTTTAGTTGTATGGGAACTGTAATCATCATCCTCATAATCATCGTAGTCGACGTCATCAGATACACTGCTGATATTGGTATTAGGCACTATCAAATCACTGTATTTCCATATTTTGATCGTCTTATCAGTTGAGCAGGTAATCACAAATTTGCCATCAGGGCTGAAGCGAATATCTTCGATGGTGGAGCTATGCGCTTGGAAGGCACTGTTAAAATCACCGGTGCCTGCATTCCATAAACGTAATACACCATTTGCATCACCTGAGAGAACAAATTTTCCGTCAGGCGCATATTTAACGGCATAAACCCATGCCGTACCATTATTAATAGATACACGCATGTAGCCTCCCAGCTCCCATATTTTTACATAATTATCCCAACCGCCGGTTACAAATTCTTTTCCATCCGCTCTAAAGTCCACACTCCAAAGAGATGAGGTATGGCCGATTAATTTCTTTTCCAGTGTGCCGGTTTTTGTATTCCACAAATAGAGTTCGCCTTCGCTGGCTGTAGATACCAAATAGGTAGATGTTTTATCCCATGACAAATGCCAAATCCAGTTGTTATGACCGGTTAGTGTACGTACGCGGTTACCGGTTGTCATATCCCAAATAATAATGGTTTGGTCAGTAGAGCCGGAAGCCAACCATTTGCCATCAGGCGAAAAAGCAATGCCATAAACCCAGTGTGTGTGAGCGTTAAGATTAAACTTCTCAACACCTGTTTTTAAATCAAAAACACGAATGTTAAAGTCGCCGCCGGCACCTGCTGCTAAAGTGCCTGCCGGGTTTACATCCACGCAGGTTATTTGCTTTGTGAAACCATTGAAGCGCCTAACCTCTTTATTGTTTTTATAATCAATCAGACGCATGGTATTGTCATCACCACCGGCAAGCACATAAGCACCATCGGGTGTAAATGTTGCTTCTTTTACAGAGGATGTAAATAAGTTGATATCATATACCGGTGTAGCTTGTGAGAAAAGTTGCGTCACATTTAACACAACAAGGGATAAAAGTCCCAGTAATTTTGAAATTGAATTTTCCATGGGTATTGTTTTATTTTTGTTCAATATTACGAGGATTATTTTCAACTATTATGCCTAAATGAGATTTTTTTATACAAATAGGGCAATTGCCTTATTAAAATAGAACGGTTTTAATTCTTTGTGTCAGTTGATCAGAAACAGATACAAGAGGAAGTCTGAGATGCGGCTGACACAACGACTTCAGATGCATGACTGTTTTAATGCCTGCGGGGTTTCCTTCTATAAATAGATATTGAATAATGTTTAGAAGCCGATAATGAAAGTTTCTTGCCTCTGTTAGACGCGAGGCAGAGGCCAATCTGACCATCTCTGAGAATTCGTATGGATAAGCATTGGCTACAACAGAGATAACACCATCAGCGCCTGCAGCTATTAATGGTAAAGTAATGGCATCATCACCGGATAAGACTATAAAATCAGCCGGACGATTTGCGATAATCTGCATGATTTGCTCCATATTGCCTGACGCCTCTTTGATACCCACAATCTTCTCTATCTCTTTCGCCATACGAAGCGTTGTTTCGGGTAAAATATTTGAACTTGTACGGCCGGGCACATTATATACAATTATCGGCAAAGGAGAAGCGGAAGCAAATGCTTTGTAATGTTGAAAAATACCTTCCTGTGTAGGTTTATTATAATATGGACTAACGGAAAGAATGGCCGTTGCTTTATTTAAATCAAAATCATTGAGCTGTTCTATCAGCGCACGCGTGTTATTACCACCTAAGCCCAATACGACCGGTATCCTTCCACTCACTTGCTTTGTTACAAAATTAAAAAGCTCGGATTTCTCTGTTTTAGAGAGTGTGGCAGATTCGCCTGTGGTACCCATTACAACCAGGTATTCCACTTTGCCATTAATCCAATACTCTATGAGAGAAGATAATGCTTCATAATCTATATCAGATGAAGCCGTGAATGGTGTGACGATGGCTATGCCTGTTCCTTTTAGTTTTGATAAACTCATTTCTTTTTCTTTTTTTTATTACTCGGCACTTTTACCGTGACAGTTCTTATATTTCTTTCCACTTCCGCACGGACAGGGATCATTTCTGCCGATTTTTTCTTCCGCTACAACAGGCTGAGGCTTTTGACGCTCTCGGGTATCGTGCATGCCAGGCTGTGAAGCCGGCTGCTCAGTACGGCTTGTTCTGAGATTTTGCATATTTGTTTTGATAGGTGCCTGCTGTTCTTTTACGGCGTTTGGACTCTCAACAGGAATACTTGCCTTCATCAAGAATGAGATAATTTCCTGGTTAATCTTATGAGAAAAGTCTTTAAAAAGATCAAACGCTTCCAATTTATATACTAAGAGCGGATCTTTCTGTTCGTACACGGCATTCTGCGCACTTTGTTTTAAATCGTCCATTTCGCGCAGGTGCTCTTTCCATCCGTTATCAATGAACGCTAAGCTGATAGATTTTTCCACACTTAGTGTCAGGTCTTTACATTCTGTTTCGTAGGCTTTCTTAAGGCTGGTAACTATCTGCATAGATCGTTTACCGTCAGTGATTGGCACTACGATATTTTCATACATATGTGCTGATTGTTCATACACGCTTTTAATAACCGGGTAGGCTGTTTTAGCAATTTTCTGCATGCGCATCTTATATGATTCAAGTGCTTGTTCAAAAACCCGATCAGTAATCTCCTGCTCATTGAATTTCATAAATTCAGCTTCTGTTACAGGAGATTCGATGGATAAGGTGCGTATCAGTTCCAGTTCAAAATGAGCAAAATCGCGCGATTCTATAGTCTGATTTACGATAGTCTCTGATAGATCATAAATGGTGTTGGCAATATCAACAGATAAGCGCTCTCCGTAAAGCGCATGGCGACGGCGTGTATAAACGGCTTCGCGTTGTTGGTTCATGACGTCATCATATTCCAATAAACGCTTACGAATACCGAAATTGTTTTCTTCTACTTTCTTTTGCGCTCTTTCGATGGAGCGTGTAATCATTGAATGGGTAATTACTTCACCTTCTTTTAATCCGATACGATCCATCATGCCGGCAATACGCTCCGAACCGAAAAGACGCATCAGATCATCTTCCAATGATACAAAGAATTGTGAAGAACCCGGATCTCCCTGACGGCCTGAACGTCCTCTGAGCTGACGGTCAACACGGCGAGAATCATGTCTTTCCGTACCGATAATGGCTAATCCACCGGCTTCTTTAACACCTTCTCTGAGTTTAATATCTGTTCCGCGACCGGCCATATTGGTTGCTATGGTTACGGTACCGGCCTTACCGGCTTCAGCTACAATCTCAGCTTCTTTCTGATGCAGTTTGGCATTAAGAACCTGGTGTTTGATGTTCTTAAGTTTTAGCATGCGGCTGAGTAATTCGGAAATTTCAACCGATGTAGTACCAACCAACACAGGTCTGCCCTCTCTTACATACGTTTCTGTTTGATCAATGACGGCATTATACTTCTCTCGCTTGGTCTTATATACCAAATCATTCATGTCTTTTCGAATGATGGAACGATTAGTAGGAATAACCACTACATCCAGCTTATATATATCCCAAAATTCTTTTGCCTCTGTTTCAGCCGTACCGGTCATACCAGCCAGCTTATTATACATCCTGAAATAATTCTGTAATGTAATAGTGGCATATGTTTGTGTAGCAGCCTCTACTTTTACATTTTCTTTTGCCTCGATGGCCTGATGTAATCCGTCGGAATATCTTCTGCCATCAAGAATACGTCCGGTTTGTTCGTCCACAATTTTTACTTTTCCGTCCATGACCACATAATCAATATCAATCTCAAAGAGTGTGTAAGCTTTGAGTAGTTGTATAATAGTGTGGATGCGTTCTGTTTTAATACTGAAATCACGTATTAACGCTTCTTTCTTCTGTACTTTTTCTTCTTTAGTTGCTGACATATGTTCAATGGCAGCCAGTTCTGTTGCCATATCCGGAATGATAAAGAAAGAAGGATCAGCGACGTCTTGTGTAATAAGGTCTATTCCTTTATCTGTCAGGTCAACAGAATTATTTTTTTCATCAATAACAAAATACAATTCATCATCAATAATATGCATTTCTTTTTGCTGATCCTGTAAATAATAATTCTCTGTTTTTTGCAGGATAGTCCGCATCCCGGATTCGCTAAGAAACTTAATCAAAGCTTTGTTTTTTGGTAATCCACGGAAACTTCGGAAAAGATATTCAGCACCTTTTTTATCTTCTTCTTTTGATGGATTTTCAGAACTTAAAATTCGTTTGGCATCAGCAAATTGGGTATTAACAACTTTTCGCTGCGCATTCATCAGTTTCTCTACATTGGGTTTTAACTGAATAAATTCTTGATTTTCACCTTTGGGTGTCGGACCGGAAATGATAAGCGGTGTTCTCGCATCATCAATCAATACAGAGTCCACTTCATCCACAATGGCGTAGTTATGCCCACGCTGCACTAACTCTTCAGGTGTCCGACACATGTTATCACGCAGATAATCGAACCCAAATTCATTATTAGTGCCGTAGGTAATATCAGCTAAATAAGCATTACGACGCTCCTCTGAGTTTGGTTGATGTTTATCAATACAATCTACCTTTAATCCATGAAATTCAAAAAGAACACCCATCCATTCGGCATCGCGTCGTGCCAAATAATCATTCACTGTAACCAAATGAACACCTTTGCCGGGCAATGCATTAAGATAAACAGGTAAAGTTGCTACCAATGTTTTTCCTTCACCGGTTGCCATCTCGGCAATTTTCCCTTGGTGTAGAACAGAGCCTCCAATTAACTGAACATCATAATGTACCATCTCCCATGAAACCTCACCTCCCGCAGCAATCCATGTTTTATCCCAATACGCTTTTCCACCGCGGATGGTAATATGTGGTTTATGAACAGATAGTTCCTGGTCAAAGCTTGTTGCGGTTACCTCAATAGGTGAGTTATCTTTGAAACGTCGGGCCGTTTCTTTTATAACCGCAAAGGCTTCGGGCTGGATCTCCACTAAAACGTCTTCTATCTTAGCCGTTACTTTCTTCTCAATCAGGTCTATCTCCTTGTACAACTCATCCTTTTCAAGACTGTCTATTGTATCATCTTCCGTCTTTTTTCTTAACTCAGCTATCTCATCTTCAAGAGAAGCAGTAGCCTGCTTAATGCGCTCCTTAAATAGAACGGTTTGCATGCGTAGCTCATCATTTGAAAGATTCTGAAGTTTTTCAAAATGTGTTTTTACATTTTCTACAATCGGAGATAGTTCCTTAAAATCACGATCAGCTTTACTGCCGACAAATTTGCTTAATATATTACCTAGTAATCCCATCTTGGTTTTATCTAAAAGAGGGTAAAAGTAAGGTAATTTATTCAAATCCAGAACCCGTTGAATCGAGCGCTTTTTATGAGTGCTATAAGATCAGATGGGAATTCCCCTTTGCAGAGCGCTTGTGTTTACTAATAGAAATATTGATTTTTAGTACCATATTATGGTCTTTACTAAAAAATGGCATGTAAAATTGCAATTGTGTTAAAAAAGTATTAAATTGCAGGTCTTTAGAAACCCAAGTGTATTAAATTTATGAAAAAGCTATACTCGATTCTAGTAATTAGCCTTTTTTCTGTTTCTGTTATTTATCCTCAATCGTTTGAGTGGAGCGCTGAGCCAGGTACTTGTGGCGGGAATTGTGATGCACCATTAAACGGAAACGGAACATTAGGACAGATTTATAATAACCAGCAATGTGGTTTGAACTTTGTGCAAGCCTCTAATCGTATAGGCCAGCGTTTTAGCCCTGCCGGAACAGGTAATCCCTCTGTATTCTCTATAAGTGGAATACCGCCTTGTGCCAATAATCCCGGTTCAATTCTTAAAGCTTATTTATGGGCAGGTACATCAGGGAATGGCGCCGCAATGACTGTTTCTATTACAAACCCTTCGAATGTAACCCAATCCTTTCCGATGACCATTGTAGGTAGCGGCCCGGATAAATGCTGGGGCTATTCAGGAAGCTATACTTATCGCGCAGATGTAACGTCTTTAATAACCGGTAATGGGAATTATACAATCAATGGTTTCTTATTGGGTGGAACAAATGATGTGGATGGCGCTACCTTAATGATAATTTATCAAGATCCGCAGGCTACTTACAGAGGGCATATCATTTTGCATGATGGCGCTGTTGTAGTGGGTGGAGGAAGTACCACACAAACAGTAACAGGTATTAATGCGTGTTCTAATTCAACTTATGCTGTAGCTTTTAGTTCAATAGCCGATTTGCAAATGGCAGGCACGCTAACCATGAATGGTACCAATGCTCCTTTTACATGGAACTGGTGGAACTATACACAAGTAAATACAAATATTACGAATGGGCAACCATCTTCCAATTTTACAATGAACACCAGTGGAGATTGCTTTAATTTTGCCATGGCTGGAATCTATTACCAAACTACGTCTTGTGTTACTTGTACTTCCAGCTCCTTGACACTTTCAATGAGCTCGACAGACGCAAGTTGTGCCGGTAATGTGGGTACTGCGACGGTTACACCATCAGGCGGTTCAGCACCTTATACATACCAATGGTCAACAGGTGCTAATAGCCAAACTATTTCTAATTTGGCACCTGGTACATATACAGTCACGGTTACGGCCAGCGGTGGGTGCTTATCTAATACAGCTACTGTAACAATAGGTACATCCGGTACACCTATTACACTTAATACAACCCAAACAAATATTAGTTGTAATGGTGCAAGCGATGGCTCACTCGCAGTAGTACCATCAAATGGAACAGGTGGTTATACTTATGTTTGGACCCCTAATATTGGAACAATAGGTACAATTACAAATCTTTCAGCCGGTAGTTATACCGTTACAGTAACCGATGGCATAGGTTGCTCTACATCTGCTACCTATGTAATTACTCAACCTGCTTTATTAACGGTTCAGGCAATGGTGTCACAACCGGTTATTTGTAGTGGTGATTCAACAGACTTGAATGTAATTATTAATGGCGGAAGCGGTACAATGAGTATTGTATGGAATGGCTTGTTCAGTGGAGCCCAACAAACTGTAACGCCAACAGCTACCACTCAATATACAGTTCTTGTTACCGATAGTAATACTTGTAAAGCTTTTGATACTGTCATGGTAACAGTAAATCCATTGCCACAGATAGCTTATAGTTTTAGTAATGCATGCGAGAACCAATCAGTAGCATTTACGAATGCTACAAATATCTCTAGCGGCTCTATCATATCATATCAATGGAATTTTGGCGATGGAGTTGGTGCATCAACAGATCAATCTCCAAGCTATACATATACCCAAATGGGTAATTATCAGGTAGAGCTTACTGCTTCTTCTGATCAAGGTTGCCAGCAGACTGACTCTTTGCCTATTCAGATATATGATGTGCCCATTGTTGGATTTTCAGCTAATCAACTGAATGGCTGCGCCCCACTATGTGTTCTCTTTGATAATACAACGTCTGTAATCGGCGCTAATATTAATACTTACAACTGGACTGCCAATGGTGTAGGATTTGCTTCAAGTGCCACACCTTCATATTGCTTCCAAAATTCCGGCATATATACGATCTCATTACAAGCAATATCAACACAAGGATGTAGCGCTTCTCATACAATCAATGATTATTTGACAGTTTATGCTAATCCGATTGCTGATTTTGCGCTTTCAAGTAATTATCTGTCCTCTTTTGATCCCTATGTTCAGGTAACAGATTTATCTATGAATGCTGTTTCCTGGGATTGGGATTTTGGAGATGGCTATACAGCTAATGTACAGAACCCTGTGCACTCATATACCGATACCGGAAAGTACTGTGTAAATTTAGTCATCTATTCGCTGGAAGGATGTACAGATGATACCAAACGTTGTTTAATAGTATATCCTGAATTTAGTATTCACATACCTAATACGTTTACACCTAATGATGATAAAGTAAATGATGTATTCTTTGTTCATGCTGTTGGTATTGAAACATATGAAATGCGGATATTTAATAGATGGGGCGAATGTCTTTTCTCATCAGATGATTTATCTATTGGATGGAACGGTACTATAGGAACTTCCGGAAACGAAGCAGAGCAAGGTGTTTATGTTTATCGGGTAGAGATTTTAGACAGTAAAAATGATTTGCATACATTGACTGGCCATGTTAACTTAATTAGATAAGAAATTTAGTCTTAAAGATATGATTAGAAATATTCTTCTTTTTTGTATAATTTTGTTTTTTACTACGAGTCTCAAAGCCCAACGTTATTCTTGTACAGAAATCGAACATCCTCGTATTCTAGTTAGATTTACGCAAACACAGATAGAAAACTGGCGCATACATAATCGCTCTCATATTATG
>JAIXKU010000143.1 GCA_026936045.1 Flavobacteriales bacterium
GCGCCTTTGATAGCATCTCTTAAACCGATATGCTCTGTTATTTGCCAGATAAGAATGCCAACAACTATAAATAATCCGCCTATCATAACGGCCATTTGTTGTTGTTGTGTCGTGCTTACCGCCTTTGCACCACCGCTTACAGTATATATGATAACCAACAACCCGATACTGATATTAGTTAGATGTAAATCAACTGAAAGGATGGAAGAGAGTATAATGGAAGGTGCATAGATAGTGATACCGGCTGCTAATCCGCGTTGTATAAGAAACAGCATGGCGGTAAATTGTCTCACCGGTCTGTTAAACCGATTTTCCAAATATTCATAAGCCGTAAATACACGCAAGCGATGATAAACAGGAATAAAAAATGCAGCAACAAGTATCATCGCCAATGGAAGTCCGAAATAAAACTGAATGAACCCCATGCCGTCAGCATAGGCTTGACCGGGTGTTGAGATAAAGGTAATGGCAGAGGCTTGTGTAGCCATAACAGAAAGACCAATATGCCACCATCTCAGCGAATTATCACTTAAGAAATAATCTTTAAGATTACTGCTTTTTTTCGTTTTGGCTGTTCCATACAAAACAATAAACAACAACGTGCCAATCAATACCGACCAATCTATAATACTCATTGAAGATAGATGGTTATGAGATAGAGAATAAGAATCCAAAAAATAAGAGTAAAGAATAACCCAATATACCAAGTAGCCCAGTTCTTTTTTTCTGATTGCTTTGCTGTATTATCGATATGTATCTCTGATTCTTTCAAAATGGAATTCTATAAACAAGATGCTGCATAAAAATACAACTTTCATTAATACACACAATGTGCTTGAGTTATCATACAACATTAAGATAAAAGTGTAAATTTGTTTAACATACGCTTTTATTTATGCTCATGCCCATGTTTAACCGAATGATGAAGTCCTATCTGGTCAAGCGAACAGGGCGGATTGATTATAGTATTAGTCATCCTGTCAAAACACAAGATATGACTTTGCTTTATTTGATTAATGAGGCAAGAAATACGGAATGGGGGATTATTCATAAATACGATCGTATTCGGAATTTAAATCAATTTCGCACGCAAGTGCCTGTCCAAGATTACGAGTCACTCAAACCATATATACAGCGTATGCGGGAAGGTGAGCCGGATATACTTTGGCCATCACCCATTCGTTGGTTTGCTAAATCGTCCGGAACAACAGAAGACAGGAGTAAGTTTATACCTGTTTCAAAGCAATCGCTGGCTTATACACATTACCGCTCCGGAAAAGACCTAATGGCTTTTTATATTCGAAATAACCCATCTACGCGTGTTTTTTCAGGGAAATGTATTGTTTTGTCAGGTAGTGTTTCATCGAATCATCCGGAATCACGTACATTTTCCGGCGATATATCCGGTGTGTTGATTCAAAACTTGGAATGGTGGGTGAATTTCATGCGAGCACCCAAGAAACAAATTTCTTTATTGCCTGACTGGGAAGAAAAAATTGAACGTATTATTAAAGAGACACACAATAACCAGCAAATTACTTATCTCTCCGGTGTTCCTTCGTGGATGTTAGTTATGGTTAATAAGATATTGGAATATACAGGAAAAAAAGATCTGCATGAGGTATGGCCACAGCTTGAACTGTTTGTTCACGGCGCTGTCAACTTTGCACCATATAAAGAATCATTTAGGAAAATCATTACTTCTCCTACCATGAAATATTATGAATCCTATAATGCTTCAGAAGGATTCTTTGCCATGCAGGATGATAACCGGCAAGGCGACTTACTTTTGATGATGGATTATGGTATTTATTATGAGTTTATACCGTTTGATGAGTTAGGTAAAGAAAATCCGCGTACACTTTCTTTGAAAGAGGTGGAGTTGGATAAAAACTATGCGATGCTAATCAGCACGAATGCCGGCCTTTGGCGTTATATGATTGGCGATACCGTTAAATTTACGTCTTTGAATCCTTTCAGAATACTCATAACAGGCCGCACACGTCATTTTATTAATGCTTTCGGAGAGGAATTAGTAGTTGAAAATGCAGATAAAGCAATAGAATACACAACGAGAATAACCAACTCTCGTATTCGTGATTATACAGTTGCGCCTATTTATCAGCATGATGGCCTTTCTGGCGCACATGAATGGCTGATTGAATTTGAACAACCACCGGTTGATATGTATGCGTTTACTAATTTACTGGATGATCGTTTGATGCAATTAAATTCAGACTACGAAGCGAAACGAAAAGGAAATTTGGCTTTGGGAAAACCGATTATTCGAGCCTTGCCAACGGATACGTTTTATAACTGGATGAAAAAAAGGGGTAAATTAGGTGGTCAGAATAAAGTGCCACGATTAGCCAATCACAGAGATTATGTAGAGGATATTCTGAAGGATATTGATTGTTATTATAATCGCTAATAACATGAGGTTAATATATATATCACTCCTATGTCTTTCTTGCTTCGTATGCTCGGTTACTTTGTTGGCGCAAACAGAGCCTTCTTTGGATATCCCCTTGAAAAATGCACGTATGCTAAGCGCCGATCCAACGGGTAACGTATATGTTGCTACACGCAATGAGCTTGTTATGCTGAATCGTGCCGATACTGTTTTTAAAAAATTCAGCAATCTCTCGTTGGGGATACTTTCTACATTAGATGCGTCTAATCCTTTAAAAGTCTTGCTCTATTATCGTGATCAAGGGCGGATTCAATTTCTTAACAATACGGCATCAGAACTTAGTGCAGCTATTTCTTTGAATAGTCTTGGATTAGAACAAGCTATGCTTGCTTGTATCTCTTTTGATAATGGCTTTTGGGTTTGGCTGCCTTCTTCTTTTTCTCTAATGCGTTTTAATCAACAGTTGCAGCCGGTACAAGAAGTTAAAAATATTCAACAGCTTATTGGGTTTATGTCGTTTGATCCGATAGCGATGCAAGAACGAAACAACATGCTTTATATGCTTGATCAGGAAACCGGTATTCAAGTGTTTGATGTGTTTGGTGGGTATGTTAAGTATATTCCGGTTCAGGGTGTTGAGCATTTTAGGGTACTCGATGAAGGATTGCTTTTGCAAAAGAAGGATATGCTCTTAAGCTATCATCTAACATTGCAAACGTTTGATACATTGCGCTTGCCGTCATCTGCTCCAATTGATTTTGATGTCTCGTCAAAGAAGCTCTATCTGCTTTTTCCTGATAAGCTTCAGATTTATTTGCTGAAATAACAAGACTTAATACCCGATTTTTACAAATCGCACGGTATGCCATTCCGATTCGACCAATACATGTAATAAATAAACACCGTCTGCTAACTGGTTAATATTTATTACCGGCTCTTGATTCTGAAAACCGGTTTGATCCATTAGGTATGATTTCCCAATGATATTGGTAATATTATATGCGTTTATTTTCTTACTTGAAGCTGATACTCTAATTTGCTCTCTTGCCGGATTAGGGTAAATATGTACCGCATTAGACGTTTCAAGGATGTCAGTTCCTGTATGGCAATCCAATACATTTCCTTCGTTATTAATAGCGACGCATCGTCTGCTCTTTGTTTCATCTGATGCAAGGGCTGATACGGCAAACCAATGGTCGGATAATACGCTAGAAAATGAAATCCATTTTTCTGTTTCAGATGTATAACTGATGGAATCCATGTAAAGATTTCCCAGTTGATAAATCGTATATCCTACAGCGCCCGACACAGCATCCCAAACCAACTTGACCTGATTGTCGCAAACAGAATCCATGCTTAAATGGGTTACTTCCGACATGATGGAAAATGTGCCGTCTGATATATCCGAACGTATGTCTTGTTGTATTTTAATGAGAAATGTATGCCCCAAAGCATTTGGTACAACCCAATCATAATAACGTAATGAATGGCTTATGTTATCGGCTATTAATTGCCACGAATTCCCTGCATCGGATGAATATTCAATTTTGAATGGGGCAGAAGAGGTATTGTATGCATCCCAACGAATTCTTTCTGTTTCGCCCGGTACCCATCTTTCACTCCCATTTGGGTAGCTGACTTGAACAGAAGGCGATACCAATTCATATACCAAAGCGAAAGGCTGATAACCCCAAGGCACATCAGTGCCGCTAACATCTATTGTCCATGTTCCGGCGCTTGGTTGAATTAAGGTAATCTGTTCGATATTATTAAGAGTATCTACTTTGGGTGTTGCCGGGGCGTCTAACGCTGAAGCATCGGGTGTATGGTCAAGTACCCAAGGTAGATAGATGTTTAAAGCCGGATCTCTAAGGGTTAAATCCAAATCCTGTACTAATGATTTAGAGGATAAAACGGAAC
Organism: Flavobacteriales bacterium; assembly: GCA_026936045.1. GTDB lineage: Bacteria > Bacteroidota > Bacteroidia > CAIKAF01 > CAIKAF01 > BA4. The sequence continues at coordinate 4,334 of JAIXKU010000143.1, forward strand.
TCTCACGATCATTCCAATATAACATGATACGGAGTTCATGTATTTGGTTGGGTATGATTATCGTTTGCGTCCAATGATTTTGATCAGACACACTGTCTGTAAAGAATTGGTTGCTTTCTAATACTTGGTATGAGCGACGTGCATGAATACGGCCGAATCCGAATTTAAAATCAGGTCCCGGATTACCCAAATCATCACAACTGTTTAGCAGCAATGCCTTCATAAGGTCAGAACCGGGATAATCACCGGCATGCAGTATTCGATATCCCTGATATAATAACGCCAAACTACCGGCCACACCCGGGCAAGCATGAGAACTACCACTTTTAGTAGCATACACATTATCTGTGGGATTATCGGAGGTTGAGGTAACATTAGTGCCTACGGCCACACATTCGGGCTTGATGCGGCCATCCTTAGCCGGCCCTCTTGAACTGTTAGCGACCAAAAGATCTTCCTTGGTGAGATTCCCGACAGCGATTATGTTTTTGGCTTGTTTATGTCCACCCGTTATGGTGCCCCAGCCCGTACCTGCTCCATAACCACATGAGATATAGGCGTTATTCCCTGCTGAAAATACATGCATGAGCGAAGGTAGTTGAAAAATCTGTGCATCCATCAATTGGGCAAAAGAGGTATAGCCGGTATTGCATCCATCGCTCTGCGATGTGGATGTAATCACAATATCATGATTCAAATACGCATCCGGAAAATCAAATAACCCAAGTCCTGATGATGGATCTGTCGTATAACTGTGTACGGTTAAAAGCGCTGCTTTTGCCACGCCGGCATAACGCGGATTTTTATTTCCTGCACCAATCAGTGTGCCGGCTATGTGGTCGGCATGATCAGCAAATACAGGTGTAGGCAATGCCTCATCTTGGGTTATGCGGTTGAGATAGTCTATATGATTACCGATAATACCTTCGTCGTTCATTTGTATATGAATACCGCTGCCATCTAGTGGAATACCTGAAGAGGAAGAGGGAATAATCGTATTGGCTCTGTGCGTGCTAATAGCCTGATCGTTCTCAGAGAACCCTTCTTCAGGTGCTTGGTCAATAAATTTAATGATGTCTGACAGTAGCAGTGCCTCTATTTTAGAAGCAGGTAAATCCATTGCTATAGCATGCAGTGGACCGATATAGGTCATCAATGGCATTTGTTCTTTATAGTCTAATAGCTCCGACAGCCTATTTTTAGCTGTTATTTCTGATAGTTGAGGTGAAAGATGTATCCATACAGAATAAATACGTTGAGTGTCTTTATTCAATAAAAGTTCGGCATTTAGCGTAGAGGCTATTTTATCAATTGGTTGAAGAAAATAAATTTGATAAATACCCATTGATTCAAGATCAGACACTATTAATCCCGTATCCAATGTTGCATAAAACGCATTTTTAGGAATGTACTCATGAAGTTTAATAAAGGGTTGATGACGAAGATTTGCGAACCTCCTCTGCTTAATCTGAATAATACAATCTGTCTGACTGACAGGATGCATGCGATGTCGGTTTGTTATAATAAAATCAAACCAGGGCTGAAGACCGGAGTTTAATTGGATAGTACGATTTTTTAAATAGAGAGGTTGCGCATTTATCTGCCTTGAATAGATGCTTTGCAGAAGCAAAACAAGAATGAGAAATCGGTGTATCGTAAGTCTTGACACTATTTCAAAGTTAATTAAAATCCTGGATGTAGGCAAAAATTACGTATTGATTCAGACTTGTCGGATTGAATGAAAAAAATAATTACATTTGTCGGAATTATGGTCCTGTGGCCGAGTGGCTAGGCAGAGGTCTGCAAAACCTTCTACAGCGGTTCGAATCCGCTCGGGACCTCAAAATAAAGAAACCGCTAAAAGCGGTTTCTTTATTTTGAGTCAAGCAGTCTATCTGAATGCCTAAGCCAGTAGTTTTTCTAGCTGAAACCCACGACTGCCTTTAAGCAAAATCAACCATCCTGAGAAATCTTCTGCTTTAAACCAATCCACAGCTGATGCGGTATCAGAAAAATGCCGGCATGGAATCAGGTTGGCATGTTCTCCGAATAATGGGCCGATGAGAATAATTCTTTGTAGATGTAGAGTTGATAACAGCTCTATGATGTTTTTATGTTCTTGCTTTGCATATTTTCCGAGTTCAAGCATATCAGCAAGAATGACACATTTTTTATCGCCAGGCATTTGCATAAAGCTTTTAATGGCTAAGATCATACTGCTGGGGTTGGCATTGTATGCATCCATAACAATGGTAGCATCTTTGTATGCAATAACTTGAGACCGATTGAGTTTGGGTGTATAGGATTCCAATGCATGAGCAATCTCTGATTCTTCAATCCCAAAATAGCTGCCTACAGCAGCAGCTAATACTAAGTTTATGGCATTAAAACTTCCGGCCAGCTTTGATTCTATCATTGTGCCACCCGGCAAGGCAACTGATGCGAAATGGTTGTTTTTAATACTCCTTGATTGATAATCAGCCGTGTTATGCAGGGCATAAGTTATTCTTTGCATACCCGATGAATCAGCCATTAAATCAGGCAAGTCCGCATTGACAAACACTTTTCCTCCGCGTTCTCTGAGATATTCAAACATTTCCGCATTGGCCTTTCTGACACCTTCCACACTGCCAAATCCTTCCAAATGATCTTTCCCATTATTAGTAACTACACCCATTGTAGGCATGGCTATTTTGCATAACTGCATAGTCTCGTGTTGATGATTGGCGCCAATTTCTATGACAGCTATCTGATGATGGGATCGGATACGTAAAAGAGAGAGAGCTACGCCAATATGATTATTCAGATTGCCTAATGTGGAAATTGTATCAAACTTGCTTGATAAAACAGCATGCAAAAGCTCTTTCGACGTAGTTTTACCGTTAGAGCCACCAACTGCCAGTATGGGAATATCTAATTGTTTGCGATGATGTTGAGCCATCCGTTGTAATGTGTTAAGAACATCATCTACAAGAATGGTATGTGATGAAGTGGCATAACCGGCTTCGTCAATGATGACATACGAGGCACCTGATTCCAATGCCTGATGTGCAAATGCGTTTCCGTTAAATGTTTCACCTTTTAATGCAAAAAATAAACATCCTGGTGTAATCTGCCTGCTATCCGTACAAATTTTAGGATGTTGTAGATATATCTGATATAATTCAGGAATATTCATTTTTTTTGTAGAAAAAATAGATCATTTATTTGATACGAATGTATCTCTTTTTAAGATAGTACGAATGCTTATTCCCAAAATTGACATACTTAATTATACGTATGAGTTGCCTGATTTATTCATAGCCTCTCATCCGTTGCCTGTTCGCGATGCATCCCGTCTTTTATTTTATAATCAAGGTCGCGTATCTCATCATTCTTTTTATCAGATTCCGGATCTTTTACCAACCGACTCATTGCTTATAGCGAATGAGTCACGTGTGATACCGGCACGTATAACATTGCACAAGCCATCGGGTGCGAAGATTGAAATCTTTCTTTTGGAACCGGCCCATGGTATTCATTTTGAGAAAGCACTTTCCTCAACCGATAGTGTTGAATGGAATGTCTTGGTTGGGAATAAGAAAAAATGGAAATCGGAGGAAACTCTTTTCTGGCCATTCGGAACAATACAATGGATAAATCGAGAAGAAGATAGGGTTTGTTTTAAATGGACAAACCGGATAGATTTTGCTACGGTTATTGATCAATTGGGAGATACACCTATTCCGCCCTATATAAAACGTGCGACTACTGTTGAAGATAAAACACAATATCAAACGGTTTATGCCCAGGAGAAAGGATCTGTAGCGGCACCGACAGCCGGATTACATTTTACACCGGATTTAATCAAGCGTATTGAACATGCCGGTCATCAAGTGCGCTATCTTACGTTACATGTTGGCGCCGGCACATTCAAGCCGGTATCGGTATCTGATGCATCTAAACATATCATGCACACAGAGCATATTCGATTCTCTCGTTCTTTGATAGAGTTACTTGTCCATAATAAAAAACCGATTATTCCCGTAGGAACCACCTCTCTTAGAAGCTTGGAAAGTTTGTATTGGTTTGGCGTAGGCCTACTTACCAATACATTAGATTCATTTGATATACCTCAATTTTTCCCATATCAATCTCATCCGAAAATTACAAAAACAGAGGCTTTGCAAGCAGTACTAGATTATATGACTAAACAAAGTTGTGTTGAACTTTCCGGACGTACAGCACTATTTATAATACCGGGTTATAAGTTCAGACTTATCACAGGACTTATCACTAACTTTCATCAGCCCGGTTCTACGTTACTTCTTTTAGTAGCCGCTTTATTAGGTGACGATTGGAAAGACGTATATAGCCAAGCATTGAAATACACATATAGATTCCTGAGTTTTGGGGATGCCTCTTTGCTCTTACCAAAAAAATAACGACCTTTCTGTTTTATGAGTGCACCTATCAGGTATATCATTATTCTTCTTCTTATCCTTATTTCAGGTGGAATATCAGCACAGCCTCTTTCACCTGACAGCATAGCAGAAGCATATAAGCAAAGGTTATATATGTATTTTGTCTATCCTGATACGGTGGCTGGAGGTTCTATACCTGCAGCAAGAGTATGGCCTCAACTGTATTGTGATGATGCATGGCTGATGCAGCGGTTATGTAATGGGAATGGCATTGTATTGGGACAGACCGGTATTATGGAGTGGATGGATGCTACCATTCATTTGGCTTATTATATGGCATGGCTAAGTACGGATTATTATATCGAATATAAAGCCGGCAGAAATGTGGATAAACAACGTAAAGAATTATCATATGCGATGTTTGCACTTAAGCGTCTTGATTATGCGGCAGACTTAAAATACTATCTAAAACCTAAGCTTGATGGTTTTTTATTAAGAGATGACGTACCGCTGTCTTTTGCCTCCCATTTTGATAAGATGCATTGTGTAAAGTCTGGGCCTGTTTGTCGGCCGTTGATTGAAGATGGGAATATGATGAGTCAGGATCAGGTTATTTATTTGCTTTGGGCACATAGCTTAAGTATGAAATTGTTGCCGGATTCGGCAACGTCTGCCATTGAATCTTCTACATTTCATCAGTTAATAAAAGAACAAACTCACCGTATGGTTACGTCGTTTAGCCGAAACGACTGGATATTGACAGACCCATATGGCAGCCGTGTTCCGCTAGGTTATTCGGCTTTAGGGTATTCCTATGCCATTGCACGTGTGGCAAAATTAATAACAGGAAAATACTATCAGAATTGGGCTTCACTGACGACCGGCCTTTCTACATGGAATCTATTGATGAGTTTAGATTATGATACTAAGAACCCTACACAAACTGAAGTTAATATAGGCATGCAGTTGGCTTTAAGCAATATTATTGGTGCGCCGGATTATCAACGTTTTCAACAATGGTGCAGAGGGAAAGGGATGGAAATTTATATTTTATCGGATGCCCTTTTTCGTAAAAGAGATTTAGATGAATGGGAGCCTGTATTCAGAGAAATGTTATCAGACGCGCCTATACATGGGCCATGTCATCTTACGCCCGGATGTACGAATACACCCGGATGGAGCAGCGAAAACAGATGGTTTCATCCCGATAACAGGAATGGGGCATGGGATCAAAAAGGCGCTATGTATAATGGATTAGATTATTTGTTATTGTACAACTTATATCGCATCCACTTTAGTCAATAAAGGATTTTATTTTTTTGATTTTTTCTCGAAGCGTATCCATAATCCACCTACTACAAGCCAATAGCCGGCATAGGCCAGAACTTCTACAAGACTTGGGTTGCCATTATACCCAAAAAGAGATTTTAGAAACTCACCTATGAGGCCTTTTTCGTGCAAAAGCGGATAAGGCGCACCCTCTTCAACGGCCGGATTGATATCCCAAACGTGTTCTATAATCTCTGGAATCCATTTTGCTTCGTGCAGCTCATGAATGCCATGCGCCATTAGTCCGGCAGCTATTATAAGCAAGATAAAGGACGTGATATTAAAGAAAAGATTAAAATTCATACGAATAGAACCGGCAAAAATTAAATAGCACAATACAAAGGCAGATCCTAGACCTAATAAAGAACCGCTTATCACATCCCACCCGGCATCTAACTTAAGACCTACAAAGAATAATACCGTTTCGACGCCTTCACGAAGAACGGAAAAGAAGATTAATAAAAAGATTCCAATGCTTCTTTGATTGTTAACATAAGATTTGACATCTTCTTTTATCTTGCTTGTTTTTACTTTAAAACGAATCATCCATAAAATCATAAAGCCCAAAAGGACGGAAGTTAAAATCATGGTAATTCCTTCAAAAATGTATTCGTTATCACCGGTAAATTCTAAACGTATCATCCGGAAGAAATAAGCCAGCATTATGCTGACTAAAACAGCAGCGCCGGCTGCCATATATACAGTCTTTTTAAATGCCGTAGCACCAATTTGTTGTAGAATAGCCAACACAATAAACATCACCAGGAAGGATTCGAACCCTTCTCTAAATAAAATGATAAAACTTTCAAGCATGTCTATTAATAAATCTGATTTGTGAAAATGGGAGATTCTGGAATCTTAATTTTAATAAAGGGATGCAAGGCTTCTTCATGGCATTTGTTGCAAGATGAAACCATATTGTTATATGATAGCTTAAATCCTTGTATGTCTTTTTTTTCTGTGACATCTTCCAACTCTTTTATAGAAGGCAACCCCCTGTTCTTCATAAGCTGGTCAACACGCACTCCCTCTTTTATCAATGGATTTTTTGCTATATCTTCCATTGCCTCTTCAATCTCCTCAATATAAAACTCACTTAACTCCCAGTTGTTATTTTCTCCCGCATACCAAAGTTTATTCATATAAAGCTGTAATCTGTTCATGTATGCTAACAAGTCTATTCCCTCATCATCGTCATCATCATCATCATGTTCTTTCTTCTCAGAATGATGTTCCTTACCTGCATTATTTGTTATTTGCTTAGCTAGCTGTTGTTGAGAAATAAAAAGGTATACACAAATACCAAATATTGGTAGGAGAATACTTAAAATAACTTTTTGGTTCATTTAATTTTTTTTTCAAAGGTATGGAATATAGGTATCTCTAATCCTTCGCTTGCTAAAATACCCTAAAAGAGGGATGTCTGCTTGTCTGCCCTTTTAAGCATTGACTTATTGATAAAAACCGGTATTTTATTTTTCTTTACATTCGCATAAAAATCGAATAGTATGGGTCGTGTATTTGAAAAGCGTAAGCATAAAATTTTTGCTCGAAATGCTAAAATTTCTAAGCTCTATACCAAGATAGGAAAGGAAATAGCCATAGCTGTTAAAGCTGGTGGGGCTAATCCGGATAACAATCAGCGTTTAAAACAAATTATCCAAAATGCACGTGGTGCCGATATGCCTAAAGATCGTATTGAGGCAGCCATAAAAAGAGCCAGTGACAAAGGCTCTGAAAATTATGAAGAGGTGATTTATGAAGGATATGCGCCGCATGGGGTTGCTATTGTTGTTGAAACGGCAACAGATAATACCACTCGTACTGTAGCCAATATACGAATGTATTTTAACCGTGCCGGTGGTTCGCTTGGAACACAAGGTTCTTTAGATTTTATGTTTACACGCATGGGTGTATTTCAGATTAAAGCCGAAGAACATGATTTGGAGGCTTTAGAATTGGATTTGATAGATTTTGGAGCTGAGGATATAGGGGAGTCTGATGGTATTATCTACGTGTACACCTCATTTGAAAATTTTGGTAAAATGCAGAGAGCCTTAGATGAAAAAGGCATAGAGGTAATTAATGCAGAATTACAAAGGATACCGGTAACAACAACAGAGGTAACGGAAGAGCAGGAAGAAGAGATTGGTCGTTTAATAGAACGTATTGAAGAAGACGATGATGTAACTAACGTCTTTCATAATATGAAATAAACGTATAGGATTTATTGAGGTACGATGTATTGATAATAAGATGCACCGTAACCAATAAATCCACCAAATCCACCAACAATATTGGATTTTACAAAAGTAGGAGCAGAGAATGGATTCCCAAAAGTTAGTGATGCCATTGTATAGCTACGGATAAAATTATAAGATCGTAAATCTATTGTACAGAATTTGGCGCTGATGGTATCGCCCCTGAGAAAATAAAACCTTGCCGTATCTTCAGGCTCATCATTTGGAATATAAGCAGGATAGGGATCAGGCCTGTTAAAGCTGAATGAGGTGCTGGAGCCGTTGAAAGAAGGATCGTTGAGTGTACCGGCCGAAACAAAATAGGGATACCCTTGCCTTTTAACAAACAAACGATAGCTGTTACCTAATGTATCAGGGTCTGTCAAATGCCCCCATCCAAAGCCTTTGTTTGTATCAGCCGGATCAGGTTTCCAGAATATACTGTCTAAATATACCAATGGAGGAATGGTGGTATAGGAGGTAAGCGTATCGCCTTCGGCATAAATTGTCAGATAATATGTTTTGCCGGGTATGCCTTTAAGCAATGGATTGCTGCCTTTATAATATACAGGAGGAAATGAATTAGGATCTATTGTAAATATCAATGAGTCAGTGATGAGGCCATCCGAGATGAAAACGGAGGCGTTGGAAACAAATAGATTCTGCAATGAGGTGATATCATCCAAATCAATAATATCAAAATACGGAATAGAACGGCTGATGGTGATCTTAGCAAAGTCGTCGTTCTCAATAAATCCATCTACAACCAGCATTGGCTCAGGGGTAGGTAAATCTATATCAATGTTTTTTTCACAAGCTTGAAGTGCTATCAAAACAGACAGCAGAATAATTATGTATAGACTGTTCTTTTTCATCTGTTAAAAACTAAAGTTCCAGGTTATCGCAGGAATAATGGGGAATAAAGATACTTGCTTCCCTTGGAATTGAATGGTCTTGGTGTCTTTATCCGATTCAATATTAAAATAAATAAAGAATGGGTTCATATTGCTGTAAACATTGTAAATAGACAAGTTGATGTTTGATGACCATTTATCGCTTTTATTAATAACATAAGTGGCTGATAGGTCTAAACGATGATAAGGAGCCATGCGATAATTGTCACGGTCGTCATATTGGGGCACGATGCTGTTACCAATAAAATAAAAACGTGTAGGCACAGCCAAGGCATTACCTGATGAGAAAACAAATACGGCGGCAACATTCCATCTCTTTTTCTTATCAATATCCCATGAAACAGTTAGTGATAAATCATGACGTCGGTCATAACGCGGATAGAAAAAATCCCCGTCATAATTGATTTCTTCTTTGTTGAAGTTATAGCGCTGGTCCATGATAAGGTATAGCCCACCCATCCGGTTACGCGGCCTAAACGTTTTTTGAAGAAGAACTCGGCACCCCATGAACGCCCGTCACCAAAGGCCAAAATATTATCCGGATTATCCGATACCATCTGAATAAAGGAGCTGTTATCCTTATATTCGACCAAGCCGTACATCTCCTTGTAATAGACTTCGACAGAGGTCTCCAGCATATTGTTTAGGAAGTTATGAAAGTACCCTAAGCTATATTGACGTGCCAATTGCGGTTTGATGATAGACGTGCTGGGCAGCCAGATATCCGTAGGTAATGATACGGTGGCTAAGTTAGCTAGATGGAGATTTTGATAGTTTTGAGTAAAAGCAGCTTTGATAGAAATATTCTCATTGATACGGAAGCGCATCGAAATACGCGGTTCGACGCGGGCGTAATCGGCAATATTATCCAAGCTGCCATAGTTGACAGTATCGGCATTGTTACCGTCTATATCCTTTACAAAACGTTTAAAGGGGCCGGTATGTTGGAAGTAGTTGAATCGCACACCAGCATTAACTTTTAGCCATTTTGTAATATCCCATTCATCCAAGATATACATCGAGAAGTCATGGGCCAGTATTTTTTGTTTTAGACCGGGTTCTATAATAGTTGAGTCAAGTTTTGCACTTGCTGTGCTGGGTGTAAATTCATGAAAGGTATATTCTGCGCCGAACTTCACATTATGTTTGACATTCGGAATCCAATCCCATTCCATCTTGGCTGTATAATCCCGAATGCCGGAGTATAGCTCAAAACCGGCATCAGCATAAGCTGCTTTGGTTTGAAACTTATAGTCTGTAAAGGCCAATGTAGTACTCATGAAAAACTTACTTCCAAAGGTATGCGTGTAACGTAATGTTGCTATACCATTCCCCCATGGAATATGAATATTGATATCGCTGGAAGGACTTTTAAATGTAAATACGTCCTGGCCATAATAGCCGCTTACGAAGATGCGGTCTTTGGGGGATATCTGCCAATTAATCTTAGCGTTTACATCAAAGAAATAATAGGAGTTGCCGTAGAGAGGGGAATTCTTATTCGAAGAAAGCGGGAGTAATAATAAATCAACATATGTTCTTCGACCTGATATAAGAAAAGAGGCTTTGTCTTTTTTGAACGGACCGTGCAGTGTGAGACGAGATGAGATGAGTCCAATACCACCTTCGCCGCTAAATTTTTTCATACTGCCTTCTTTCATAGAGATATCTAATACAGAAGATAGGCGACCGCCATAGTTTGCCGGCATGCCACCTTTTATTAAGGTTACATTTTTTATGGCATCAGAGTTGAAAACAGAGAAAAAACCAAATAAGTGAGCAGCATTATACACTACGGCGTTGTCGAGTAAAATTAAGTTTTGGTCAGGGCCGCCACCTCTCACATAAAATCCGGCATTCCCCTCTCCGGAGCCTTTTACGCCTGGAAGAAGCTGAATGGTTTTTAGTACATCAATTTCACCAAACATAGCAGGTACTTTCTTTATTTCCTCAATCTTTAGTTCTATTTGTCCCATCTTGGTACTTTGGGTGTTCTCATCCGTTCTTTCACCCGTCACAACAAACTCTTCTGTTGTTATAGCACTTGATTCCAATTCAAAGGATATCTGCTGATTCTTTACCAGGTCAATGGCTACTTCAAGATTATTATAGCCTAAATAAGAGCAAACAAGGATGTATGAACCTTTTTCGGATGTAATGGAGAAAAAACCATAGTTGTTTGTAACCGCACCCTTCTTGTTCTCTTTAAGGTAAACATTGGCACCAATAAGTGTTTCGCCGGTTTGTTTGTCCTTGATATAACCACTCACGGTGTATTTTTCGGTACTTTGAGAAAAGACAGTCTGTCCGATAAACATAAAACCAAGAAAAAGAATAAACCAGATTATGGGCTTCATTATTACTACAGGAGGATTTAATGGTGGATTAAAAAAATATGTTTAATTTCGCGCTTCAAAATTATCATAAAAGCTTTACATAAGCTTCATCGGTAAGAGAAACATATTTGTTAAAATATGTTTATTTCGGGGTGTAGCTCAGCCCGGTTAGAGTACACGTCTGGGGGGCGTGTGGTCGGAGGTTCGAATCCTCTCACCCCGACAGAATCTGAAAAAGCCCGCGATAGCGGGCTTTTTCAGATTACGGAGGTCGGTTTATAAGACGGATAGAATAGTTGGCGTTCATCGGACAACATAAATAACCCACGCATTCGATAGCATTTGCTTCAAAATACCATTCCACCCCATACCGTAATCTCTTTATTAGTAAAGAGGAAATCGAATTTTATACCTTTTCTTTTCTACAGTTACGCAGTTTATGGCGAAGAGACGACCACGCCCTAATCCAACAATCTAAACGGACAGCTTGGAAAACAGTACGATGGAGGAGTATAATATGCAGCTAACAAAATAACTTCCTTGTTCAGAAATAATCGAAAAATTACATAAAGTATGTCCAGAAAAGGGAACTGTTGGGGCAATGCTGCTGTGGCTGAAAGCTTTTTTAAAACAATCAAGCATGAATATTTAAATCGATTTAATTTTGTAAATTCATCACAATTATACGATTGATTGTGTGAATACATAGCTTGGTATAATAATATTCGATTACACTCAAGTTTGGGCTTTATATCACCTTTAGAGAAAGAGTTAGAATTAAGAAAAATTAAAAATCATGCGGCTTGATAAAATAGTCACAAAATTTGTAGGTATTCCATATTGCTATGACTTCGATTTTTCAATGTGAATTTTGTGTAGGTTTGATATGAAATTTTTAGATTGTGGGAAAGTATATCGATCGAGATATAAGCTGGCTCTCGTTTAATTATCGCGTATTGCAGGAGGCGTTTGATCCGTCATTGCCTTTGTATGAGCGTATTAAGTTTATGGCTATTTACAGCTCTAACTTAGATGAATTCTTTCGGGTGCGGGTGGGGGCTATTCGTAGTGAGCCGGCTGCTCATCGGGCCGGTACAAAAAAAGCTGAGCTGTTATCAACTATTTTCATGATTGTTACTCATCAACAGCAACAGTTCGGCTCTCATTTTAGAGAAAATATTATCCCCGAATTAGCATCACAGGGTATTTATTTATTAGATGAAAATAATCTGAATGAGTCGCAAATAGCATTTGCTAAATCGTATTTTCAGGAGGAACTGATATATCAAATACAGCCTATCTTACTTGTGAAAAATAAAGTGACTCTCTTCCTGCAAAACGGAGCTATTTATTTTATCGTCGTTTTGCAATCTAAAACGAATAAACTTACAATCAATCCAAGGGTAAGATACGCGATTGTCAAGATTCCCTCAGATATCCATTCACGATTTATAAAACTTCCTGAAGAAGATGGCAAGCATGGCATCTTGTTTTTGGATGATTTGTTGCGTTTAAACATGGATCAATTATTTCGCGGCTATGAGATAAAGGGATGTTATAGCATAAAACTATCTAGGGATGCGGATTTGCATATTGACGATGAATATCAGGGCGATATTATTGAGAAGGTAAAGAAGAATTTAAGCAAGCGCAAAACAGGTGCCCCTTCTCGCATATTGTATGATGAACGGATGCCAAAGCCCGTACTGGAATTTTTAAGCAAATATTTTGGCTTTAAGAAAAATGAGATGGTGCCGGGCGGTAAGTACCATAACTTTTCAGATTTATTTGCTTTTCCTAATCCACTCTCTCCGCATCTGGAAATGCCTATTCCACAGCCATTGCGTATTCCTGAATTAGATAGTTACCCTTCTATTTTTGAAGCGATAAAAACCAGAGATTGGCTTTTAAGTTTTCCTTATCAGCGTTACGAATATTTTTTGCGTTTTCTTCAAGATGCGGCATATGATCCTAAAGTGACGGAGATTAAAGCAACACAATATCGGGTAGCCGATAACTCTGCAGTAGTTGAATCACTAATTGCGGCTGCCAAAAATGGAAAAGATGTAACCGTTTTTGTTGAGGTAAAAGCACGCTTTGATGAAGAAGCTAACCTGAAATCAGCGCAGCACATGGCTGCTGCCGGTATTAAGATTATTTATAGTATTCCCGGCTTAAAGGTTCATGCTAAAGCATGTTTGATTTCAAGGATATCCGGCAATGAACGAGGTGTTAGACATTACGCTTTTATGAGCACAGGCAATTTCAATGAAAAAACAGCTAAGTTGTATTGTGACCATGCCTTGTTTACCAGTAATCCTGATCTGACAGATGAATTAATCCGTTTGTTTGATTTTTTGCAGTCACCGCATACTCATCTTACATTTCAGCACCTATGGGTGGCGCAACATAATATGATAAATGAAATCAATCACTTGATTGAATGGGAGATTAAAGCGGCTAAACGAGGTGAAAAAGCTTACATCTTGATTAAGCTAAATAATCTTGAAGATAAAGGCATGATTGATAGGCTGTACAAAGCCGCTAAAGTCGGTGTGAAAATAGATATCATTGTGCGCAGTATTTGTTGTCTTGTACCTCAGATGCCATTTAGTGAAAATATTACTGTCAGACGAATTGTGGATACATTTTTAGAACATGCCCGTGTCTTTGTCTTTCATCATAGCGGAGAAGATAGAGTGTTTATGTCTTCGGCCGATTGGATGAAACGTAATTTGTATCATCGTATCGAATTAGGTTGCCCAATTCTAGATAACACGTTAAAACGAGAAATGTTGGATATATTATATCTTCAGCTGAGAGACAATCAGAAAGCTCGTATTTTGGATAAAGCGCTAACAAATCTGCCCGTTGAAATAAAACCCGGAGAAGATCCGTTGCGTGCACAGCATAGTATTTATCAATATTTACGAGATAAATACTTTAAACTCTTTGATGATTTGGAATAATATAAATTACCTGATAAGGTTTACTTTCCCAAAGTAGTCATTTTCAATGTTCTTGAAATCTGTAACGGTTACTTTGTACACATAGACACCGGTCAGGAGGGGCTTTTGACTATCCAACTGGTTACCATTCCATCCGGCTAATTGGTTATCTGAATAAAAAACTTCTCTACCCCATCTGTCAAAAATGGTCATTTCAATTTTCTTAATACCATATCCCTGTACATAGAAGATGTCGTTATGTCCATCATCGTTAGGGGTGAAAGTATTTGGAATGAAAACAAAGAATTCATTATATACTTTCACACATTTTCGCTCTATATCAGTACAACCATTGGCCGATGAAGCGATTAATTCAATACAGTACATCCCTAATTCCATGTATTCATGTGTCGGGCTTGTTTCTGTTGAGGTACTGCCATCGCCAAAGTTCCATGTATAAGATGTCGCATCTGTGCTCAGATTGATGCATAATATGTTTGCGCTGCTGATAGGCACACTGTCGGCACTTACTGCTAAATCGGCTACAGGTGAAGGAAATGCATCAAAATATTGTGGATATACTTCTGTGGATTTACATCCCATAGCCGATGTTACAGACAGTGTTACAT
>JAIXKU010000192.1 GCA_026936045.1 Flavobacteriales bacterium
TTCTCTAGCAGAGTACCGGCTAATTCTTTAATAAGAGGGATCACATTGGTTCTAAAAGCATAGATCCCAATATGTTTATAAAATGTATGATGCGAAAGCCAATCTTGTAACGGGCTCTTTTGTATAAATGGTATCGGCTGTCGGCTAAAATATAAAGCTGTCTGATTGACAGAGCAGACTACCTTTATCACGTTGGGATTTGTCAAATCGCGTAAATCAGTAATTTCTTTTATTAAAGTCGCTATCGGAAAGTCGGACTCTGTTAGAAGGCTTACCAATAAATCAATCTGACGGGGATTAATAAAAGGCTCGTCGCCCTGTATATTAATCAGCATGTCATAAGATTCTCCTTGATTTAAAAGTATCTGATACGCTTCAAAGCAACGCTCAGTTCCGGACTGTAATGTTGAGTCGGTAAGAATGGCTCTGCCCCCCTGTGCATGTATCTCATCATAGATACGCTGATCATCAGTGGCCACCCAAACATCCGTTAGCCGATTCGACTTTAAACATTGATCGTACACACGCATTATCATACTTTTCCCGCCAATATCCAAAAGGGGCTTACCGGGCAAGCGTGAAGAAAGATAACGAGCAGGGATTATACCTAGTACTCGATGCATAATACAATGTTAACGATATTTTAGATATTAAATATGTCGTAAAAATATGAAATTGCTTAGTTTTGACCGCATCGAATTTTAAATACCCTCTCAAAATGAAAAAGTTTTTCTCTCTTTTATCCCTATTGGTCTTGACCGGCCTGTCTTTTTCTCAACTTAACCATACTGTTGCCGACGAATCTTTATTGGCAATGGAAAAGATACAAACCCTGAAATACCGATTGGTCAAGATGGAGCGAGTCAAAGGTGAAATGAAGAAAGGCGAAATTCAGGTTAAATACCAAAAAAACCCGTTCAAGGTATATATTTATATTTATGAACCCAAGGCCGGTGTCGAGATCTTATATAATCAGGGAGAGAATAATAATAAGGCCAACGTAAATCCCAATAATTTCTTAAGCATCTTAGATCCCAATCTGGACCCAATGGGCAAAATTCTTCGTAAAGATGAACATCATACCATTCTTGAAACCGGATTTGAATTCTCTCGCTCATTATTAAACAGTGTAAAGAAACGGGCACATGAAGAGGGAAAATACGATGAATATTGTGAGTATAAAGGTGAAGTCAATTGGGCAAATCGTAACTGCCATAAACTACAACTCACCTATCCCAATTTTAAGTGGGAAACATATACTGTAAGAAAAGGCGAAACCATTGTGGATATAGCCCGATCCCGTAATCTTAACGAATACATGATATTAGAAAAGAATAAAATAAGCTGGTATGACAAGGTCAGCGAAGGACAAAAAATCCTTATCCCCAATATTTTTTCCCCTAAAGTGGTGTTATATATTGACAAGATTCTAAGACTCCCGATATATCAAGAAGTTTATGATGACAATGGGTTATTTGAGGTCTATGAATATCATGGGCTAATCGTTAATCCCACTATTCCCGCTGACGAATTCTCTAAAAAGTATAAAGAATATAAATTCTGACACCTCTGTTTTCATTTTAATAATCATTATATTTGATATCATTAAACATTAAATGATATGAATAAAATCATGTATTGGGGCTTAGTGTACACCCTGCCTTTATGGATGGCATCTTGCGGATATAACAGCCTGGTTCATAAAGATGAAGCCTGTGTGGCCCAGTGGGCACAGGTTGAGAATGTATATCAACGCCGAGCTGATTTAATTCCTAATATTGTATCCACGGTAAAAGGAGAGGTAGCATTTGAACAAGAAACCTTAACTAAAGTTGTAGAAGCCCGGGCTTCGGCTACTCAGGTTAAAATTGACCCTTCCAATATGACAGATGCCGACCTCAAGCGTTTTGATGAGGCGCAATCAACACTGGGAGGGGCATTAAGCCGTTTACTGATGGTTACCGAAAACTACCCGACTCTTCAGGCCAATCAGGCTTTTCGTGATTTACGTGTTGAGTTGGAAGGCAGCGAGAATCGAATCTCCGTTGAAAGAAAGAAATTTATTGAGGCCGTTCAGGATTACAATACATTCCGCCGCAAATTTCCTTATAATATAACTGCCAATATCTTCGGTTTTGATAAAAGGCCCAATTTTGAAGCCCGAGAAGGAGCCGACCAGGTGCCTGTAGTTGATTTTGAAGGTAAAAAATAACCCGAACCGGATGTCAATGGGAAGTTCTTAACAGAAATTTGTTGACAGGTTTGTTGTATTTAAAAAATGTTTATATCTTCGCAGCCCCTTTTTAAGGGAAATTAGTTATTTAAAAAATTCAGATTGTGGATCATTTGAGTTATAAAACAATTTTCGTAAACAGCCGCACAACCCAAAAAAAATGGATGATTGTGGACGCTGAGAATCAACCGTTGGGCCGATTAGCCGCACGTATTGCTATGGTTTTAAGAGGAAAGCATAAGCCCTCGTACACACCCCATACCGATTGTGGTGACAATGTCATTGTTATCAATGCCGAGAAAGTTCGTCTTTCAGGTAACAAAATGGATACCAAAACATACCGCGTGCACTCCGGCTATCCTGGTGGTCAGAAAGACCTTAAAGTAAGACAGATGCTTCATAAGAAGCCGTATTACTTGGTAGAAGAGGCTGTTCGTGGC
>JAIXKU010000046.1 GCA_026936045.1 Flavobacteriales bacterium
GTATAGACTTGACCTTTTATTTTATGGATAATATCCCGATAAACACTATAAACGATTTAGAAAGATCACTTGGCCGTCCAATAAGGATTGTCATAATAGAAGATCATGAGATGTTTCGTGAAGGCATGAAGTTGCTCTTGTCGTCTATTCCAAGTATTGAGGTGGTTGGCACT
This sequence comes from Flavobacteriales bacterium, assembly GCA_026936045.1. GTDB lineage: Bacteria > Bacteroidota > Bacteroidia > CAIKAF01 > CAIKAF01 > BA4. The sequence continues at coordinate 174 of JAIXKU010000046.1, forward strand.
TTTTCCAACAGAGAAGATTTAATCTCGTTCTTAAAGAAAACTTTGCCGGATATATTGTTGATGGATATAAAACTTAAGGAGGATTCAGGTATTGCGCTCACAGAGCTTCTCGTAGATCAATTTCCGGATTTGAAGGTGCTTGCTTTATCAATGTATGATGATCCCAATATTATTCTTAAAATGATTGCGGCTGGAGCATCTGGCTATCTTTTGAAAAATGTAACCAAAGAAGAGTTGAAAGATGCCATCGTAAAAGTAATCAATGGACAAGAATATTATTGCAATGAAGTTGCCATGCAAGTATTACTGAAGATAGCACAAGCGGATCGGCGAACTTCGTATGCAGGTTTTCAGCGTAATGGATTTACACATAGAGAATTACAAGTAATTGAATTAGTTTGTGACGGCAAAACCAACAAAGAAATATCAGATATGTTGAATTTGAGTAATCGAACCATTGAAACCCATCGCTTTCGTATCATGAGAAAAATGGGCGTAAATACCACTCCCGATCTTATAAAATATGCGATACGCCATGAATTGTACAAACTAAGTTAGCCTCTATTCAATCAGTTGCTCATCATCTTCTCTTTTTTTTTAATTTTTTTGGCTAAACAGAATAAATATTATATTTGCACTCCCAAAATGGGAATGATTCCGTAGCTCAGTTGGTAGAGCACAAACTTTTAATGTTGGGTCCTGGGTTCGAGCCCCAGCGGGATCACTGAAAGCCTCTCAATCGAGAGGCTTTCTTTTATAAATCCTTCTAAATTTCATAGTTTTATCAAATCATCTTTAAAGGCATAAACGCAAACATATACATCTATATACAAACTTATACAGTAACCTGAAAGTTGTTGTAGATTTGGTTACTTAAAATAGCAGATCCATTATATATAATGAGATTGTTTAGTTTGTTGCACAAAACTATTTGAGAGAATAAAAAGGTTTCAGTAATCTGGATGAACGGTTTTAGACGTGTAACATTTAAAACCGAATAAGATGAGTACTAATCAGAAATTCAAAATCCTTTCTGGATTGTATAATCAAAAAGCCAAAGATGGTCAATCATCTTTGTACATCTGAATTTATGTGGATCAAAAGAGGACAGAGATTGCAACAAAACATTTCATTCCAAAATCCTACTGGAATAGCAAAACAGGGAAATGTAAATCGGGGTATAAGTACGCCCAGTTACTCAATGCCTACATTGAAAAAACACGAAATGATTTAAACCAAATTCTTCTTGGTTTTTCATCCATGAGAAAAGCTACAGAACCGCAGGATATTAAGAACAAACTCTTAGGTATCGAAGAACAACCCAAACACAAAACCATCCTCGACGCCTTCGGCTACCACAACTTAAAGATGAGTGAACAAGTCAAAATTGGTAAAGTAGTTTCAAAAACTTATGTCCGTTACATCATCACCAAAAATAAAGTAGAAGCATTCATGCAGCATCAATATAAAAAAGGCAATATATCCCTGCCCGAAATGCGTCTGCGATTTGTAACAGAGTTTGAACATTATCTGTTGCCTATATATCATAAGTAGCCGAAATTATTCTTTCTTGTTATTAGATCTGATACTTTGTTCCACTTGATCCCACATTTCCGGTGAGATAGCATCACCAATCCATGAAAATTCCCCACCATTTCGCATCCATTCCCCACCATCTATCGTAACCACTTCACCATTCACATACGCTGCATAATCACTCATTAAATAAGCTGCTAGATTAGCAAGTTCCTGATGTTGGCCCACTCTGCCAACCGGAATACGCTTATCTATAGCTAATTCCTCTTGAAAGGCTTTTGGGAATAATCTATTCCATGCACCTTCTGTCGGAAACGGACCAGGAGCAATGGCATTAAATCGGATATCATACTTTCCCCATTCAACAGCTAAAGAGCGTGTCAAGGCTAAAACACCTGATTTGGCGCAAGCTGAAGGAACCACATACGCTGAACCTACCCAGGCGTATGTGGTAACAATATTCAATACGCGCGCATTGATTTTATTATTAATCCAATATTTGCCCAATGCAAGAGAGCAGTTGTATGTGCCTTTGAGTACAATATCAACAATGGTATCAAAAGCCCGATGGCTAAGCCGCTCAGTCGGACTGATGAAATTACCGGCTGCATTATTTACTAAACCATTGATTTTCCCAAATTTCTCAATCGCTTGGTTAAGCATGGATTCTACCTCTTCATATTTTCTTACATCGCATACAATGCCTAAACAACGGCCGCCTGTTTCTTTACTCAATGTGTCAGCAGAGGTCTCAATCACTTCTTTTTTTCGACTACAGATAACCACCTGCGCACCCAACTCAAGAAAATATTTTGTCATGGCTTTACCTAATCCGGTTCCACCGCCTGTTACAATGAATGTCTTTCCTTTCAGTGCGCCATCGCGTAGCATAGGTTCTGTGTAATGATGCATAATGTAAAATTTTAAAGAGAAAACGAATTATTATACAAACCTAAAG
>JAIXKU010000260.1 GCA_026936045.1 Flavobacteriales bacterium
ACTCTGCACTGAATGGGAATAGGCAAATCAGAGTAATGCTCCTTCCATTCATCAGCAGCAACAATAATGGTCAAATCCGCTTTCTTATATTTTTTGGTCGGATAACTCGGCTCACCGACCGGCAGTTGACGAGGTGATGCATATATAATTTTCCCGTTTACCATTATCTCTGCGCCTACTGTCATATATGGGTAAAATCCCTTTCCGGCAACTGGGATAGCTTTCTTTATAGCAATATCTTTTTTTGTTTTCCATCCATCGGCAGAAAAAAAACGAGAAACAGGTAACGATGTGATGAGAAGAGAATCATTGGCCGGCACGGTGATATCGGATAGGCCTGAAATTGGTAATAGATAGGCTTTTTTATCCCGAAAAAAGCGTGGAAAGAGCGAAAGTCTGAGATAAGCATTCTGAGAAAACATACCTAATTGGATTTTCTGGCTGCTTTTATTATACAAAACAACATGAATACTATCTCTGCTGTTGGGCGAAACATGGCCTGATTTAAAACGTATATTAAGCCCTATATTCCATGGATTACGAAAAGAGAAATACGCTTTTCGCTTGGATGCACAATCTGTAAAAATTAATATACCAAGGAAACATATGATGAAAAATACCAATCGAAAATGCTTCATATATTAGAAAATATAATGACCAATCATCTCAACAAACCTACATAAAATTTTCTCTAAAACAGAGTTAAGCCATATTACAATGAGTCAATTGCTTTTTTGAGTAAATAGATTTATCTCAATGAACAACCGATATACTTAGTTCCGATTGAATTTTAAATCTTCAAGATAAATAGTTGTTTCTTGTAAAACAAAATCCTGAATATCTCTAAGTTCTACTTTAATGGAAACAGGCTCATTCCATTGAATAGTGATGAGACCATAGTTGCGCGTGCAAGAAGGGTTTCTCATTTTATATGTATTTTTCCTTGCCCCCGCTATCCAACCGGCATGTGTTAATCCACTTGACGTAAACTCATAGAGTGTATAAGGGAGCTCAGCAGAAGAAAGCATCATCATCTCGGCACAATGAATATCTCCGCTGAGAAGAAAAAGGCCGGGCACAGCATGTGTCTTTAGTAAAGAAAATAATCTTTTTATGGCTGTTGGGTAAGCCATCCAGCGTTCTGACAATATCTTGTCGGAAAGTACTTGTGTACCTGATGCAATAATATGTATTTGTGCTTCCGACTGTTTCAATTCATTCTCAAGCCACGTCCATTGTTCTTCGCCTAAGATATCGGCATTCTCTCCCGGTTGATCTCGATGATAGCGCACATCCAGTAAAATAAATTTTATCTGTTTCCCAGTCTCACCAAAAGTATATGATGTATAAATGCCTTTCTGATCACGTCGGGCAGAGTGTAGCGGTTCGCCAATAAAATCAAGAAAGAGTTGCTGTGACTGCTCTTTCATAGGATATGTTTTATCAGCATTATTAGCACCAAAGTCATGATCATCCCAAATACCGACAACCGGTACTTTCTTTAAAAACTCGACATACGGTACTTTACTCAATTGCTTATTATATTTTTTAGCCAATGTTTCCATATTTCGGCTATTGCCGTAAATATTGTCTCCAAGCCAAAGCCAGATATCCGGTTTATGTTGGATAATATTAACCCACATTTCTTGCGGTAATGATGGATTATTACATGAGCCAAAGGCTATCTTGGTAACCTGTTTGACAGAATCTAACGGTACGCGTTTTACCTCTCGGATAGCAGCCTGAGAATAGATTTGAGGGCTAGCAACTAATGTTATCAGAAAACAGAGGAACCACATCTTTACATTCATATACAGCGATAGATAACTTAAACAACTCGAATGTATAAATTATTCCCCAAACACCCAATCGGAATATAAAAACATTGGGCTACCTTTGTGGCCTTATGATCAGCATTTCAAATCTTTCAGTCATATTTGGGGGTGAGTCATTATTTGAGAATATTTCATTTCTTATCAACCGAACAGACCGTATCGGTTTGACGGGGCGTAACGGCGCCGGTAAATCCACTTTACTTAAGATTATTAAAGGTTTGCAAAAGCCAACATCAGGAGAGATTTCTATACCCAAAGAGGCTACGATTGGTTATCTTCCACAGGAGTTTTCAAATCATTCCGTCCTGAGTGTAAAGGAAGAAACCCGTTCTTGCTTTGAAGAAGCCATCGCACTTGAAAAGAAAATCGAACAGCTTAACGAAGCGCTTTCTTCTCGAACTGATTATGAGAGCTTGGATTATCTCAAGATTATTGAGAATCTGAATGAAGCGCAACATCGTTATCAAGTGCTTGGCGGGTATGAGATGGATGAGAAGATGGAGCGTGTGCTTAAAGGATTGGGCTTTGAACAATCCGATATGAATCGCAAGGTTTCAGAATTCAGCGGTGGTTGGATTATGCGTATCGAATTGGCTAAAATTTTATTGCAACAACCGGATTTGATTATGTTGGATGAGCCTACCAACCATTTGGATATTGAAGCCATCATCTGGCTTGAATCATTTCTGATCTCATATCCCGGTGCCATATTAATGATTTCGCACGATCGCTTATTTCTTGATAAGGTTACCAACCGCACGCTAGAAATTACAAACGGCCGGATCGAAGATTACAGGGCGTCTTATTCCAAATATTTGGGACTTAGAAAAGAACGTCGTGAGCAATTAGAAGCAACCGTACGCAATCAGGAAAGAGAAATTGCACGCATAGAAAGAAACATCGACAGGTTTAGAGCCAAAGCATCTAAAGCCAGTTTTGCACAATCATTGATAAAGAAGCTTGACCGTATCGAACGTATTGAGATTGATATAGAGGATGTGTCAAGCATGCATATTCGTTTCCCTGAGTCGCCGCGTGCAGGGAAAGTGGTGCTAACCGCCAACAATCTAAGCAAGAAATATAATCAAAGAACGGTTATTCATCCCATGACATTTTCTATTGACCGGGGTGATCGCATTGCTTTTGTGGGAAAGAACGGCATGGGAAAAACAACGCTTAGTCGTATTTTGGCTGTCGATCTTGATTATGAGGGCGAGCTTATCAGAGGGCACAATGTGCACCTTGGTTATTTTGCCCAACACCAAGCCAATAAGCTTAATGGTGAGAATACCGTATTAAAAGAGATGGAAGAAGCGGCGTTCTCTACAGATAAATTCACACAGGTCCGTTCGATTTTAGGCGCTTTCCTTTTCAGCGGTAAGGATGTGGATAAAAAGATCAAGATTTTATCCGGCGGTGAGAAGGCAAGGCTTTCTTTGGCCAAACTTCTGCTTCAACCTCTTAATTTGCTAATTCTTGATGAACCTACTAATCACCTCGATATTATCTCTAAGGAAGTATTGAAGAATGCCTTATTAAAATATACCGGTACATTAATTATTGTTTCTCACGATCGGGATTTCTTAAAAGATTTGACAGACAAAGTATTTGAATTTACCTCCGAAGGTATTAAACAACATTTGGGTGATATTACAGAGTTTCTTGAAAAAAGGAATACGGATTCATTTCGTGATATTGAGATAGGTAAAAGCAGTACGCCTAAACCTATAAAAGAACCTACGCCCTCACCACCTGCAAATAAGAATAAAAACCAGGATAAAGAGATAAAGAAACTACAAAACAGCATTCTGAATACTGAAAAAAAAATTGCTGAAATCGAAACGAAGTTGGCCGGGATGGACACTACACTACAAGATCCTGAGAAATATAAATCGCTTATGAATGATCAGGCATTTTTTACAAACTACCAATCAACACAACAACAGCTTGAAGCCGAAATGCAGAAATGGGAAAATCTTTCCGATACATTGACAACTTTACAAGCCAATCAACCGTAGAATACGATTAATCCCTATTGCCTAAATACTGCAAGATATAGTATAACAAGACTGTAAGAGAAGAAAGAGCCGCAACTACATAAGTGGTAGCAGCCAGCGACAACGCTTTGGTTGCTTTGGTATGTTCTTCGCCATGGGTAAGGCCTGTTTGATTTAGCCAAGCCAATCCTCTTCGTGTAGCATCAAATTCGACAGGTAGCGTAACCAAAGAAAATAAAGTGACAGCACCCTGGCAGGCAATGATGATAAGCAATGCCCAATCAAAGCTAAACCAGTGGAAAGCAAAGGCGCCCATGATAGACGCAATAAAAATAAAGTTAATCACGCGGGAGCTAAAGTTCACAACAGGTACCATTGCCGAACGAAATTGCAGAAACGGGTACTCGGTAGCATGTTGCACTGCATGACCACATTCGTGTGCTGCCACAGCAGCAGCAGAAATATGTCGTCCGTTATACACCTCCGGACTAAGATTGATGGTACGATCGGCGGGGTTATAATGATCCGTCAGATGACCAGGAATACAGGTTACCTGAACATCCGACAAGCCATTCTCTCTCAGCATGCGCTCGGCCACATCTTTACCGGAAAGGCCACTTTGTAAAGGAATTTTGGTATAAGCTGCAAAGCGATTCTTAAGCGCCATTCCAACAAACATACTGATAAGCATAAACCCAACAATGATGATAAAAAGCATATAGAATAATATTAGTTTTTTTCGTTCTGCAAATTACGAACCTATTTTTCAATTCTCACAATGATAATTTCTTAAAAATTATTGAAAAGCAGACAGAGCTTGTCATGTATTCCATTTTTGTCGGACTAAAATTGGCATTCTTTGTCTATGCCATCGTGCCAATATGTCATTGATTCCATTTCTTATACAATTGTTTTTTATTAGGTTTGTGCTTTATTATAGATACATGGTAAAGCGGCCTCTTATTTTGGTTTGTAATGATGATGGTATATTTGCACCGGGCATTGAAGCATTAACATCCGTGATGCAAGAACTGGGTGACGTATTGGTCGTAGCACCCGACAGCCCTCAATCAGGCATGGGGCATGCAATTACTATCAACTCCACACTTCGCGTACATCGTATCTCCCATTCTGACCGTCTGACACAATATAGCTGTTCCGGCACACCGGTAGATTGCATAAAGATGGCCGTGAGTAAACTTTCCGAAAGGCCTATTGCTTTGATTGTATCCGGCATCAATCACGGATCAAATTCCTCAATCAATGTCATTTATTCGGGTACCATGTCGGCAGCGGTGGAAGGTTGTATAGAAGGCATTCCCAGCATCGGCTTCTCTCTCTGTAATTATTCTTATGATGCCGATTTTTCCTCTTGTCTGTCTTATGTTAAGAGAATTGCTGAGTTAGTTCTAAAAAACGGCTTACCTGAAGGGATCTGCTTAAATGTCAATATACCCTCTATTCATATTTCCAAAATCCAGGGCGTACGGGTGTCTCGTCAGGCCAAAGCCTTTTGGGATGAAGAATTGGATGAACGCACCGACCCCAGGGGTGGCAAATATTATTGGCTGACCGGTATTTTTAAGAATATGGATGATGGCATTGATACAGATGAGTGGGCATTGGCTAACAATTTTATATCATTGGTACCTATTCAAATTGATATTACGGCTCACCATACCATTGAGTCGCTCAAGATGTGGGACTTCTCTATACCTGATAACACATGAGAAATTTTTGGAATCGTGACCATTTAGGATTTGGTGTATTGCTGGGAGCTTTTGTTCCCATCGTTACCTATCTTATTCTTGAAAGTATAGACCGAACCGTGATGCAAATCTGGCATCTCCCATTTTTTCTACTCGATGATACCCAATTCGCCCTGGCTGTTGCCGGTAATCTTTTTTTCTTTCGACAATTTATGGTGAAGAAACACAAAGACCGTACAGGAAGAGGCATCTTACTGAGTACGTTTGTTTATGCTTTTCTCTATGTTCTTTTGTTCTTCTTGCTTGATATAAAATACATCTTCCCGTTATGAAGCTTTATGTCATTGCCGGCGAATCTTCAGGCGATATGCATACAGCCAGTCTTATTTCAGAACTTAAATTATTATGTCCTGAAATTCAGTTGAGAGGCATGGGTGGAAATATGATGTTAGAGCAGGGTGTTTCATTAACACAACATTATAGTGGCTTTAACGTGGTAGGACTCGTAGAGGTAATCAAGAAATTGCCCACATTGCTTAAGGTCATGCAGAAAATTAAAGATGATATCTTAAGTTGGAAACCGGATGCTGTACTTCTAACCGATTATCCAGCATTTAATATGCGCATAGCGCGTTTCTCTCATCAACACCGTATTCCGGTATATTATTATATCTCTCCACAAGTATGGGCATGGAAAGAGAATCGGGTTAAGGCTATCAAAAAATATGTCGATCAGATGATGGTGATTCTGCCATTTGAACAAGAATTTTATCAGAAACACGACATACAGGTAAGCTATGTAGGGCACCCGTTGATAGATGTGATAGACAAGTACAAGAAGCAAACAACGCCGGTTCTTTCTTATGAGAAACCGGTCTTAGCTATTTTACCCGGCAGTCGTCGTCATGAGATAGCAACCATGTTGCCTGTCATGCTTAAAGCAGCCGCAGATTATGCTGCTGATTTTTCTATTGTAGTAGCCGGTGCTCCATCCTTATCCGAATCATTCTATCGTCCTTTTCTTAATTTATATCCTCAAGTACATTGGCTAAATAATAAAACATACGACTTGCTAAAAATAGCCCATTCGGCTATCGTTACATCGGGTACAGCCACATTAGAAACAGCCTTATTTGGCGTGCCTCAGGTAGTTTGTTATAAAGGCAATCGGCTTTCATATATCGTGGCCAAGCAATTAGTAAAAATAAAATACATCTCATTGGTAAATCTTATTTTAGATAAACCCTGTGTAGAAGAACTCATTCAGAATGATATGAATGTGCAGAGAATTAAAACATCTTTAGCCGGCATACTACATGCACGACGTGCGGAAATATCTACAGATTATCAGAAGCTATATGAATCTTTAGGTAAATCAGGTGCATCAAAAACAGCGGCTGCTACTTTATATAAATGGATGAAGGATTAACAATCATCATCCATAAAGACAATTGCCATTTCTCTTTTTTTCTTATTTTTAGCATTGAATTCGTATAAGGATCAACGGATAGACTATGTTAAAACAGTCACTACAACAAAAACTGCTTCAGAAGCTCTCTCCGCAACAAATTCAATTAATGAAATTGTTGCAGGTGCCAACGGCTATGCTTGAGCAACGAATTAAAGAAGAATTAGAAGCGAATCCAGCCTTAGAGGAAGGAGACGAAAATGCCGATGAGCATAATGAAGAAACAAACTTTGAGGAAGATTATGAAGACATAAGCAGTGAGGCACTTGAACACGAAAAAAAGTCTGAGGATATTGACATGAATGAATATCTGAATGATGATGATTATCCCTATTATAAGACACATACAAACAACTATGGACCGGATGACGAAAATAAGGACATCCCTTTTTCTGCCGGTATCAGTTTTCAAGAATATCTCATCGCCCAAATTGGGCTCAGAAATCTTACGGAACATGAACAGTTCTTAGCCCGATATATCATTGGCAATATTGATGATGATGGATATCTGATGCGTGATGTATCAAGTATGGTAGATGACCTGGCATTTTCTATGAACTTGGTAACCGATCAATCTGAGTTGAAAAGAGTGCTTACTGTCATTCAAGATTTTGATCCACCCGGCATTGGTGTGCAGAATCTTCAGGAATGTCTTGTTATTCAGCTTCGAAAGAAGGAAAATCCAAACTCATACACACGCTTAGCCATAGAGGTATTAAGTCGTTTCTTCAATGAGTTTACCAAAAAGCATTATGACAAAATTCAAAGGCGTCTGAATATTGATGATGAGGATTTGCGCAAAACCATTCAGGAAATCTTAGATCTAAATCCCAAGCCGGGTAGCTCTATGGCACAAGCCTCGCGGGGCGCTCAAACCATCATGCCCGATTTTACACTTCATAATGATGATGGCAAATTCGAGCTCTTCTTAAACTCAAAGAATGCGCCCGAACTTAGGGTTAGTCGCACCTATCTCGACATGTTGGAAGGATTCTCTAAGGATAAGAAATCAAAAGATAAATCGCAGAAGGACGCTGTCATTTTTGTAAAACAAAAATTAGATGCTGCCCGCTGGTTTATTGATGCCATTAAACAGCGCCAGGAAACATTGATGGCAGTAATGGATGCTATTCTTAATTTCCAGCACGAATTCTTCACTACAGGTGATGAAACACGACTCAAGCCCATGATTCTTAAAGATATTGCTGATACGGTTAATCTTGATATTTCAACCGTTTCACGAGTAGCTAACAGTAAATATATTGAAACACCTTTTGGAACATTCCTTTTAAAATCTTTCTTTTCGGAATCACTCTCTACCGATTCGGGCGAAGAAGTTTCAACACGTGAAGTGAAGAAAATTCTGCAAGATTGTATTGATAACGAAAACAAACGAAAGCCATTGACTGACGACAAGCTTGCCGAGATTCTCAAAGAGAAAGGATATAACATTGCCCGACGTACTGTGGCTAAATACCGCGAGCAATTGGATATTCCCGTGGCCAGATTACGAAAAGAACTAAAATAATGAAAGGATTCTTTAGCTTTGTTTCCTATCTGTTTCATCCGCTTTTCATGCCATTGGTTGGAGCAATGATTATTCTCACCCAAATAGATATTTACCGCCTTCTTATTCCTTCGCCGTTACTTCTTTTTATAGCACTGGTATTGGTTGTATTAACCATATTTCTTCCGGTATTTGCTTTACTTGGTATGCGCATGGCCGGCATAATCAGCAGCCTTCAACTGCCCGACCGTAACGAACGTAGATATCCGCTACTCATAACTGTCATTCTTTTTACGGCCTCTTGGTGGATTATTAAATCTGTCAACTTAGTGCAGTCTGTTAATTATATATTCATCGCTGGGCTTTTTACCATCATGCTGCTGATGATATTGAATCATTTTATCAAACTTAGTATCCACATGGCTGCTTTAGGAGGGCTAACGGGTCTATTAACCGCTTATGCAACGCTACCCGGCTTCGATGCTACCTATTTCCTAACCGGTGTTCTCCTTGCATCCGGACTCGTTGCATCATCCCGTTTATATCTTCATGCACACAGTGTGAAAGAAGTTATTATTGGTTATACCGTAGGTTTCTTATCACAATATATCTTATTGATATATCTGTTACATCCTATTATTTTTTCATCTTATCATTGACAAAGGCCTCCCATTCAATAAACATCTCACGTTGTAACACGCGTGGAAATTTGTATTGAGCGCCTATCTTTCCTTTCTTTTCCATCCACTCATAAAAATAGGTAGTAGGGATTACCTCAATCTGCACTTCTTTTAACGCGTATTTTCTTTCTACAGCATAATCATCATTTAGTTCCTTAAGCGTATCATCTAATCTTCTCACTAAATCCGCCTTATCTATTTCAACAGCATCCATTCCGACATACCATTTATGACCAAACAACGATCCAACATTAATACCGGATACCGTAAATTCACTTATGGGGGTATTGAGTTCATTAGCCACTTTCTCAATGGCATGATTCATATTCTCAATAGATAAATGTTCGCCGCATAAACTCAGAAAATGTTTTGTTCTTCCGGTGATAATAATTTCAAGATCAGAAATGGATGTGAATTTAATGGTATCACCAATCAGATATCGCCAGATACCGGCATTCGTAGAAAGCAGAATAGCATAATCTACATTCAGCTCTACCTCATGAATAAGCAAGGTCTCGGGATGAGGTTTTAAACTACCGTCAGGATTAAAGTTATCTTTATCAAATGGTATAAATTCTAAGAAAATACCATTATCCAAAACCAATTGCATGCCCTTTACATCTTTTCTGTTCTGATAGGCTATAAATCCTTCGGATGCCAAATAGGTTTCTAAATAATGAATGGGATGACCTAACAATTTTTCAAATCGTTTGCGGTAAGGTTCAAATGCGACGCCTCCATAGATAAATATTTCAAGATTAGGCCATAGTTCATGAATATTTTTCAGTCCATGCATTTCTATGATTCTTTCCAGCACTAACTGATTCCATGCAGGAATACCAGTAAGCATACCTATATCCCATTTAGGTGCATTGCGTGCTATCTCATCAATCTTGAGATTCCAATCTTTATATCTGGCAATTTGTTTGCCCGGCTTATAAAATGGTTGTGTCCAAAACGGCATCTTAGCCTGATTGATACCACTTAAATCGCCTTGATAATAGTTACCCATATTCTGCAACGCCGTTGACCCGCCTAAAACCAAAACTCCTTTTGTGAAGAAATCTTCATTAAGGCCGTAATTAACCAAAGAAACCAATTGCCTCAAGCTTGTCTTTCTCATTGAGCGAAGAGAGGATGTTGTAACAGGAATATATTTACTGGCTACACCGGAAGTGCCTGAACTTAATGCAAAATATCGAATCTTGCCAGGCCAACAAACATCTTCTTCGCCTGCTAAGGTTTTATACCACCAGTCATCAAAAATTTTATTATAGTCATGTATCGGCACTACGCGTTGAAATAGTTTTTCCGGATTATTAGCCATCAGCATAGACTCAAATTCATAGACTTTCCCAAACTGTGTAAATCGGGCTTTGCTAATCAGTTTTAATAACACCTTTCGTTGGACACGCTCAGGCGAAGACCTTCGTCGTACTTTATTCACCGTCTTGCGCAAGGTCATTGTTTGTTTGATAATATTACCAACTATAGCCATACTTTTTCCTTTTAGATATAAAGATATCTATGAGATATTGAAATTATAATTTACTCAACATGCCAACCTCTCTAGGCTCTAGATATCGCCATTCTCCGCGTGATAATCCTTTCTTCGTCAGACCGGCATAAAACACCCTGTCTAACTTTACAACTTTGTATCCCAAATGCTCAAAAAGTCGCCTCACAATACGGTTTCTTCCTGAGTGAATTTCAATACCAACATGCTTCTTATCCATGTCTTCCACAAATGATATTTTATCAGGCGCAAAGAATCCATCTTCTAATTCCAAGCCCTGCATTATTTGTTCTAAATCGGCCTGTGTAATTTTTTTATCCAGCTCTGCATGGTATATTTTCACTATTCTTTTTCGTGGATGCATTAACTTATCAGCCAATATGCCATCATTGGTTAGTAATAATAAACCGGTAGTATTCCTATCCAATCGGCCAACAGAAAATACCCGCTCTTTAACACTACTAATAATATCAAAAATCGTTTTGCGGTTTTGCGGATCTTTTGATGTGGTAATAAAATCCTTAGGCTTATTGAGCAAAACATAGACTGTTTTCTCTCCGACAACAGGGCGATCGCCAAACATAACCTTGTCATTGGGCTTAATTTTATATCCTAATTCCGTAATCACTATGCCATTTACCGAGATCACACCGCTGGCAATGTATGTATCAGCCTCACGACGAGAGCAAAATCCGGCGTTGGCTATAAACTTATTAAGTCTTATGCCATCATGGTCCTTATCCGTTAATGCATTCTTCCCTTTTGAAAACTTCGTTTCAGGCCTCTGCTTTCGCCCATTCGTATCCAACGCTTTATTGAATACTTTTTTGGGTTTATCAAACGTATGCGTTCGTCTTCTATCATCGGATGCAAGACTATCTGATTTAAATCGTGGCTTATGAAAGGGCTGCTTGGATGAGCTTCTTTGAGGGTTCTCAGATTGAGCATCTTGATCTTTTGAACGAATCAGTTTTCTTTTCTGCCAGGTATTGTCCTTTTCTTTATTAGAATTCTTAGTTGATTTATCAAATACCGTTTTGTGTTTAACACTACCGGATATGACTTTCCCCGATTTAAATTTAGGCTTGTCGTATGTCCTGTTAAATGATTGATTTCCGGCTCTATCAGGTTCTTTATCCTGTGTAGGCCTTGATCTGCCACCGGCTGATTGCGCGTTTCGGGCAGGTTGTTTTTCTTCCGCAGATTTTTTTTCGTATCGCCTCCTTTCTCTATGTGATGCGCTTTTTGAATTAGGTCGTTCCGATTTAAATTTGGGCTTGTCGTATGTCCTGTTAAATGATTGGCTTCCGGCTCTATCAGGTTCTTTATCCTGTGTAGGCCTTGATCTGCCACCGGCTGATTGCGCGTTTCGGGCAGGTTGTTTTTCTTCCGCAGATTTTTTTTCGTGTCGTCCTCTTTCTCTAGGTGATGTGCTTTTTGAGTTAGGTCGTTTTCCTCTGTCTTTTGAGGATGTTTCAAACCGTTCGGTTCGCTTGTTTTGCTGATTTCTCATCATGATAATTTAATAAAATTCATCAAAGGTACATTCAAAATCCCGAAAAAGCTGCTACAATATGTTCAATTTCGTACTTCTCTTTATAGAATACAATACCTATTACATCAAATCGCAATTCATACTCAAGGGTAGATGCTTCAAGAAATAGTTCGGCAGCTTCTATCAGGCGCTTCTGTTTCTTAACATCTACGGCTTCTATAGGCGAACGATACGTTGAAGATTGGCATGCTTTCACCTCCACAAAAACAATTTCATTCCCCATCTTGGCTATAATATCCACCTCTTTATGGCCGGTTCGCCAATTAGAATGCAGAATCTCATAGCCCTTATTCTGCAAATATTGCTTGGCTATATCTTCTCCACTCTTTCCTATATCTTGCCGTTTGGCCATATCTCAAACTATTAAATTATCTTCAGAGAGCTCAACTCTTCATATTAGGCTGTCACCAAAAATAAATCTAATCTTAATTCACAGCAGCAGAAGGTCATATAAAGAATGGGACTATATCAACATATCGCCATAGAAACTGAGAAGCATAAAACCTCATCTTCATCAGTCTTCACTTATGTAAGTTATGCAAATGGTAAACTAATCCGTTTTTTCTAAAGGTGTTACCCAATAATCATATTATAAAAGTTGAGGTGTCCTTCTTTTTGTCTTTATTCAGATTATCGCAGATCAAACATATAACGCTTGTCTTGTATCTTATAGCTCAACTTGACAGCCTCAAACGCATCTGTAGCCGCTCTTGATGAAAGCTGCGACAATAATTGCATTTTATTAAAGCTATAATCACCTGTACCCTGAGCAGGATTTAATACATCGGTAACAAAAACATAAATTCCATTATTCCCTTCAATTGGTTTAGACAACTGGCCTTGCTTCATGCCAAAAATGGCGCCGATAAGTTCAACTTCCACACCGGCTCCAGGTATAAAGAAAGATTGGAATGTAAGATCAGTAGAAGGTGTAATATTAAGTTTCATGGCTGTAGCGATAGCGTCTAAATTATTTTGTCCACTCATAGCCTGATTGAACTCTTGAATAAACTGTGCTGCTTTTTTATGCCGCTTAGCACCTGCTTCTACCTCCGTCTTCACATCTTCAAGCTTAGGAATTCCGTCAGAGCGTATAGTTGTCAGTAATACCACCACATAGTTATTCCCACTTTGAAATACTTCGGAGATATCACCTCGTTGTGAGGTTAATATCCATTTCACAATATCTGTTGATTCGTCTAAACCCATAATACTGCGAGAGGCCTCCGTGAGAAAACTTTCTTCTCTAGGAACCAACATATGCTGCTGACAGTATTTATCAAAATAGGTATCCGGATTAAACGATTTCTGTTTTTTGTCCACAAAAGCCATATCTGAGGCTTTATTATAAGCATCTTGCATTGTCTCATTGCTGGGTAATATCTGTCTGTATGACAAAGCCACCAATGTTTTTTTATTAGGTTTAGTCATTGCCTGAATATAGACAATATGAAAGCCAAATTCCGTATCTATCTTTTTAAATGTACCGGCTTTGGAAGAGAATACGGTATCATTAAAACTGCGCACCATCATGCCTTCTGAAAACCATCCCAAGTTTCCGGTATCGTTTTTATTACTTTCATCAGCCGAATATTGTGCTGCTATACTGGCGAAATCGCCTCCATTCTGTAATACGGTAAACAGACTATCGCGAAGATTTCTGAAAGCCTCTACATCTTCCTGTTTAGTTGGCTGCAAAAGGATATGACGTGCCTTTGCCGAGTCGGAAGATTCTTTCTCCCCAATTTTTTTGGCAATAATGAATGAGCCGTTTTCAATATAAGGCCCGGCGGTAGTGCCTATAGGTGATTGGAATAACAAGGAATCTAAATAAGGGCCTAACGCGCCCTTGCTATAAAATTTAGGATCTATACTCTGATCTGAGTTTTGGCGTACAAACAAGGTGTCATCATCTGTTTTAGAAAACTCTTGCAATAAATTTTTCATTTCGGTTTCTAAAGTCAATGTGTCCTGGGTAGTTGGAATACCAGGGAAAACAACATAACGTATTGCTCTGGATTTCTTTTGTCTGTAACGGTACTTAAATTCATTGAAATAACTTCTTAACTCATCATCACTGATGGTAATGGTTGAGTCAGGAATCAATGTATAAGGTTTCATCACAAAGCGGATGTTAGCGCGATCATTAGCGGCTTTAAAGTTAGACTCCGCTTCTTTAGCTGTCACATACGTACTTTTTGAGATTAGATTTGTGTATTTTCCTTGCAAGCGATCCAAACGTATGCTTTGCTGAAGATAAGCCCAATAAGCTCGAGCAGAATGCCATTGTTCAAGATTTTGCTCCGGTACCGCACTCTCATCCTCAAATTGGGCTGCATAGTTTGCCACATCCTGCGCATTAAACATGCCGGTTTGCTGATTGCTAAATTGACTTAAAATCAAAGGGTGGACGGTACGGCCAACCAACATATCATTCATCTCAGCCGATGATATTACGATACCAAGTTTCTCATACTCTTTAAACATAACCCTTTCATTCACAATATCATTCCAAACCTCGTCTGCAATCTGCTGACGCTGCATTTCATTAATCTCAGCTTGTGGGTTAAGCATTTTTATTAATGCTTCTTTATCAGCTACTCGATTCTGATATTCGGCTATATTGACATTCTTACCGCCCATCACCGCCACATTGTTGTCCGGTCCTTTATGAAAGAAATCGGTAAAAACATTTGAGCCTAAAATAAATGCCAGCATGGATACTCCGATTACTATCAATAACAAAGTACCACGTTTACGAATACTTCCAATAACTGCCATTCTATTATAATTTTACTTTTTTTAAGGGCACGAATATACAATAATTTCTTTTTTGTTGCGCCAGGTCGTTGGTCATATCAGGATTTTATAGGATTGATAATGACTTCTTCTATCTTCGTATCACTAACTCGTTGAATAATAAATCTAAATCCTTCTATTTCAATAGTTTGACCAATCTTTGGGATACTTTTTTCCAAATCTAAAATAAGACCTGCCAAGGTGGTATATTCTAATCGCTGGGGTAAATTCAGGCTATATGTATCGTTGATATAATCAATCTTTAATCGGCCCGAAAACAAAAAGGTACCATCCTCATTTACCTTTTCTACGAGGTCCTGGCTATCATGTTCATCCTCAATCTCACCAAAAATTTCTTCAATAATATCTTCTGTTGTAAGCATTCCCGAAGTACCGCCATATTCATCAACCACAACGGCTACACTCTTGTGTTGTTGCGTGAGAAGGGCTAAAATATCTTTCACAAGCATTGTTTCAGGTACAATAACAGCAGACAACATCGCTTCTCTGATGGTACTTGGATTTTTAAAAATCTCGAATGAATGGACAAAACCTACGATTTCGTCAATACTATCCCGATATACCATAATCTTGGAATGACCGGTTTCTATAAAAAGCTTTATTAATTCCTCAATGGGCGCATTTATTTCAATCGCAACGATTTCTGTTCGTGGAACCATACATTTCCGGGCACGGGTAAGTGGAAATTCCAATACGTTTTGCAATATCTTCACTTCATTATCCAAGCGCTCTTGCTCTACTAATTCATCAAAACTTACCTGACTCAGATAGTAATCAAGGTCTGTTCTTTCAAACGACACATCCGCTTCGTGCATATTTACCCTAAATACGTATTTTAATAATCGTTTGGATACAAACACCGTGAAGCTAACAGGCAGATGCAGGAGATAATAAAAAATAGTAGCCGGAATTAAAAAAAGACGTAGAGACTGATTCGGGTTAATCGCAAAGAAAGCCTTAGGCAGGAATTCTCCGGTAACTAAAATGACGATAGTAGATAAGATAGTTTGCAATAAAATCAGCCAAATATTATTCACCTCTCCCCACCACGATATCATCAAATGGCTAATCCAAGGTTCGAGCACAATGACTGTTGCCATACCATAAATAACCAAAATGATATTATTCCCAATCAGCATGGTACCAATATAACGTGACGGTTCTTTGGTCAGTAAAGTCAATAATTTACCCTGCATGCCCGGCTTACTCTTATCAATCTCTAACATGTATTTATTAGCAGAGACAAAAGCCATTTCCATTCCGGAAAAAAAACCGGAAAAGAGTATTGCTGCTACAATAATAATCCAAGCCTCAATCATAAGTAATCTGCCATTGGGTGAGCAAAAGTATAGAATATCCCTGATTTATACACATATATAAAATCGTCATTAGGGGCATCAATACGAAATCAATAAATGAAGATAGTATTTCTGTCGTCTTATTATAGCACTATCTGAGCAGGTTTACATGACCATAAAAGTCATGAACATCGTTTAGCACATCTATAATACGTATCTTATACACATAGACATCTTGTTTGGCCAGTATTTCTGTACTGCCAATTGTTCCGGGCCAACCCAGCATACTGTCTGTCACGTAAATAGATTCTCCCCAACGATTAAATATCTCCATGGAGAGTTGCTTAATCCCTTGCCCATAGATTTGGAAGAATTCATTCATCTTATCATCATTAGGTGAAAAACTATTGGGTATATAGATAAACACCTCCGGATAAACATACAAACAATGATTGACGGAAGATTTACAACTCTTATCGGTGGTGACGGTCAATGTTACACAAAATGTTCCCGTATCAGGGAAAACATAAGATGGATTTTGTTCACCGGATGTATTACCATCTGCAAAATCCCAGTTCCAAGTAACGATGCTGCCCAGACTGGCATCTGTAAACTGAACATACGGATTAGTTTGTGGAACTAATGAAGGATTCATACCAAAGTCAGCGATAGGATTAGCAAATACCTCAATCATATCCTGAATGGTTTGTGACGATACACAACCGGCAGCTGATGTTGCTTGTAACGTGATATCATACAATCCAGGGTTGACAAAACAATATACAGGATTCTGCTGGGCACTCACCAAGTTGCCATCTACAGACCAGTTCCAAGCTACAATATTAGATCCTTGAACTGTAGTCATATCTGAGAAATGTACACATAATGTAGCACAGCCGGACAGGATATCAGCGGTAAAGCCGATATCGGGTACGGATGCTATATTTACTGTAGCAGTCGTAGAAGCAACACAACCGTTAGCATCTGTTACTGTTACCGTATAGTCCGTATTGAGAGCAGGGCTAACATCAATAGATGTTGTATTTTCACCTGTGCTCCAACTATAAGATGCTCCGCCCTGAGCCGTAAGCGTAGTTGACTCACCCGGACATATTGTTAGATTGCCCACAATAAGGGGATTCGGCAAAGGATAAACGGTTATGCTTTGGCTGCCTGATCCGCCGCATTGTCCGGTTACTGTATAAGTAACCGTATATGTGCCGGCACCGGCTATAGATGGAGAAAATTCACCGCTATTCGCATCAATACATGCGCCGCATGAAGCAGACCAAGAACCGCCTGTTGCAGATGTAGTAAATTGAACGGATGGCGCATTGATACATACATTCGAGTGCGGATCTACTACTACAGTAACGCTTCCAGTAAAAGGTCCACCGGAAATTACTACAGGACACCCATTGGCATCCGTAATGGAGAAACTATACATATCACCATCCTGCATATTATGAACCACAATATTACCATTATTGCCTGTTGTTGTATTGACGAAAGAGGCTGAAGGAGGCGTTAGATTAGAAGCCGTAAATACACCGCCCATTATTTGAGCATATCCACCTGCAACCTGCACGGTGACAGTACCTGCCACACAATCTTCGGTAACATTCGTTGTAATTCCAGGCAAGTAGGTAACCTCAATAGGAGAACCTATGTCATAGCAATTAACATTATATACAAGATCAGGGAAGTCATATAATGTCATCGGTACATAATAAACGGTATTATTGATAAATGTGCCGGGAGGGAAAGCATTAATCACAGACATATCGTTCAAATCTGTCAGATTCCCATCACCCGTAGTGTTATAAACCCCGATAAAACAAGGATCATTAAGCGGCTCTGTATTAGGTGTCGGCGGACATGCATAGACAAGCCATGCAATACCCGGATCATAACCCCATCCATTAATAGGACCTTCATCTGCCGGATGCACATAATCGCCATTACTGGTTATCACAATCTGGTCGCCATAGCAAAGTACATAACTATTGATACCATCACCTATCAAGTTGGCATTATATGTACCTATATAG
>JAIXKU010000045.1 GCA_026936045.1 Flavobacteriales bacterium
AGATAATATCTATTAATCAATTAGCTGTATATTCGTGTAAAATATTACAAGTGAGCATTCTTCTTACTAATTCGTATTTTGGAGGGAACAATAAAAAACTTATTGATCAATTGCCTCTTCCTCTGCCACGCGAGTTGGCTATTTATGCTGCGGCATTGAATAATGCCGGTATCCGCAATGTTTTGTATGATACCATGCTAGTTGATTTTGAAGCCTTTAAACAGTACATTTTTACACAACGTTATGAACGTATTTGTCTATTTATTAATAAAGGTATGGCGGATAATGCAACCGCGCTTATCCAATATGTCAGAGGAGAAGAGGAACTGAAAAATACGTCATTTGTTGTTATGGGACCCGGTGCTTTGGGTTATGAGAATGAGCTGTTTGATTTGGGTGTTTCGGTTATTGTCTATGATATAAATATCCAATCCTTTGTGTCTTTAATTCAGATTTTGCAAACGCCTTTTAATCCGTTCTTGGATCATGCTAAGGGTATTAAGTTTCGTAATATCTTGGGGAACATTGTCACTCAGCCTGTAGATGAACCTTTACAGAGAGATTTTTCGCCGGACTATCAAGGCATTTCAGTAAAGAGGTACGTTAAACAATCAGGGAAATATATCATCCCATTTGTAGATGATACCTCAACCATATCCACATCGCTGGAAGAGGCTGTTGTTGAAAAGCAATATGTTGAGAAATCTTATGGATGGAACGTATGGTTGTTCATTTCGAACTTGAACATGTTTTTGACCAAACTGTCTTTCCTTCCGGCCAGCCATGCAGCCCTTTTTGACCGGATAATTATAAATATAGACTCAACCCCGGATTTGTCGCCACTCTTAGCTACCGGATGTAGCGAACTGGCCGTCTCATGCTCTGCTCATCATTTCATTAAGTTGATTGAAGAAAAAAACTATATCCAAACATTAATTGCCCATATAATGGGGAAAAAAATACGTCTGCAATTTATGTTAATTGTGGCTTATGAGTTGCCCAATTCAGCCCAAAAGAAACTTTTGTATGATTTTTGTAAAGCATATCCCCAAGTTCATGTACAGTTGACTCCTGCCCAGCACTGGATGGAAGAATGGTGGTCGTATTCCAACAGAAAAGAATGGAAGAAGCATCTGCACACTGCGCTAAAATTGGATAAAATGAATCAATACATGCAAACGATACAAGTGCTTGCCGCCGAGCAAAGCCGATGGAAATGGTTAAAACCCTCTTATTATCTGACTAATGTTCGCGCATTTTATCAATCTCTAACGAACGGATGAGATGAAATATATATACTTTCTTATTATTACGATAGCTTCATTTAGTATTCAAGCCCAAACAATTGAGTCAAAAAAGGGGTACAAGTATAATAACTACTTTACCTTGTCCGGTATGGCGGGAAGTGATATATACGGTGGTTCCGTTGCATGGTCTCATTTTCACAATGTGGGGAAGAAAAGAAAAAATCTAAAACTGGGTTATGGCATACGCGTACATGCTCTTTTTGGCGTAAATAGAAGGTTTGTAACAGCACCTGCCAAGCTTACACGTAATGTGACAGGCCCATTAGCCGTTTTTGCAGAGAAACAGAAAAATAATTATGATACGATATTTATATCCAGACCACAAACCAATGCCATCAATGTATTTTTTACAATTCAATATACATTTAAGCAACGCTGGGATTTAGGCTTTATCCTTGATTTAGTCGGTATGAGTTTTGGACCCAAGCAGGTTTCGATTTATACCTCAAGTAAGAACCCGCCGGGTATGTATGCACAGGCACAAAGTGCTTACCCATCAGGATTTAATCTACTTTTATTGGGTGATAATAATTTAGGCACAATCAGTACGGATTTGTTTTTGAGATTCTGGATTACGAATCAGTGGGCTGTTATTGGCTCGGCTCATTATATGTATAACGAATACATGACGGTAAATACTTTAAGATTAGATAACGATCGCTTTCGTAATCAATTTTTTTCGGGATCACTTGGTGTAACCTTTTCACCCTGGCGGTCTGAAAAATTTTAACGATGCCAAATATATCCTACATTTTCTTATCTTCAAATCATAATTAAATCGGTCATGATGCATAGATTTTTTACGCTTCTATTTCTTCTTCCTTTACATTTGATCTTCTCACAAACGTCGTCTGAATGGAAGGTAAAACCTAGTTCAGAGGAAATCAGTTTTAAAATTAAAAATATGGGATTTTGGGTAGATGGTAGTTTCTCAGGTCTGAAAGCTACGATTCATTTCAATCCAAAAGAGCCAACACTAGGTTCTTTTCAAGCGACCATAGATGCATCAACAGTAAATACAGGGGTTGAAGCGCGTGATAAGCACCTGAGGCAAGATGATTTTTTTGATGTAGAGCATTATCCGGTTATCTCTTTTTCTTCTAAAGCGATTACCCAAACGTCAAAAGGCTATCGCATGGATGGCTTGTTGAGTATAAAAGGCCGGACGAATCCGATTAGTTTTGTTTTTGTCTTTGCAGGGGATAAAGAGAAAGGTGTTTTTCATGCTTCATTGGAGATAGACAGAACCCTTTATGGTGTCGGTAGTGCAAGTCGTACAATGGGTAAGATGGTTAAGATGGAACTCTCAGTACCTGTTGTAAAGTAGATTAGACACTATGAGAGACGATTGATTTGTCTGTCTAAGTAAAATAAATAACCGATAACAATAGAAAAAAGAATAGCTACAACGGCTATTACCACCCATATTTTACCATCCTTTCGCCAGAAAGTGGCCATCTCAATTTTATCGGTAACTACATAAATGATTGCACTATTTTTATTGTGATCAATACGTATATTGTTGATATACCATTCCCGATCGGAGGCAAATGTCTTTACCTCAATGAAAACGGAAGATTGGAGTTTACTTGGTTCTTGGAGAAGAAGCACCGCATTTTCCGTAAATAATAAACCATTCTCATATAGCGTTTGCTTGGCTTCGTCAGAGATTTGAAATTTGACAATGCCTCCATTCAGCTTATTTAGATTAACCAATGTGTCGCCAGCAAGAAAAGAACCGGCTTTTTCGGTTTGGGTTATTGTGCTATCCAGAGTTTCTGCAAATGTGATTTGAAGAGAAAGTAGCAAGAAAATATTTGCAATAAAATAAGGTCTGATATAGTGCATTCTATTGAGTTTTTGACTGTATTTGACGTATGCGGATTTGAATTTGTGCAATCCATACACCTATCAAAGTCCATGAGAGAATAGATAAATAAAAGACACTGCGCATGGCCGGCGCCAGATCGTATTTGCCAAAGCCGGGATTCCCTCCTTTGCCCGGATGTAATGAATCATTTATGCGGGGAAGAATGCCTAAGAGAACAAACATTAACACAAAGGCAAAGATGTTATAAACAGCTGCAAGTCGGGCTTTCTTCTGCTCTTCTTTTATCGAGTTTCTTAGTACAAAATAGGCTAAATAGCTTAAAATAGTAATGGCTGCACCATTGAGTTGCGGATCATTAACCCAAGGCGCACCCCATGTGTTATTGGCCCATACCATACCAGTAAAAATTCCAATAAACCCAAACAACAGCGCCGTTTTGGCATACATGGATGCCAGATAATCATGCAGTAGCTTATTACTACCTAAATAACGTATGGAGTTGACAAGCGAAACAATAAACAATATCATCATGCAAAACCACATTGTAACATGGAAATACAAGTTGCGAATAGTTTCGTGCAGAATGGTTTGAACAGATATTTCACCTATAAAGGCAAATGGAATGGCGTAGGCCATAGCTATTATAGGAATGATTTTCCACCAATTTTTTTTCATCCTTGAAAATTATTCACGCCAAAGGTAGGGAAATAATATGACTGAAAGTGCGATTATCATCATATCTATACCGCCAATGGCATATACATATTTAGCATACTGGTTCCAGCTAATGCCGTCTGCTATGAGTTTGCTTGCCTTGATAATGGTTATTAACAAGGGTATCATAATAGGAAAGCCAAGCACGGAAATCATCCCTATCGCATTACCTGTCCTGGATGCAATAGCCGAGACCATCGTTAGTAAGGATGAAATACCGATGCTGCCGATACTAAGCACTAGCATGAAAGCCGCAAGTTGGGAAATGGGGATATGACTGCCGAGTACGATACTATAAATACCAAAACTTAAAGCCGATAATAATAAAAGCAGAATTGCATTGTAGAGTATTTTAGATATGACCAATGCTGTCGGATCCACTAATTGATAGTAATAGTAATGTCGGGCAGGTGGTTCGGATTGAAAGGATTTACTTACAGCATTTACGGAGGAGAATAAAATGATTATCCATAATAAGGCATTCCAAACCGTTACTTCGGGAATAACCGAAAAAGATTGGTAACAGATAAATACAGTAGAAAAGACATAGAGCAGAATACTGTTTAAGGTATTTCTGTTTCGAAACTCTATCTTTATTTCTTTCCATAAGAGCATATAAACTTGTGTGGAGAACCCTTGTATTGTATGGCTGCTATTCATGCTTTTATCTGTATAGAGATATTTAGTTTGCTTCTTTTGATACTACCAAGCGCACGGTATGGCTGTTTTTCTGCTCTACCCATTGCGTTTTATTTTTCATCAATCTTTCTATTGTGGCTTGATTATAATTCCTAACGGTTATCAACTCCAGTCCATCACGGTATTCAACGATAAATTTCTGACTCAGGGCTGCATAAAGCGGTTGAGTCTTACTTGCATCATTATCCACACTAAGCTGGAAACTAAGTGCGGAGTGTTGCATCAGGTTCACCTTGACACGGTAATGAGCCAATAGGTTAAAGATGTCACTGATGTTCTCTTCAACTATAAATGAGAAGTCCTTTGGGGATATGGAAATAAGCAATTGGTTTGTTTTGAATATAAAGCTTGGAATAACAGCTAAAGGTTCTTTAGCGTCCACCAATGTACCGTTAGCATCAGGTTGTAGAAAAGACTTGACTTTAAGCGGGATATTTTTGTTTTGCAAGGGTTTCATGGTTTTAGGATGAATCACGGTGGCGCCGTAATATGCTAATTCTATCGCATCCTGATAGGAAAGATGAGGAAGCAACTGCGCATCCGAGAAATATTGAGGATCGGCATTCAGTACGCCAGGCACATCCTTCCAAATGGTTACACATGCGGCATCTAATGAGTGTGCGATGATTGCAGCTGAATAATCAGAGCCTTCTCTACCTAATGTTGTGCTTTCGCCTTCTTCAGAACAGCCGATAAAACCCTGTGTGATGATAACAGGTGGGTTTGCCTCGTTTAATATGGGTTGTATATGTTGAGAGATAAGTAAGCCTGTAGCTTCCCAATTGACTTTAGCTTCTCTGTAGGTATTGTCTGTACGAATAAGCGTGCGTACATCTTTGTATATGGATGGAATACCGGCTGATTGGAGATAGGCGCTTACTATTCGGGTAGAAAGAAACTCGCCCTGAGAAACAATCCGGTCGTAGGAATAGTTATAGGATGCCTTTGAGATAGACTTGAGATCGTTTTCTATTTTATCCAGAATAGCATGTATCTCGTTGTAAATAGAAGCCTGTTTTGGGAATAATTGCTCTATGATCTGATAATGATAGGCGCTGAGTGCCTGCATATCATCACTGAAATCTTTGTTAGAAGAAGCAAGGTTTAGTACCTTCTCAAGGGCGTTAGTCGTTTTCCCCATAGCGCTGATGACTACGACAAGCGGTGTACTCCCTTTATATCGCTGAATGATAGTTGATATATTCTTTATTGCGTCTGCACTGATTATTGATGCACCGCCAAATTTAAACACCTGTATTGCCGACATCTATTTTCCTATTTTATGAGGTGTATCTGAAGGGTTAAATGTTTGAATATATGCTTCAGAAAGTTTACAATTTATCCATTCCGCATCAAAAGTACAAGGATATTGCCGATAAAAATCTATAGCCGGCTTATTCCAGTCTAATACCTGCCATATCATAGATTTGGCCTCCATCTTTTTTGCAGCTAAGATGGTTTTTT
Source organism: Flavobacteriales bacterium (assembly GCA_026936045.1). Lineage (GTDB taxonomy): Bacteria > Bacteroidota > Bacteroidia > CAIKAF01 > CAIKAF01 > BA4. Next base: position 6,016 of record JAIXKU010000045.1, read on the forward strand.
CAAATAATTGTTTGCCGATACCTTGATTCCTATGCGCTTCTTTAACGATGATATCTTCTAAATAAAGACATTTTCCCTTCCATGTGGAATAGCGAATATAGTATAAGGAAAGACCTATGATTTCGTTGCTTTTTTCAGCTACATATGCCCAATAGACCGGCTTTGGCCCAAATCCGTCTTCTTCCATCATAGATACAGTATTGCTGACTTCCTGAGGCGCCTTTTCGTATGCCGCCAGTTCTTGTATCAAAGCAAGCATGGCCGGCAAATCTTCCTTTACGGCTTCGCGGATGAGAGTATTTGGCATGGCGGACACGGTGACAAAAATAATAGATTTATGACTTTATAGAAATCTATGACTTAAGAGATATTCAATACTATTTTTGTTGAAAAATTAATAGTTAAGATTTGGTAACTAAAAGAATGATGGTTAAATTTGCCTAATTAACAATTAAATCTAGGTTCAAATGAAAAAATTAATTTTATCAGCCGCTGCCCTCTTTGTGGGAGCCATCTTTATGACTTCATGTAATAAAGCCGGATGTAAGACATGCTCCATGGATTCAGCAAATGTGAAAATAACAGTTTGTGCAAATGGAGATGTTGAGACATGTGTAAATGGTGTTTGCGATACTGAAAATGACGGTGAGACTACGCAGGAGGCTGTTGATGCATGGGCTGTTGCTATGGAAGGCCAAGGGTATTCTTGCAACTAATAACGTATTAATGACTACATAAAGAGGGAAGCGAGCAGTTTCCCTCTTTTGTTTTATATATGGATATAAACTGGAGGATTGGGGAATGGATAAAATCTAATAGGGTATTTCAGAGATGAAGAAAAAAATATGTAGGTTTGATACCATATCCGAATAAAGTTATATCCAAGCACTATTAGGAAATGAGACGAACGGAAATGCCTAAAATGGAGCTTTTTAAAGAGCGCATAAAAAAGTTGAAGTCAGATATCGCTCAGAAGCAACTTAAGCCGGTTTATATCCTCATGGGAGAGGAGTCCTATTTTATAGATGTCTTACTCAAAGAATTTGAAGAGAATCTGATTGGCGAGGATGAGTTTAAGGAGTTTAACCAAACCGTATTGTATGGCAAGGAAGCCACTGTAGAAGATGTTATTTCAATAACCCGTTCTTATCCAATGATGGCTGACAGACGCTTGGTTATATTAAAAGAAGCGCAACAGTTTAAGGACTTGGATATGTTGGAAACCTATATTACCAAGCCTGTCTCTACTACGGTTTTGGTTATTTGTCACATGCATAAAATGATAGAAGCCAAGAAAACCAAGATAAAAAATATATTGGCTTCTAAGAATGTGGAGGTTTTTAGGGCTGAACGCTTGGAAGAGAACGATATCATTGATTGGATTAAGATACATTTCAGCCGAAAGAAAATCCGTATAGACTCTAAAGCCGCTATCGTATTATATGAATTAATCGGTAATGATATGATGCGCCTGTATAGCGAGATTGAGAAGATGTCTATTTCGTTGGAGCCGGGATCAGAAGTGAAAGTGGAAGAGATTTCAGGTAGCGTATTCAATAGCAAAGAGTATGGCCCGTTTGAGTTGCAAACGGCATTGGCTAATAATAATCATGAAAGGGCTTATAAAATCATGCAGTATTTCTCTCAGCCGCGCAATATTGATATGTTGCCTGTGATTATAGCCGGTTTGTTTAGCTTCTTTTGTAAAATCATGACCTTTCATACCGAGGCCAGCAGAAACAATATTAAGCAGGAATCAGATATCAGAAAGTTTCTTAATGTTTATGATTTAAAAGAGTTTGTCAAGGCTACACGCATTTATGATTTTGGACGATGTAAGAAAATTATTCACTTGTTACATCAAACAGATATGAAATTTAAAGGTGTAGATATGGCTGGAACAGATAAAACCGGTTTGGTGAAAGAATTGGTATATCATTTACTTCATTAAATCTTTATATATGAACTATTGGTTGGTTAAATCAGAACCTTCTGTTTATGCCTGGGATCAGCTTCTAAAGGATGGAACGGTTGTTTGGGATGGGGTAAGAAACTATACGGCTCGTAATAATTTGCGTGCCATGAAGAAGGGTGATCAAGTGCTGTTTTATCATAGCAATGAAGGTTTGTCCATCATGGGTATAGCTCGAGTGCGTCGAGTCGCTTACCCCGATCCCACAGATTCATCCGGTATTTGGTCTTCCGTGGATTTAGAACCTGTGCAAAGCTTTCAACAGCCGATATCTTTAAAAACATTAAAGGCTGATTTGCTGTTATCAAATATGCAATTTGTAAAACAAGCGCGCTTGTCTGTTTCATCTGTTACGCCTGATGAGTTTGAAAGAATTAAACGTATAGGCTTGTAAGCTAACTTGCGTTATAATCAGCTTTCCCCTTAAATGCTTATCTTCGCTTTATTTAAATTTAATTGATAGATCGTTTATCATTATTGTATTATGAAGATTGGTGTTATAAAGGAAAGAAAAACCCCGCCTGATTTTAGAGTGCCATTAGTACCCGAACATTGTGCTCAATTATTAGATTTATATCTGGGATTGGAATTATGTGTTGAGCAATCTGACATGCGGTCTTATACGGATGATGAATATAAACGTTTCCATATTCCTGTAACCGACAATATGTCGGATTGCGATGTGTTAATGGGCGTAAAAGAAGTACCTCCTTCGGCCTTGATCCCCAATAAAACATATTTGTTTTTCTCGCATACCATAAAAAAGCAACCATATAATCGCCACTTATTGCAGGAGGTACTTAAGAAGCAAATCCGCCTGATAGATTATGAGTGTTTAAAAGATGAGAAAGGCCAACGATTGATTGGCTTTGGACGTTTTGCCGGTATTGTAGGTGCTTACAATGCCCTTCGGGGATGGGGATTAAGAATAGGAAAATTTAATTTAAAGCCGGCACATCAATGTCTTGATTCAAAAGATTTATATGCGCAATTAGAAAATCTGGATTGGGGGAATTTGCGTGTTGTATTGACCGGTGGAGGCAGAGTAGCCTATGGAGTGATTGAAACGCTTCATGCCGCCGGATTTAAGCAGATTGATTGGCCTGCATTTATTTCCGGAGAAGGAGAGGGGAATGTCTTCACACAAATTGAATATCCCGTTTATAATAGACGTAAAGATGGAACAGCTTTTACAAAGCAGGATTTTTACGTGCATCCCGAACTGTTTGAATCGGATTTTCATCGTTTTATGCATCATGCAGATATATATATTGCCGGGCATTTTTGGTCTTCTGTGGCTCCGCGTTTCTTTACATCAGATGATTTATTATCACCCGATAATCGTATTCAATTAATTGCAGATATCAGCTGTGATATTGATGGCCCAATTCCCAGCACCATTCGCGCATCCTCCATTGCAGAGCCTTTTTACGGCTATAACCCCCAATCTCAGAAAGAATCTGCACCGTTTGACGCTTCTTCCATTACAGTTATGGCTGTGGATAATCTGCCTTGTGAGCTGCCAAGAGATGCATCAGATGATTTTAGCAAAACACTTACATCCACAATTATACCCTTGCTCATTAATGAACCGGATCATGCTATTTTGCAACGAGCCACCATTGTAGAAAATGGTATTTGACCAGTCATTATCAATATCTGAGCGATTACGTAGCAGACTGATTTTACGCATGAAGAGAGAGGTTTGTTTTAGACTTTTTATTCTGCTTTCGGCACTCAATCTTCCTCTTTATTTGATAGCCCGGTCTCCTTTAAAGAAAGGTGCATTTATATATCAAAACGATACTTTGAGATATCAATATCATTTACCTAAGGATGATGGGACGAAGAAGCCGGTCATCCTTTGGCTGCATGGAAAAGGCGAAAGAGAACGTGATAACGAGAAACCGTTTGCTAATGGCCTGCCGGCTATTTATGATTCCATTAGAATGAACGAAGCCTATGATTGTTTCTTGCTCGTGCCTCAGTGTAACGCTGATGGCTTTTGGAGTTTTTATGATAAAACCTTACCTCGTTTCATTCAGTCAAAAGAAGCACCGCCGATACAGAAATTATTGCTTGCATGGATTGATGATTGGTTTAATAAACATTTCACTGCCGATAAAAATCGGTTTTATGGCATGGGTATTTCTATGGGTGGTTTCGGTATTTGGGATATAGCCATAAAACATCCGAATCTTTTCGCCGCCATCGTGCCGGTTTGTGGAGGCGCTGATCCCACACTGGCAAGAAATATAGAAACCTTGCCGGTATGGGCGTTTCATGGAGCCAAGGATAAGGTTGTAAACCCATTGTTTACGATACAAATTATGGAAGAGTTGAATACCTTGCAGTCGCCTGATCTAGCAAGCAGATTCTCTTTGTTACCGGAAGTGGGACATAACGCATGGATCTATTTGCAAGAAGAGCCATATTTGCTCAGATGGCTCTTCTCAAAACAAAAATTCTGATGCTATTTGCCTGTAAAGATAGGCTTTCTTTTTTCTAAAAAGGCAGATACGCCTTCTTTAAAATCGTCCGATTCAAAGCAATGCCCAAAACAGTTAATTTCCGTTTCAAAACCGTTTTTCTGTTTGTCGAATCCGGCATTAACAGCTATGATAGCTTGTTTTATGGCAGCAGGGGAGTTTTTCATGATTTTCCCGGCCAGCTCCATGCATGTATTTAGTAATTCGGACTGGGTTGTTACATTATTTACTAATCCGTATTGTAGCGCTTCTTGAGCGTTTATCATACCGGCCGTGCTGATAAGTTCCATCGCCTTGCCTTTGCCGATAAGAATAGGCAAACGTTGTGTACCGCCATATCCGGGAATAACGCCCAGCGATACCTCCGGTAAACCCATACGGGCATTATCTGAACAATAGCGAATATGACAAGCCAATGCCAATTCCAAACCACCTCCTAAGGCAAAACCGTTAATGGCCGCAATCACAGGCTTAGGTGTTTGTTCTATTAAATCAAATAATTTGGCTTGTCCTTCAGCGCTTAATGCTCGTCCTTCCTCTCCGTTAAAATGAGCAAATTCGCTAATGTCTGCTCCGGCTACAAAAGCTTTTTCACCAGAACCGGTAATGATGATGACACGAATAGCTGAATCAAGACCGGATTTCGTTACGCAATCGCTGATTTCGGCAATGGTAGCGCGGTTTAATGCATTCAACTTGTCAGGTCGGTTGATGGTAATAAGACAGACTCCGTCTTTTTGTTCAGAAATAATGTTTAGGTATGACATGACGAAAATTAATTTATCGCAATATTATGAAAAAAGGGGTATGAGGAAGTGAGAATATGTTCAAAAGGTTGCTATCTCGCAATAACGATACGCTTGGTAGCAATGGCTTTACCCCTAACATAGAATGTATAGAAATATACACCGGGCTTTAATGCACTTAAATCTGTTTTTAATGAACCGGATAAAGCATTAAAGCGAATGTCTTTTACTTTACTGCCTGTCAGGTCATAGATGCTGAGAGTAGCCTCCTGCGTATTCTCAATTTGATAATTGAATGTTACAATATCGCGAGCCGGATTAGGATAAAAATCTGATATTTTATTGTTTTCTTTAATATTCTCAACAGAAGCTAAAGTAGAATAGCTGACATCAATGTAAGCAGAATCATTGGGGTTCCCATCAACGTAGGCCACATAACGAATCGTTACAGTACCTGCAAAATCAGGTTCAGAGGCACTGGCTTTTGAAAAAAACTGAGGTTTTAATACATCTGCTAATGCTGTCGTATCATGCGCCCCTATGAGTTGAGAATTAGTGGATACAATGGTGCTTGGGTTATAGCATAGTAAAGCCCAACAAAACTGATCGGCCGTAGTGGGGACTTGATTTATATATACTTTCTTAACAAACACATCTACCGATGAGCCGGATGTGTTAGCAACATAGAATTTTACTTCGACAGGCTGATCTAATGGCCAGGTAATGGTAGGATCTACATCATAGATAGCATAAGAACCATTTGTAAGGTTATTATAATTTAAATCCATGATTTGTAATGATTGTGCAGATGCAATACCACCGCCAAGTATTATCGCAAAAAGGAAGTATATCTTTTTCATTTTACATGCTTTTAACCCCTAAAATTAAGTTATTTTCAGCATTTAAGCAAGAAATCAGATTAATTTTTCTAAACCAATTGTTGATTCTATTAATTGATAACACGTGCTTATTTATATCACACCATGTTTAATAGAGTGATTTACAGATATTTATCTAGATAAGCCGGCTTTTTTGGAAAAATAGGCTGCAAAGTCTTTCATATCATCACTGAGTTCTTTTTCTCCTGTTGAACGTGTCAGCAAATCAGATAACGAAATAAGAGATTGGTAAATAAAGGTTTTCATTTCGTCCACCATCATGTCTTTATTCCACAATTCTAAGCCCAGCGAATTGTTTTCTTTTTTGTCCCAAAGGGAAAGGATAAATGCTTTAACTTCTTTATCCTCTTCAAAGCCGCTTTCTGTTGCGTTCCAGAATATCTCAACAGGATTATGCTGGGCATCAAGCCCTACTTTTATATTAATATGCGAATTTTTCGTTATCTGATTATCCATGTTATCTTTTAGGTTTATAATTAGACTTATTCATGATTTTTTTATAATCATGTTCATACATGATTTGTGGAACAGTGAGGTTAGGATGTCTTTTTGCATAGGCTTTTACAATTTGCCAGCCCAACCAGATGCCTATTCTTCCCGGCGCTTCTTTCGGCATGCCGGCGCTAAAGGGCGCTTCTCCTGTGTATTTATTAATGTCAGTAATGTTTTGAGAATATAAAAGTTTGTTTTCAATAAAATAACTCCAAATCTGCCATTCGTTCTTTTTACAAAAATCCAATTGCATACCGGTATAACCCATGATAACACTATCTTCTTCAAAGGGCATAATGTGATCCAATAAAAACATGATTTGCCCTTGGAAAATAATTTCATCTAATAAGTCGGTACGTGGTTCATCGCACTCAAACTCAGTCATGATCCATCCTTTCATTAAGTCTGCAACTAAGTATGCCGGTTCTTTTTTTGCACGAATATAATCAGGCAGGTGGGCGTAATATTTGAAATCTTTGCCGAGGTACTGATCTAATGCTATGCATACAGCACTGTCGGTAGCTACGACGGAATAATTAAAACCAAAGAAATAGGTAATGACATAAGGTATGTAGTTAGAAGGGAAATAATAATTATAATAGCGAAGGGACGTGTTTATCTTTTCAGTATATGTGTCGAACGAGGTAAATTGGTTATTAGTTTCATCATATATAGCCTGCATATCCTGATCGTTGATGAAATATCGGAGATAGGCGTAGGATGAGGTGTCGGTCAATGATGAAATGGCCGCAATCTTTTCTATGTACAATTTGTAAAAAAGCGGATATTTGTTTTGCAAGTACTGAACTGTTTGAGTATCAGGGTTAAGATTGGCAAACAAATCCTGATCAAAACGCAGAACAGGCGTATTGAATTTGATATGCGAGATGTCAGGTGCATTTTCTTTTTGTTTGCAGGATGAAACGACAAACAAAAAAAACAGGCTGATATATAGAATACGTATAGGCATGTTTATTAAACGTTTCATACAAAGCTATAATATTTAATAAAGGATTTGTTTATTTTCCGGAATCTATCATTTTCCCAAACCCGATTATCATACGTTTGAAAGCATTGCCACGTCGCCCTTTTTTACTTCCGTGACGAAAACTGTCAAAAAAGAGCTTGGTGTACATGGATGAATAAATAGCACATTTGCTATGATTGAATTTTTTTCCGGCATGGCGCAGCCTGACAAGTTTGCTACCATTCTTTTTCATTGTTTCATAGGCAGCTATCGCATTTCTATATGTTACCTGTTCATCACTCTTGCAGTAACAGAGCTGCATGGGGCTTTCCGGTTTCCAGTCATACAGGTCATTCTCTCGTATGGCCTTATAAAAAGGAAAATCAGGATTAGTAATAAATTCATTGACGTACTCTTCTTTTATCATATTCATGGGTACAGCAGGCAGATAGGGGTTTATTTCACCCATTTCGTGATTGCCGTCATAAAAATACTGAATAACGGTATCGTATGGGAATTTATATATCTGATTAATATCACCGGGGATTAAATCATAAACCTCGTTGTAGGAGTTTAATAAATAAGGTAAATATCCGGGGTGTGAATAGAGTTTAAACATCACATCACGTTGCGCATCGGATAAGTCGTAAGCGCCTGACATGGGCGAAGAGGCGGTAACATGCATTTCTCCGGAAAGTTTTTCCTGAATGTAGCGATGTGTGGCCATAGATGCATGTCCACCTTGCGAGTAACCGGTTAAAAATAATTGCCCATTGGTGGAAAGCGATAATTTTTCGAGCAGCGCTTTGGTGGCACGAATCATATCAACCGTAGCGTTGGCCTCGCTCTCGGCATGTTGATAAAGATGAAATTTTTCGCCCTTCCCCAATCCAATATAATCAGGGAAAGCCACCACATATCCGTCAACAGCGAACCCAATACAGATAGCCTGCTCTCCATCTTCGATACCTAATCCTCTAGCTCTTTTTATACGTGTGCCGTGATTATAGCAAATCATAGCCGGTGATTTCTTCGTGTCCCTAGGAATGAAAACAACACCGGATGCTTTTATTTCAGTCCCATCATGCCATTGTGTTGTGTATAGCAATTCATACACATCAATATCGTATTTGATGGGCACAACGGTGCGTGGAATCTTATACTTTTTCCATGTGGCCTTAAGCTCTTCTTTGGTATATGTTTTTTTTAATTCATACGATTGCAATTGTCCTAAAGTGCTGTTATGAGCCGATAGAGAGAAAGAGAAGATTAAACAGGGAAGAACGAAGAAAAGAAAATGTTTCATTACAATTTATGGTTTATTGATCCAGGTATTATTCTTAATATTGATATCTGCCATGCGGCGATCAGGATTTATGTCAATAGATTGGATTTGTTTAATCGGATAGGGGAGTGTTAGTGTATAGCTCGGATTCACCCACATCCAAGGTTTATTGATAACCGGTTTCATTCCGTCTATTATTTCATCTTTATTTCCTAACATCAAATCAAGCGGGATATGATAATACGTCTTGCTGCCATTTTTTAATTCTACGATCACATCAATAGGCATAGGAAACGCACCTATTCTACTTAGCAGAACATCCGTATTTTTTCCCGACTCTATCACTGTTTGAATGCCATAGTCAATTATATTGGTTGAATACACGAATTGTTCTAAATACCAATGTAATGCCAGGCCGGATGTTTTTTCCATGATTCTGATAAAATCATTGGGTGTAGGGTGTTTAAACTTCCATTCGTCAAAATACCGATGCATGCCTTTGTCGAACACATCTTGACCGACGATATAGCTTAACTGGTGCAGAAATACGGCACCTGAAGAATAGGCATTGATGCCGTATGACATATTCTTCTTATAAAAATCACCATGTGTAGAAAGTGGTTCTCTGTCTGGTGATTGGGCAAAAAAGAAATAGGATTGATAATTGCCCTCAAACGGATTTTTGGCCTTTATGTTAAACAATAAATCTAAAACATAATCCTGTGCATAAGTCGTAAACCCTTCATCCATCCATGGATAAAGCAGCTCATGTGTGGCCAAAACACCATAAAACCAGTTGTGTGCAGCTTCGTGAACAGACACACTTATTAACCCTTCTAAGGTGCCGCGTGCCGTAATCAATGTTGCCATCGGGTATTCCATGCCACCATCTCCTCCTTGAATAAAGGAAAAGACATCATAAGGGTATCTGCCGAATTTTTGCTCCATGATTTGAAAGAATTGAACCATTTTCGGAACCAGGTTCTTCCAATAATCAAGCAATGTATCACCCTGATATACGAAATATAAGGTGGGTCCATTGGGTACTTGTGTTTTGTCAATCACATAATCACGATCGGCAGCCCACATAAAGTCATGCACGTTGGGTGCCCAAAAATGCCAGGTTGTTTTGTCTGTATTGGTTTTGGAAGATCCGCTGCTCTGATAGCCATGCCTTGCTTCATTCGGATTTTGTAAATAGCCTGTTGCGCCTAATGTGTAGCGACTGTCTATAAGAATGGTAACATCAAAGTCACCCCATACGCCATAAAATTCTCGACCAATATATGGGTCGGTATGCCAACCCTGGTAATCATATTCACAAAGTTTTGGATACCATTGTGCCATGGAATAATCCACACCTTCTATGCTGTTTCTGCCTGTTCGACGAATTTGAACAGGTACCTGGCTTTCAAAGGTCATCGTCAGTTCCGTTGATTTACCGGGAGGTAGCGGATTGGTTAATCTCGCATATAATATTGTACCCTGTATGTTATAATTAATGGCTTGCTTATCCTGTTTCAAAGAAAGAATCTTATGATAGCCTATCTCATCCGGTTTGAGTTGTGCAATACGCGAACCTACGCGCTGATCAGGGTCAGACAATGTTCTCGACCGGATGTCCATTGCGCTGCCGGGTTGAAATGCATTGTAATATAAATGATAATAAACACCCCAAAGTGTATCAGGTGAGTTATTGGTATATAGCAGTGTTTGATTGCCTTTGAATTGATGTGTGTTTACATCCATGTCAATATCCATCTTGTAAGCAACATGCTGCTGCCAATAGGTTTGCTGTGCTTGAAGGATATGGATGATTAGTATAAAGGATACAAGTGCTGAGAGAAGGTTTTTATTCATGATTCGTCATCGGTGTAATTAGATTTGTCAATTAAAGTAGTATTCAGTGTCTTATTTGCTTTGGCGCCTAAGGTTCTTAATTGTTCGGCACGGGTTACAAGATTGCCTTTGCCCGTACTAAGTTTATTAAGCGCATCTTCGTATATTTTCTTAGAGCTGTCAAGTGATTTTCCAATGTTTGTAAGATCTTCCGTAAAGCCTACAAACTTATCATACATATCACCGGCTTTCTTAGCTATCTCTAATGCGTTTTGCACTTGCCTTTCTTGCTTCCACATGCTGGATATGGTTTTTAGCGTGGCCAATAAGGTTGTCGGACTAACAATAACAATTTTCTTGTCCCATGCAAAATTAAACAATTCGCTTTCTTCTTGGATAACAGAGCTAAATGCCGCTTCAATAGGCATGAACATCAGTACAAAATCAGGTGTGTGTAATGATGTGATTCGGGTATAATCTTTTTCCCCAAGTTGTTTAATATGATTACGTACGGAGTCAACATGAGCCTTGGCGTTTGCTTTGCGATTTTCCTCATTTTCGGCATTTACCATGCGATCATAGGCCACCATCGAAACTTTAGAGTCTATAATAATATGCTTATTGTCCGGTAAAAATACGACCACATCAGGCTGAACACGATTATTATCTTCATGAGTTCCGCTAACCTGTGTCTTGTATTCTACATCCTTAATCAACCCACTGCGTTCCAATACTTTTTCCAAAACCAATTCGCCCCAGTTACCCTGTGTTTTGCTATCGCCTTTCAGAGCTTGTGCAAGATTATTGGCGTCTTCACTTACCTGTTTATTCAGTTCAATCAGTTTTTTTACCTCTTCCTTTAAACTGACCTTATCGCGCACCTCATTTTCGTACGCATCCTTTACCTGTTTCTCAAAGACGGTGATTTTTTCTTTTAAAGGCGTGAGAATGTTCTCTATGCTGAGTTTGTTCTCTTCGGTAAACCGTTTTGATTTTTCGTCTAATATTTTTTGAGAAAGGGCGTCAAACTCATGAATAAAGCGCTGTTGTATGTTTTCTAAAATAGCTTTATCTTCTTGCATCCTCTTTTCTAAGTTATGCATGGCTTCGTCTTGTTGAGCTAGTTTAGTGCGTAGCTGAATGGTATGTTCTTTCTCTGCTCTAATCTCTTGATTGAAACTCATTCTCTCCTGTTCCCAGTCTTTGACACGTTTGTCAAATTCGTTACTCATAACATCTATCCTGCTTTCCAAGGAGCCTTTATCAATAAGAAGCTTGGTCATATCATTATTATTACCCGGTTTTTGTTGTGCTAACCGACTGATTAAAAAACCAATAATAGCACCGGTAAACATCCCGATGAGCAGATAAACAATTTCCATGGCCTAAAATTAAGAATAATTGTGCCACTTTTCTATCAGGAGATAGGCTTTTAAAATTTTTAACCAATCATGTTTTATCGTGTTATAATCTTAAATCCAGTTATTTTTACTGAAATTTTTTTTAAGATGAAAGCGATATTGTTGAGCATAGGAGATGAAATATTAATTGGACAGATTGTAAATACCAATACGGTTTGGTTGGCTACTCAGCTGAATCTGCTTGGTATTGATG
>JAIXKU010000268.1 GCA_026936045.1 Flavobacteriales bacterium
GTTCTAAAACAATTATTAATAAAATAATTATATTTAACTCAAATGAAAAAAAGTTTATTGACCATTTTTTCCTTCGCTATTGGCGGAGTAATATTGGCCCAAACACCAGAGGACGGTCTGAGATATTCCTGGCAGACTGCTACCGGAACTGCCAGAGTGCAGTCATTGGGAGGAGCAAGCGGCGCTTTGGGCGGCGAAATCTCCACCATGTTTTCAAACCCCGCCAATATCGGATTTTACAAAACGGGTGATTTGGTTGTATCCGGAGGGCTGAACTTCAATAAAACCACATCTACGTACTTTGGCAGCTCGGCGCCTGCACAGAAATCAAATACCGGCTTTTTTGGTACATCAGGTATTGTATTAGGGAAGGAACGCTATGGAAACGGCTCAGTAAAAAGTACAGCTTTTGCACTGGGTATTAATAGGGTAGCTGATTTTAACGGCACTGTACGTTTTAATGGCAGAAATACCATGAGCTCTATGTCTGAAAAGTTTCTGGATGAGGTAAAAGGTATTGACCCCAACACTGTAGCAGCCGGAAACGGATATCAGTTTGGCCCTGCCCTTGCCCTAAATACTTATTGGATTGATTATGATAAGAATACAAAACAATATCTGTCAAATGCCGCAAAAATCGCCGCTAAAGGCGGTGTAGATCAGGATGAACTATTGAATACTTCCGGAGGAATAACCGAATTTGCCATTGCAGGTGCAGCCAACTTTAATGACAAAGTATTTATTGGCGGCACCATCGGATTACCAACGCTTCGCTATAGCAGCAACAGAAGTTTCTTAGAAATGGACCCTGATGAAAACGATGCCACAAATGGATTTAATTATGCCGAATTTAAGGAAAACCTAACCACAACCGGAGCCGGTATCAATGCTAAATTAGGTATTGTGGTAAAGCCAACCGATATGTTGAGATTAGGTTTCACAGTACATACACCCACTTTTTATACCCTAAAGGATAATTATTGGGCTTACGTAAAAACCGACAGGGAGAATTATGCGCCATCGCCTTCACTTGACAAGGTTTTATATATGGCATCTGATGATAAAGCCTTCCCCGGTGCAGGCGTTTTTGATTACAATATGAGAACGCCTTATAAACTGATGGGCAGCCTTGCCTTGATGTTTGGAGATGTAACCAATGTGGCATCACAAAGAGGCTTTTTGACAGCCGATGTGGAATATGTAAATCATAAGGCAACAAGATTTTCTACCGGAAACGGAAATTCTTCGGACAATAATTATTTCCGTGACCTAAATAGTACTATTCAGGATTATTATAAAGGCGCTGTAAATGCCAGAGTAGGCGTAGAGTTGAAGTTTAACACCCTTATGGTAAGAGGCGGAGGCGCTTACTATGGCAGTCCTTATGCTAATGACAACCTAAAAAGCAACATTTACCAGGCTACGGGTGGCATAGGTTACAGAAACAGAGGCGTATTTGTGGATTTGGGCTATGTACAGTCTTTTGGTACTCAGGTATATTTCCCTTATCACCTGAACAAAGGTTCTTATGCTGCCGATATCAAGAACAATAGCTCACGCTTAGTATTAACATTAGGATTTAAAATCTAAAAGTGCTTAGTTTATATTTAGTAGTTGAACGCCCCGAATTGTTTCGGGGTGTTTTTTGTGGGAGACGTTAGATTTGTGATTATAGATTACAGATTGCAGATTACAGATTGCAGATTACAGATTGCAGATTACAGATTGCAGATTGCAGATTACAGATTGCAGATTGCAGATTGTCAATCATTTAAAGCCTACAGCCTAATGCTACCTGCGGCAGCCGGTTGCCGAAGCCGTAGCCTATTAAATGTTTGAGGTTTAAAGTTTAAGGTTTAAGATTGCTTATAGCCTACAGCCTAATGCTTATAGCTTATTTCGCCGCAGCACTTTAAGGTTTAAAGTTCAAAGTTCAAAGTTTTAGATTTCAAATTTGAAATTGCAGAATACTGATTACAGATTGCAGATTACTAATTGCAGATTACTGATTGTCAATCATTTATAGCCTACAGCCTAATGCTTACAGCTTAAAGCTTTTTTAAATTTTAATCTCATTATCATCATCATCCCTCAACATTCTATCTGTATCACGCTCTTCGGCCTCTACATATTCGAGTATGAAATTATTTTTCCCCTGCCCCACCATAATTTTCAGATAGTTGAGCTGTACCATTTCTAAAACTGAAAGAAACAGAAAGATAGCATGCACCCTGTTTTCGGCCACTTCAAACAGTTTTTCGAAAGACACATTTTTCTCTCCTGCTGCCAGCCCCAATACATACTCACGGCTCGACTCCATTGAATAGTTGTAACGAATTACCGTGTGCATCGGCTTGTTAATCTTTTCATCATAGCGCTTCATGGCTTTTTCGAAAGCCTTCATCAGTTTAAACAAGGTAATGGCCTGAATTTCAGTTCCTTCACCGGCTTCCTCACCAATTTGCGATAGTTCTTTCTGTATATTTCCCCGCTTCACCATCAGCATGCGCATCGCTTCCATTTCAGCCATTTGGGCAGATGCTTCCTTGAATTTTTTATATTCAAGAATTTTGCTCACCAGTTCTTCTCTGGGG
>JAIXKU010000115.1 GCA_026936045.1 Flavobacteriales bacterium
GAGATAGGTCAATAGGTCTTTAAAAGAGGACGCATCTAATATTCCGGTAAACCCTGCTAGTGTTTGTTTAAACATCATTTCTTCCAAACCGTCTTTCATCTGCTCGGGATAATACGTCATCGCCTCATAATCCATAATTTTTCTGGCTGTCTCGTGGGCATATCTTCGCACAATATCAAAATAAGCCTTCATGGCATCGTTTAATACATACGAGACTTTCCCCTCTTTGAATACCGATTCAAACCCTTGCATTGGAACGGCTAATTCCTTTTGAAGCGCTTCCTGCTCCTCAAAGAACCGGTACTGTAAACGCTCAGCCCAAAATTTTTTATAAAAAACGGTGTACTGATTTCGATATGCCTGCTGCTTCATTTTTGGAGAGTATCTTTCAGGGAAAAGATCTATTTCTAAAAGATGTAATGCGACAACGTATTTCTCAAAATCGGCTAAATGCTTTTGTTGTGCTGCCTGACCTAAGGCTGTAGCAATCGCTAAATATTTCTGATAATCTTCAGATTGATATGTGTCGATAGAAAACTTCGCTGTTACCTCATTGGTCATTCTTTGAAAATCGTAACCCATAAACTCTCCGCAGTAATCGCAATATAAGTATGAAGTTTTATTTGCAACAACTTTATTTGCGCCACATGATGCACATTTGAGTTTTCTGACCTGCATAACCTGATTACTTCCTTGATTTTATTTTTGTCTTCTTTCCTGAAATACTTATTATCGTACCTTTATATAACTCGCCCTGTTTAAAAATGCCCTCTTCCGTGCTCCCATTCGATCTGACTAATTTCCCTTTACCGTTATAATTGCCATTCGCAAATTCTCCTTGATAATTATCTCCGTCGTAAGCGTAGTAAAAGCCGAGACCTTGCATTAAGTTATTGCTATAATCACCTTCATAATAGCTGCCATCTGCCCATACATAACGACCTTTTCCATGACGAAGCCCATCTTGCCATTCTCCATCATACGTATCACCCGATGGCCAACTGCACTTGCCTGTTCCGGTCATCTTATCATTTAGCCAATTTCCTTCGTATCGTATGCCATCTGCCCAAATCATCACACCCATACCTTCCCGATTATTCATCCGCCAATCGCCTTGGTACACACTCCCATCTATCCAGAAAAAAGTACCTGTTCCACTGTAATTACCAAAGGCCCAGTTTCCTTCATAACGAGAGCCGTTGGCATAGATATATGTGCCGTATCCATGTCTTTTATCATTTTGGTAATCGCCTTCATAGTGATCGCCATTTGGGAAAAACAATGTTCCCTTTCCCCAGTATTTGCCATCTTGCCAATTCCCTATATAGCGACTGCCGTTCTTATCAACATATTCACCATAGCCATCTCTATACCCATTTTTATAACTGCCAAAATAAGTACTGCCATCGCCCCAAAACATTTTACCATCGCCTTCAAATTTATCATTATGATACATCCCTTCATATCTGTCACCATTAGGCCAGGTGGACACGCCGTATCCTTCTTTCAAACCATGCGCCCATATGCCATCATATTGCTCACCGGAAGTCCACAGATATATGCCTTTACCATGCATGCTACCATTAAGCCATTCACCTGTATATGAATCGCCATCAGCCCAAATAATCTCTCCCGAACCATGCTCTTTCCCGTTTTTAAATTGTCCGGTATAAACAGTTCCAGTAGAATATCTAAAAACGCCATTTCCATTTGTACAGTTTCCTGAAACACACTGAGCATAGATGATCTCGCAGAAAAGCAGCAAGCATGATACAAGAAATATTCTCATACGCGATTATATATTTGGAATGTAAATGCAAAAGAATGTTTCTCATCTGAGGCATGATAAGACGATGCTACAAGTTTCCATTGATGCTCCGGATTAAATAAGAAATGTGTATCCCCTTCCATGTTTGTATGTACTAACGTAAGATATACAACGGAAGCCAAAGGCAAGGCCTGTTCATAAATAGAGGCGCCGCCAACAATAAAAATCTCCTCCTGAGTACGAAATGTGTCAATAGCATCTGAAAGAGAGGAAAATTTATACACGTTTTCCGGCAAATCCAAGCTATCATTGGAGGTAATTACCACGTTGGTTCTGTTTGGCAATGGTTTAGAACCGACCGATTCCCATGTCTTACGGCCCATAATGATAACATGGCCGGTCGTGGTTCGCTTAAAAAATTTTAAGTCATCGGGTAAATGCCAAAGCAGTTTGTTTTGGTGGCCAATGACACCATTCTCTGTAGCGGCTACGACAAGTGAAATGCGCATGTATTTATTTGTTAATGTAAATAGCTTTTGTGCGTATAAAGTTATTTAGCAATTTGCTCAACCTTATGTTCCAAAATAAACTGATATGCTTTATCCATCAATGGCTTCATATATGTATCGGCGGCAACGAATGGCACATAGTTTCTGAATTTCGTAATTAGATGCTCAATTGCAGGGCTGGATTTGAGGGGCTTACGGAAATCCAAAGCCTGTATGGTTGTCAGTAACTCTATTGCTAGAATCTTTCCCGTATTGTCAAGTACCCGATAACATTTTGTAGCGGCGTTAGCGCCCATGCTCACATGATCTTCTTGTCCCTTTGACGAGTCAATGGTATCAACAGACGCTGGCATGCATAATGTTTTACTTTGACTCACTATGGATGCGGCCGTATATTGCGCTATCATAAATCCGGAATGCAAACCGGGTGTAAGCGTGAGAAAAGCCGGCAAGTTATGATGACCGTTAATCAGCTGATATGTTCTTCGCTCGGATATGCTGCCAATCTCATGCAATGCAATACAAAGCATATCTAATGCCAGCGCTAAAGGCTGCCCATGAAAATTACCACCTGAAAGAATGATATCCTGTTCAGGAAAAACAGTTGGATTATCGGTCACAGCATTGCACTCAATATCTAATGTATGGGCCACATATTGCAACACATCCCAACTGGCACCATGCACTTGCGGAACACAACGAAATGAATACGGGTCTTGCACTTGTGATTTTGATTGGGCTGCAATAGAACTGTCTTTAAGATATGCTCTCACCAACTGCGCTGTATGTAACTGACCGGCATGCGGGCGTACCTGTTGAAGCAATGCATGAAACGGTTCTAAACGTCCGTCAAATGCATCAAGAGAAATTGCTGCAATAAGTGTAGCCCAATCCCAAAAATGATACGACATGGCAGTAAGATAAGCGCCGTATGCCGACATAAACTGCGTACCGTTCAACAACGCCAATCCTTCTTTTGATTGCAATTTAAGCGGCTGCCATCCTAACTGCTTATTTAGTTCCGCACCGGAATATATCTGACCTTCCCATTCGGCTTCTCCTTCTCCAATTAATGGCAGTGACAGATGAGCCAATGGAGCTAAATCACCCGATGCGCCTAAACTACCTTGTTGGTATATCAACGGATACACCTGCTGATTGTACATATCAATCAACCTTTCAACTGTATCTATACTAACGCCGGAATGACCATAACTCAAGCTCTTTATCTTTAGAAAGAGCATCAGCCGCACCAACGGTTTTGGCACACGCTCTCCCATCCCACAAGCATGAGAGCGCACCAAATTTTCTTGCAGAAGCGTAATATCCGAATCGGGTATGCGCGTATTGCAGAGTGCTCCAAATCCTGTATTAATTCCATAAAAAGGCGTATCCTGTTTAGCCAACTGTTCATCTATATAGGTCCTGGCCTTAAAAACAGCTTTTCTCGCTTCATCGCCCAATACAATACTTGTTTCAGGTTTTGAGGCCTGAAATAGTTCTGATATACGTAACGGATTATTATTGATAATGATTTTGCTCATGAAAAGATTCCTACTTCGTTTAAAAACTCTGTTTGTGAGACCAACTGCTGCTCCCCTGTTTGCATATTCTTCACGCCAATTGTTTCATCTTTTAACTCATTTGATCCGATAGTACAAACATAAGATACGCGCATCTTATCGGCATATTCCATTTGCTTTTTAATCTTCACCTGATCGGGATAAATACCTGATGGAATATTTTGCTGTCGTAAGCGATTAATTAATTGCAAACATTTCTGACTTTCCGCCTCACCGAAGTTGAGAAAAAAGTATTTGTATCTGTTATCATCAAAATCAGGGAAAAGCTGCATGGAGAGCATCAGATCATAAATACGATCTGCCCCGAACGAAACACCTACTCCGGACAAGCCACCCATGCCGAAAATGCCGGTAAGATCATCGTAACGTCCGCCACCGGCAATACTGCCAAATCCAGAACCGGGTACTTTAACCTCTATGATACAGCCTGTATAATAATCAAGCCCTCTGGCTAACGTAGGATCTAAACGAAGAGAGGACTCCGGCATACCTAACATTCGAAGCGTATCCAGAATATATTTCACCTCTTCAATACCTTTCATTCCAAGGCTGTCCTTTTGTAAAAAATCCTCTAGAAAGGCGAGCGGACTTTCTTCAGACTGTGTAATTTCTATAAGTTGTTTTAATTGAGCTAATGCCTGCTCATCAAATCCATGTCGGCGCAAATCGTCTAATACCTGTTCATCACTTGATTTATCCAGTTTATCCATACAAACGGTAAGCGCTGTCAATTTCTCGGGTGCACCAATAACGGAAGCGATACTGGCTAAGATTTTTCGATTATTAAGATAGACAACGAATCCGGGAATAGCCAGTTTACTAAGCACTTCATTTAAGATCTGAATCAGTTCCACTTCATTAATAAGCGAAGAACTGCCCACCACATCGGCATCACATTGAAAGAATTCTCTGTAACGGCCTTTTTGCGGATTATCGGCTCTCCATACCGGTTGAATCTGATAGCGTTTAAAAGGAAATGTGAGTTGATGATGATATTGCACCACATAGCGTGCAAAAGGTACTGTCAGGTCATAGCGCATGGCACGATCGCAAATATACTTGACTACATTACTGCTTTCTGTTTGATTTAAATCAAGCCCCTTGTCTTTCGGTGATTTTAAGAAATCACCGGAGTTGAGCACTTTAAAAATCAGGCGATCACCTTCTTCTCCATATTTCCCGGTAAGCGTTTCCAGTTTTTCCATTGCCGGTGTTTCAAGCGGCAGAAATCCGAACTTCTCATACGTCTGGCGGATAATGGAAAAAATATAATTCCGGCGAAACATCTCGTCGGGGCCAAAATCTCGCATTCCTCTAGGTGCAGATGGCTTTTGCTGGCTCATGCTAACGTCTTTGATGCGAAGATAAAAAAAATAATCAGAGAACGGGTGAGCGGTTAAAGAAGCATCATTATCAAGCAGGTACAAATCGTTAAGAAATCACCTTTGAGGATCAGATGTTATTTACTATATTCGTCACCTAAATAACAATAGCTTAACTTTATATTATGTCTAAGATTAATGTCGCCATCAACGGCTTTGGAAGAATCGGACGAATCACATTTCGTCTTTTACTGGATAGACCCAATATTAATATTGTTGCAATCAATGGACGCTCTGATAATGCAACACTGGCCCATTTACTAAAATACGATTCCGTGCAAGGACGTTTTAATGGTACTGTAGAGGCTAACGATGAATATATTACCGTGAATGGCAAACCCATCAGAGCATTTGGAGAAGATGATCCCAATAAATTGCCCTGGAAAGAATTGGGCGTGGATGTTGTGCTGGAATGTACAGGTAAATTTCTAGATAGAGAGAAGGCATCCACCCATCTCCGTGCAGGCGCCAAACGAGTTATTCTATCAGCACCCGGGAAAAGCGATGATATCAAGATGATTGTGTATGGGTTTAATGATCACATCATCACGCCCGATGATGACATTATTTCTAATGCCTCATGTACAACAAATTGCGTTTCGCCTCTTGTAAAAATAGTAGATGATCTTTGCGGCATTGAAAACGGATATATGGTTACTATCCATGCTTATACATCCGATCAGCGCCTGCTTGATTCTTCACATAAAGATTTACGTCGTGCCCGTGCTGCGGCGCTTTCCATTATTCCTACCACTACCGGTGCTGCTAAATCTGTCGGGAAAATATTTCCCCATCTGAACGGCAAATTAGACGGTACTTCCATGCGGATTCCAACTCCTACCGGCTCTCTTACCGATTTGTCTTTGGTTGTACGTAATCCCAAATCATCTGCCGAACTTAATGCCGCATTCAAAGCTGCGGCTGAGGATAATCTGAAAGGTATTTTGGAATATACCGAAGACCCGATTGTGTCAGCAGATATTATCGGCAATCCGCATTCTTGTATTTACGACTCTAAGCTTACCGTAGTCAGAGATAATTTGGTTAAAGTATTTGGATGGTATGATAACGAGGCGGGCTATGCACACCGACTAGCTGATCTTACGGAGAAAATAGCACAATAGATATACGTTTGGCAGAATGATATTTGTTATTTTTCGCCAATGAACCGTATCCCTTTTCTAAAAGCAATAAGCACCTGGCAGTTATTTCAGATTGTACGCTTCAGTTCATTAATAGCTACCAATATTTTTTTCACAAAAGGGCTGTTGAGCACTGCTCATATCGGTGTATATGAATCTATTTTACTCATCGGGTCGGCCGGATCGGCATTTTGGGTTACCGGCATAATGCAAGGCTTACTTTCTGTTTTTTCGCATCAAAAAAAATCGGCAGCCTTGTTCAATACTTTTTTACTCATGACCTCTGTCAGTATATTGACAACAGGCATACTTCTTCTTTTTACAGCACCCATTACAGAACTTTTTCGTATCTCTAATACGGACTTGTTTTACAAACTCTTTCCCTGGTATGTTATTTTTCTGCTTTTTAATAATGTATCCTACCTAAATGAATATTTCTTCATGATAACCGCACGCAATAAGACTTTGTTGCGTTATGGATTCTTATCTTATGGCATACAGTTCTTATTACTGGTTTTGCCGCTACTACTTCATTATGATATTGTACAAAGCATCCAGGCACTTGCCATATTGGGTTTTGTAAAATTCCTATTCACCCTATACACCGTCAGAAAGAATGCCGAATGGCAGATAGATACATCTTTCATGCAACTGCTCTTGCAAAAATCATGGCCATTGGCCTTAGCCATGCTGGTTTCAGGCTATGCTAATTATATTGACGGATGGATGATAAAATATTTTTTTGACGAAAAGGTATTTGCCGGTTTTATGTACGGCGCTAGAGAATTCCCGATTTCCTTAATTATGGCCGGTGCACTTTCTGAAACGCTTGCCAACACCGTCCGTAAAGATGGATTAAATAACACCTTGCCGGTTTTGCGTACACAAGCACGCCAACTTTCGCTTTTCCTTTTTCCCATTACGTATGTATTAATCATACTCGTTCCTATTCTGTTTCCGATAATATATAACAAAGATTTTGCGGGTAGCGCTCTAATTTTTAATATTTATCTCTTGCTGCTAATCCCACGCATGCTTTTCCCTCAATCTATTTTAATGGGATTGGGGAAAAACAGAATTATTCTTCTCAGCGCCATCTTGGAACTAAGTGTGAATGTCGTGGCCAGCTTAACGCTCATTCATCTTATCGGATGGGAAGGTGCAGCCTGGGGCACGCTTATAGCATCGGTTATTGACAAACTATTTCTTTGGATTTATGCAAAAAAACACCTCTCTGTACCTTTACAATCTGTTACCCATATCAAGACTTGGTTTTGGGGTAGTTTGTTTCTCATCTTTTTTTATATGCTTTCCTATTACATAACAACTCTGAACTAATCAAAGAAATAGATTTGTAACCATTGTCACTTTCAGTACGATGCAAATTATCCAATTTTGTCATCGTTAATTTAAAATTATAGAAACCTATATGGATATCAGTTCATTATTAAGATCGCAAGACACCATGATTGTTGATGTAAGAACACCTGTCGAATTTATGGGCGGCCACGTCGCCGGCTCAGTTAATATTCCATTACACGAATTACCCAATCGTCTTCATGAGTTTAAAGCAGCCTGTAAACCCATGGTACTATGCTGTGCATCCGGTGCAAGAAGTGCGCAGGCGGCCTATTATCTTTCTCAGCAAGGTGTGGCAGATTGTTATAATGGCGGCTCATGGTTAGATGTCAATTATGTAAAAAACAATCACAATCTATAATATGGAATTTCTAAGAAAGCTCTTTGGTTTAGGCTCTAAGGTCAATATACATGAAGTAATTAACAATGGTGCCATCATACTTGACGTACGGACAAAAGCTGAATTTCAACGCGGGCATGTCAAAGGTTCCATCAATATTCCTTTGGATCAATTAAGCCATAATCTCTCAAAACTGGATCGTAAAAAGACGATAGTAACCTGTTGTGCAAGTGGTATGCGCAGCGCCTCTGCCAAAGGGATGTTACGTGTCAAAGGATTTGAGCAGGTTCACAATGGCGGCAGTTGGCAAAGTGTAAACAGACATCGTCAAAAATGAAAAAGGCAAGCCCGTAAGCCGGGTTCTGTTCTATCCGATCATTTATCTGCGATGGCAGTCACCTGCCACCTGAATCAACCTACCCTCCCCGAAGCCTCAAAGAAGCGCTGCCGGGTCGGCAGACATTCGGGGTTTATTTGGTCTTTCAGCTCACAGGGTTTACCCGATGTATATGTTGCCATACACAACTGTGAGCTCTTACCTCACATTTTCACCCTTACCTGCTACAAGAGCAGGCGGTTATTTTCTGTGGCACTTTCCCTCGTTCACTTTGGGTGAACGGCTTCCCGTTAGGAAGTGTGATACCCTGCGCTGTCCGGACTTTCCTCCCTCGTCGAAAGACGAGAGCGATCGGTCGGCTTGCCTTCTCCAAAGATACAACTTTTACGATTTATGGCGATATTTGTTCATCTTTATCTCAAAAAATAAATTATGATACAAACCGATATTTTGGCGATGGGCGCACATCCCGACGATATAGAATTGGGATGTGGCGGCACACTGATCTCGCATAAGATGAACGGACATTCTATCGTATTGGTTGACTTAACTTATGGCGAAATGGGAAGCCGCGGCAATAAAGAGATCCGCCTTCAGGAAGCGCAGACGGCAGCTGAAATAATAGGCGCTACCCAACGTATGAATATGGGGTTTGGGGATGCTTTTTTCACAATTGATGAAAAACATATTCGCGAACTTGTTCGTGTTATCAGACATTTCAGACCACGTATTGTACTATGTAACGCTGTGTCAGACCGTCATCCCGATCATGGCAGAGGATCCTCATTAGTGTCAGAGGCTTGTTATTATGCCGGTCTGGAAAAGATAAGCACCCAATGGACAGGTTCATATCAGAAGCCCTGGCGGCCGGATGCTGTATATCATTACATTCAATACTACGATATAAATCCTGATTTATTAGTTGATATCTCAAATACTGTAGATAAAAAAATGGCTGCTGTACGCGCCCATGCCTCACAGTTTTATAATCCCTTATCTAAAGAACCGGAGACCATCATCTCTCAACCAGAATTTCTTGAAAATATTTTGGCTCGTTCTGCCTATTACGGGCAATACATTGGCGCAGCCCATGCCGAAGGATTTACCATAGAACGTACACTCGGCGTTAAAAACCTCTTTCATCTCTTATGACCTATTTCGAATCTAAATCTGTTTGGGTGACTGGGGCTTCCTCTGGGATTGGAGAGACGTTGTGTTATGCATTAGATAAAGCCGGTGCAAAAATTATCCTCTCTTCACGCAATGCCAAAGGATTAGAGAAAGTAAGACAGAATCTAAAACAAACAGACGCGCTCATTGTTCCATTAGACTTGGCTGATCCGGACTCTCTGCCGAGAGCGGTAGAAAAAGTCATGCAAAAGATCGGTCGTATAGATATCCTTATTAATAACGGCGGTATAAGCCAACGTTCTTTGGCTATTGAAACAAATACAGCTGTTGACCAACGCATTATGCATGTAAATTATTTCGGTACGGTTGCGTTAACCAAATTAGTTTTACCAATCATGTTAGCACAGCAAAGCGGACATATTGTAACCGTCAGCAGTGTTGCCGGTCTGTACGGCACGCCCTATCGTTCTGCCTATGCTGCTTCCAAGCATGCTCTACATGGCTTTTTTGACTCTTTAAGAGCCGAACTGCATCAGAAAGGAATATACGTCACGTTGATATGCCCGGGCTTTGTGAATACGGCTATTTCCATACATGCACTTACCGGTGACGGCACACCATTAAACAGTATGGATGCAGCTACATCTAGTGGGATACAACCTGATGTATTTGCCCAAAAAATGTTGGCTGCCATCGCTGCTAAACACAACCGTAAGGTCATCGGCGGATTCAAAGAAAAATTCGGTATTTTCATGAAACGCTTCTACCCCTCGCTTTTTGATAAACTAATCGTACGTATCAAAGTAAGATAGGCAAGCTTAATGAAATAGTGTATTTTTGCTGGGATGCTCAGTCGCAAAGAATGTATTCTTCTTTTTTGTTTGGGGGTATTCGCAAGTTATACCCACGGACAAACATCACGCAGGGATTCGCTAAAAATTTTACGCGATACTGCCCGTGTTAACTACGCCGATATGAATCTGTATTACCAATCGGCCAAGATTCGTTATTTGCCTGAAGACAGCACCTATCATTTACTTCGTTTTTTCGACCCCTCGGTAGCGCACAATATTGTTAATACCAGCTTGGGTAATCTAGGCACAGCCTCACAAAATGCTATTTTTAAATCCGACAGGTATCAGGGATTTAATCTAGGGATGCACGCTTTTGACGATTATATATTTACATCAGAGAATACAAGATATTATTTTACCCTGCGGCCTTTTACTCGTATCTCCTATTTCTTAGGCATGGGCAGCGAGCAACTTTTGGATGTAATGCATACCCAACGCATCATTAAGGATTTGCAATTAGGCGTGCAGTACCGCCATATCAATTCGGATGGGTTCTATCAACGACAAGGTGCTGTGCACCATAATCTGCGCTTCTTTGGACATTACCAAACGAATAACAAGCGCTATAAACTCTTTTTTTCATACAGACACAACCAAATGAATGTAATGGAAAATGGCGGGTTGGAAAAAGACAGTACGTTCATCATTAACGGCATCGTTCTTTCCGATGGCACCATTGTACCCAACGGCAACCGGTCAACCTATCCTGTTATGCTTGACAGCGCCAATACGCGATGGGTAAACCATGAAGCGGAGATAAGCCATTCCTATTCTTTTCAACGCAAGGCCAAAGATAGTTTAGAGAGAATGACAGACAGACCTTTGTTCACCCTCATGCACCGTTTTCAATACGAAAATCGGGAGAACAGATTCAGAGACGGCAAACCTAATTTTGATTATTATTCGATGCCGGTATATGATTCAACACTCACTAAGCATCGCATCTTCCTGAATCAGATCAGCAATGAACTTAAAGCAATCGTGTTTCTACGAAAAAAATACAACAGCAGCAGCCCATTTTATGTAGGCTTTGCACATCAGTTTATAGATGTAAAAAATATCATCTCATTAAATCATGGTGATACGGTAGAGTACGATTCAACATTCTTGCATCAATCATGGCATAACCTAAGTATTTCAGGTGGAATACGCATAGATATCTCTAAGAAAATAATGATGGAAGCTGAAGGCCGATATTTCTTTGCCGGATATAATCAGCATGATTTTCATCTTTATTATGGCATAGGCTTTCAATCATCTGATACGGCTAAAGTACAGCATATCTTATACGCTTTTGTCAGTTACGGACAATATCAGCCATCATATACACAACGTTTTTTCAGATCAAATCATAAAAACTGGGATAATACATTCCTACCGTGTCGCGAACTGCATGCCGGTCTCACATACAAAGTACCTGTTTGGAAATTAGAAGCCTCTTTTAATGCCTACCTGCAAAACAACCTTATGTACTATGATACAAACGGTAATCCGGCGCAATTTACGGATGTGAATACCATATTCACTCTTTCTATAAAAAAGCGATTCCGCGCATGGAAGTTTTTCTTTGATAATGAATATATCGGACAGTATAGCATGTCAGATATTATTCGCATACCTTACTTTGTCGGCCGATTCTCATTCTATTTTGAGAGTTTCCTGTTTAAAAAATCTTTGTTTCTGAATATTGGGTTTGACCTTTGGTACAACACGCCGCTTAAAGCCAATGCCTACGATCCGCTCACCATGCAATTTTATCTTCAAAACGATTTTACCACCGGCAATTATCCATTTTTAGATATCTTTCTCAACGCCAAGATTAAGACGGTACGTCTGTATGTAAGACTCCGAAATACCAACCAACGCTTTCCAAATGTACCCTATTACTATACACCTCATTATCCGTTACAAGACCGTACAGTACAATTTGGCATATTCTGGAATTTTTATAATTAGTGTATATGGAACACCTGAAGCGCAGACTATACGAAATCATTGAATTTACAGATAATCTTTTTAGTCCAAACTGTTTTTTTGTTTCATATCTGATGATCATGTCGTGTTCAATACTGCTGCTATCATGGTAAAATCTATGTATAGCGTAAAATATGGTGATGCCGATAAATTTATAGCAGGTATTATTGCCATATTGGGTATTGGCATGGTCGCTTCTCCAAGTGGCATCATGGCCGTCAGCTTCTCAGAAAAAATCAGAAAAGGAAGGCAATTCTATACGCAGAAATCATATTGCCCGCATTATGATAATCACTTAGACTAAAATCTATATATGGAAAACGCAACAGATATACAAGCAAAACATGTTCTTATTCTCGGTGCTATGTCTGATGTGGGGCGTGCATTGGCTCAGGAATATGCCCGACATGGTTATCAGATTATTTTAGCTGCCCGTGATATAAATCGGCTCAGTACCATTGCCAATGATATCC
The DNA here is from genome assembly GCA_026936045.1 of Flavobacteriales bacterium. Taxonomy (GTDB): domain Bacteria; phylum Bacteroidota; class Bacteroidia; order CAIKAF01; family CAIKAF01; genus BA4. The sequence continues at coordinate 12,853 of JAIXKU010000115.1, forward strand.
AAATTCGTTACAGTGTAAAGGCTTATACGTTTGCTTTTGATGCCGAACAGCCCTCAACCCATCCGAGTTTTTATCAATCCCTGCCGGCACCGCCGGATATCGTTATTGCTGTTTTCGGGTACTTGGGTCATACCGAAAAAGGACTTAACGATTGGCGAGAAGCCGCACGCATCTTGCATGTAAATTATACCGGCGTAGTCTCTATTTTGAATATGGCTGCTATGGATATGGCCAAGCGCAAACAGGGTATTATTGTTGGCATCAGCTCTGTTGCCGGTGAACGTGGCAGACAAAGCAATTTTCTATATGGAAGTGCCAAAGCCGGCTTAACAGCCTATCTTTCAGGGTTGAGGAATTTCTTACTGAAGTATCAGGTACATGTAATGACTGTTAAGCCCGGATTCATCCGAACAGCCATGACAGAAGGCATGCCACTTAATCCTATGCTTACGGCCATGCCACAGCAGGTGGCAGAAAGCATCTATCAGGCTGTAGAAAAGAGGAAGAATGTTCTGTATGTATTATGGATGTGGCGCTATATTATGTGTATCATCCGCATGATTCCTGAAGCGCTATTTAAAAAGATGAAGCTCTGAAGACTAAAGATGACCGGCATCAATCATTCGGCAGATTTCGTCTATGTATAGATCTTCCTCATTGGTAGTAGGACTAAACTCTTCTTTAAGATCAAAACCAAACATTGAGGCAGCGGCATTCCAAAAGAGTGCAGCAAACACTCCACGCAAATCTTTGATTAACTCATAAGATGTATTGTCGGTTTCTCTATCAATCAATCGCAATAGAATCCGTCCCTGTCCCGGTGTAAGCTTGCGCAAATCCTGACCATGTGTTTTTTGTATCTCATCTTCAAACGATTTGACCAATCGCCTGTGCTCTTTTCTTGTCATGCTTTCCATAACCATAGCATACGCTTTCATCCGTTCGCCGGCTAATTTGGCAAAAGGATAAACCTTCTTGACATTCTTTACTAAACGGTCGTATTTGCGCTGATCTCTTTTTTTTATAAAATGGCGTAAGGTCAAAATCTCAAATTGTGGCAGATACCGAACTATGGTCGTATCTTCAGCATAAACGTAATACTTTACCTCCCCACCGGTTTTTGCCGTATCTACTTTTGTCCAGGTGTATCCAGTTTTACCGCCAACATCCTGTGCATAACCCGATTTAAAAAGAGAATAATTGAATATGGCAAGAATTATTAAAATCTTCTTCATAGGTCATTTTACGTTTTTCAATGCCAAAGGTTATGCCAAAAAAAAGGGGGCATCGGCCCCCTTTTTCGTAAGAATCAGAAGAATTACATTGATAAAGACTCTGTATAAGTACCATCAACGCTGGCACCATAATCACTTAATGTATATTTTACAGTCATTGAGGATGCAGAAATATAGCTAAGTGTAGCATTTGACAATTTTCCATTGTACAAATCAACCGGTCCGGCTAAAGTAGCTTGATTCCCGCTAACGCTCCAACCGTTGATATTGGCAGGTGTTAACTGATTTACGCCGTCTGTCAATCCAAAGTTAGTACTAACATTAACTTTATAGTCAGTACCGGCTGTAACATTAAACGGATAAGCACCGGGTGCACCTGTCCAGTTACCAACAAACTTCGCAACAGTAGCTGTTTCATTACACTCATTAACGGTAGAGTTGTAGTTATCATCGCGCTCTTCAGTACATTTTGCGGCATTGTTACAACTAGAGATGGTAAAAGCGGCAGCTAATACAGCCATTAAACCTAAAGTCTTCGCGTTTTTCATTACATTTTTCATAAACAATTTATTAAATATGGTTTGTGGGGCAGATGTAAAATATGTTTTTTTAAGAAAAAAATCTTTTTGATATATATAACTGCCATATTTTTGCTATACATTTGCTTAATTTCTCAAGAAAGATTAACTAAACTTTAACAAATCTGTACAATTATGAAAATGAAGAATGTATTAGGAATCGCCGGTTTATCCGTAGCATTGATTCTCAGTTCATGTGGTGGTGGTAAGTCAAAAGAAGATGAGGCTGCCCGTAAAAAAAGAGAAGCTGACTCATTGGCCGCTATTGAGCAGGCGCGTCAGGATTCTATCGCTAACGCTCTAGCTGTTGTATTAAAAGATGTAGTAGAAACAGCAAAAGCAGATCCCAATTACTCAACATTTGTGGAGTTGATGACCAACGCCGGATTGGTTGAAAAACTTAGTGATGGCAATGCTAATTTTAGTCTTTTTATTCCTACAAATGATGCTTTTGCAAAGATGGATCAGAAGAAGTTAGAAAGTCTTAAAACAGATTTAAAGAAAAAGCAAGAGCTTACTGATTTAATTACTTACCACGTAGCCGCCGGCAAATTTACTTCTACTGATTTAAAGAGCCGTCCAGAATTGGGTATGTTAAATGAAAAAGTGTTGACTATTAAATCAGATAATGATTTATTAAAAGTGGGAGGAGAGAATACTATTGCTGCAGAAATTGAATGTACAAATGGTGTGATTTATGTTATTGATGCTGTACTTACGCCTCCGGCCAAGAAGAGTAAACCAAAACCACCCGTTACAACTAATAATACCGTTAAAGAAGAAGCAACACCGGCTGTTAATACAACTAAGCCCGGCAAAGAAGGTGTTGGCGGTAAACAAACTGGCAATGAAACGCAACAAGTGGGTGGCAAGCAAACCGGTAATGAAACTCAGCAAGTGGGCGGAAAATCTAAATAATCTATTATTCTATTTTTATACGAAGAGGCTGTCATAATAGACAGCCTCTTTTTTATATTAGTCATCTCTTAAATGGAAAAATGCTACTACTGACATATATGTATGAAAACACTCTATGCACGTCATAGCCAATAAGTTAATTCGTGAGGTATAGGGCGTACAAATTGCTTATGGGGCATATATATATTTCAAAGGAGCCATTCACATCAGTCTATTTTAATCCAACAAGCTTATGAAAGCTTATATTATTATCAAAAACAAATTGACTAAGCCATTTAAAGAACTTATCATACATTAGTACGGTGTAACAAATTTTTTTTATTATGATTATCACAGTAGAAATTAGCCATTACCCACTTAAGGAGGCTTATGAAGAACCTATCATTGATTTCCTAAACAGGATGAAGACACATGCGGATATCATCGTTCGCACCAATGCCACAAGCACTCATTTGCGCGGAGAGATGAGTGTTTTAATGCCTGCTCTAAATAAAGAAATGGAAACATCCTTCAGCAAATATGGGAAAGGTATCTTTGTTTTAAAAGTGCTGAATGGCTGCTTGGATATTTAATGCAACATTAAACCTTAAGGTCTTTTCTTTCGCAAGTACATGCGTTCTCCTTCTTTCAATGTACTGCCAAGCCCCTTTTTATTCTTTTTAAGCAAGTCTTTTACCCAAATGCCATACATCTGTGCAATGCTATAAAACGTTTCACCTTGTTTCACAAAGTGAAAATCTTTTCCTGACTCTGCTGAGCTACGCTTGGGTTCAAGAAAAATCAATTGCCCTTCATATAATTCATCGCCGATGCCAAGTTCATTGTATTTTTCCAGTTGAGCTACTTTCAAACCAAAATCTGTAGCTAATCCGACTTTGGTTTGGCCCGATTTTACTTCAACAGCTCTAAGGCCATTGACAAAGAAAACCATGCCTGTCCCTTTTTGATTGGTTTGTATATTATCCGGTAATTTAGTGACATTATAAGGCTGCTCTTTAGTAGCTGTTAGTAAATCAAAGGCATTGAGATTATACTTCTCAATCAAATCTATCAGTCGGTCTGCATAATTCGGATTCGTAGCATAGCCAGCAGCTTTCAATCCTCTTGCCCAGCCTTTATAGTCTGTAATATCTAATGAGAACAAGGCATTGTAACGCTCTCTGGAAGTAAGAAAATCAGCATGGTCTTTATAGGAATCCAAGACTGAGTTATATTTCCTGAAACATTCATTAGGAGCGTCATCATCCTTGAAATAGGTAGCGCCATTCCATTCTTTATGACATTTAATACCAAAATGGTTGTTGGCATTGACAGCCAAATCGCTATTTCCATTACCGGACTCCAGTATGCCTTGAGCTAACGTGATGCTGGCCGGAATCTTTTTCAGTTTCATGTTTTCGATGGACGCATCTTTATATAAACGAATATAATCTTCCGTTGTATTTTTTTGTGAAAACAAAAAAAACGGCAGCAGATAAATTGGGAAAAAGACATGTTTCATGCTACAAAATTATGCAAGCGTTCAGCCATATTGCCCGTAGGCTTCATCTATTTATAAACATTCCTCTTTTAATCATCGCAGTATTACATAAATGCATTTGCTTGTTGAATCTTCAAAGCAGATATTGGCGCTGTAATTCTTTGATGCTTTGTTGAATATCATAGTGAGGCGTTGAAATCGGAGCCTTTTCCATAAAAAATATGATTTTTATTGTTTTTTAAAAAAAATGGTTGTAACTTTCATTTTTATTACTACCCAAATTCGTTTGTTATGAAAAATTATTTTTTACTTCTGTCTATATGTCTGATGGGCTTATTTGTATCCTGCGCAGATGAAAATGCAGGTGAAATCATCAGAGGCTGTTCTGATCTAAATGCTGTTAATTATTCTTCTACTGTTAATCAGGATGACGGCAGTTGTGTATTTATTCCCCTAAAACAGAATGGCATGTTGCTGAAGTTTACGGCTACATGGTGTGAGCCATGCGGTAATTGGGGAATGGGTGCATTCTCTGATGTATATGATGCCAATCGTGGAAAGATTGTCGCATTTACCGTACAAACAAATGATGACCTAATGACATCAAGAAATCAACCAACATTTGAAGCCTTTAAAACGCGTTGGGATTATACCGGCACGCCTAACTTTGTAGTAAATAATACATTGCTTGGTACTAATTATTACGATGCTCAAAGTAATATTAATACCATAACCGGACAAACACCAACCATCGGCACAGGTGTACATTGGACAATTGGCGGTGGTGCTAATGCTGGGAAAATTAATATTAATGCATACGCCAAAGCTTTTAGCGGTATAACTGGTGAATATAAAATGGGCGTTTATATCATTGCTAAGAAGCTTTATGCATATCAAAACGGCCAAGGTGATAATTATGAGCACCATAAGGTTATGCTTGGATTTGCCGGTAGTAATCCATGGGGTGAAACCATTACAACCAGCGGTGCAACAGCAGACGAAGTATTTCATTTAGGTTATGTCGTACCATTAGAAGCTAATTGGAATATTTCAGAACTCGAAGTGGTTACTATCCTTTGGAAAAAGGTCGGTGCTTCATGGGATTTCGTTAATGCTACAACTAACTAATCTTTCTGCCTTTCTCGTTTACTGGGTTTGATAT
>JAIXKU010000334.1 GCA_026936045.1 Flavobacteriales bacterium
CTTAGCATGATAAGGAATTGCCCATGCCCGCACCAGACATCATCCACGACCTTGTCCGCCGCTTTGAGGATTAGATTTGGATTAGGCGGTATTGAATCTTGAATCAAATATAAAGTCGAGATTAATCTTGTATTTACAATAATTCACAAATTTTGTGAAAGTAGGCAACATGGCACGTAAGTATCACCGAATTGTGCTTGGAAACAAATCTCAGTTCTTCGAAGAATGTTATCAGGGTAACTTTATTGGGGTGGATTATGAAATTGCCGAGGATCTGACAGGTAAATTCCCCGACAATTGGCGTGATTTTACAAAAAAATACATACCAGTATATCTAAAATCACATCCCGAAAAATCAAAGATAGCCGCTGGGCTTGCGTGTGGAACATTATGGACAGTGTGTTATGACTATAGTGAAAGCGACCTAATTCTGGTTCATAATGGGCAAGGGATCTATCATATCTGCAAGGTCACTGGCCCATATTACTATGTGCCCGGAGGCAACATTCCGCATCGACGGCCAGTCCGGTGGTTGGAGACGGCAATTAGTCGTGAAGATATGAGTGACAGTCTGAAGAGCGCTGTGGGCGCTCGTGGTACTACGATAAATATTACAATGTACGCCGGTGAAATCGAGGAGTTAGTTGAAAGCACACAACCTCGAGACATTATTGCTACGGACTCAACAATCGAAGATGTTTACCAGTTTGCCCTTGAAAAACATCTTGAGCATTTCCTTGTTACGAATTGGAAACATACTGAGTTGGGAAAAACATATGATATCTTCTCAGATGAAGAGGGAGTAATCGGGCAACAATATCAAACGGATACTGGACCGATTGACATCCTCGCGATCAGTAAAGATAAGAAGGTTTTGTTGGTCATCGAGCTGAAAAAAGGACGGGGTTCTGATACGGTTCTAGGGCAGATCCAAAGGTATATGGGATATGTACAAGAAGAGCTTGCTACGAATGGACAGAAAGTCAGGGGTGTAATAATCGCCCAGGAAGAAGATAACCGACTGAGACGAGCATTGATAGTCGCTCCAAACATTGATTTTTATCGATATGAAGTGACATTCAAGTTGAAGAAATAGTATCTGGATTATTACTTTGCTGGATTTGCGGCTTTTTTATAGATACACGCAAGGGATGTGCTGGCTTGGAGTATAGGCAATACGCCTGACAGATGAGTTGATGGGTTCTACGGTCTTGCTGAGGAAGAAATCAGAATTGTTGAAAACCTAAAATGATAGCGAATGGTTGAATTCAACGAAATTTCTTTGTTTGGTTTTCACCATGTGTGAGTATTAATTGGAAACGGAGAGAAAATGAGATGGGATGATAATCTTGAGGGTCCAGCAAAAATCATTGCAGAGTCTGATGATCGTCTGTTTTGCGTTCAAGCAGGTCCTGGAACAGGAAAGTCGTTTGCGCTTCAACGCAGAATAATGCGCCTGTTACAAGAAGGTGTAATTCCAGAGACCATATTCGCTTGTACATTTACTAATGTTGCGGCGAATGATTTACAGAAAAAAATTTTGGAAACAGGAATCTATAACGCCAAGAATGTATTAGTGGGGACAATCCATTCTTATTGTTTTAAAGTTTTAACTCGTAACTCAGTGTTTACAGGTCTGCACAGAGTCCCAAGACCATTACTTACGTATGAATTACAGCCTTTGTATGAGGACCTAAAAGGTGGTCCGTTTGGAAATAAGCGAAACGTAGAGAACCTGGTAGAAAAATTCAATGCAGCTTGGGCGACTCGTCGAACTGAAAATCCTGGTTGGCCGACTGATGATGTAGAAAAGATGTTTCATGAAGAAGTTATAAAATGGCTTAAGGTCCATAAAGGTATGCTTTTGGGGGAACTAATACCGTTAACCCTCAATTTTTTTCGCAAGAATCCACACTTACCAGATCTCACTCAATTTAAATTTGTGTTTGTAGATGAATACCAAGACCTTAACAGAGCCGAACAAGAACTTATTAGGCTAATATCAACTAATGCAAGTTTGATGGTTGTTGGGGATGTGCATCAGTCAATTTACTCTTTTAAGTATGCTTATCCAGATGGAATTCGTGATTTCCCTCTCAATAACCCAGGCACAAAAACTCAATTATTGACAATATGTCGAAGATGCCCTAGGCAGGTCGTGCGTTTGGCGAATGAACTCATCAAAAAGAACTCTCATAGTTCAAATGCTGTTCTAGAAGAGTATAAAGCGAATCCTGAAGGCGATGTTCATATTTTGAATTGGATAAATAATGAAGAAGAGACAAGAGGAATAGCGGAAATTATTGATAAGTACATTCACAAGAAGGGTTTTTTACCTCGTCACATTGTTGTGCTCTCTCCCGCAGCTGTGTTCGCGAGAGATCTTTCTAATAAATTATCCGAATTTAACATTAAGAATCGTAATTACTTTAGTGATATTTATAAACTCAACCCAGCTAAACCTGATGTAAATAAACCACTTATTGCGTTGTCATTATTAAATTTAATAAACAATCCAAAAGACCTTGTTTCATTGAGATGTTTGATGGGTTTTGGTGAGGTGGGCTTATTAAA
>JAIXKU010000035.1 GCA_026936045.1 Flavobacteriales bacterium
CATTCAGAATGATAGTGTATGCATTATGAACAATCCTGTCACAAATCGCATCAGCAATTGTTTCATCACCAATTTTCTGGTACCATCCCTTTACCTCAAACTGAGAACAAAATATCGTTGAACCCCTTCCACAACGTGCTTCAACAATCTCTAGCAAATCCCTTGCTTCGCTATAGGAAAGGGATAACAAAAGCCATTCGTCGAGGATCAGCAGTTTCACTTTTTTATATTCCTTGATGATCTTCTGAAAACTTCCCTCACCTCTTGCGACAGCCAATTCTGCAAAGAGATCAGGAAGCCGAATATATCTCGTAGAATAAAAATTCCGATTCGCAGATACACCCAATGCACACCCCAAGTAACTCTTTCCTGTGCCCGTCGCACCCATTATGATAACATTATTACAATCCTGGATATAACCACAGAGAGACAGTCTTGTGATCTGTCCTTTATCGAGGTGACGTTCTGGTGCGTAGTTAATATCCTCAATACATGCCTGTGGATAGGCATATTCTGCCTTCTTGATGAGGAGTTTCAATCTGTTGGTCCTTCGCTTGTTCCATTCTGAGTCAACCAACAAACCAAAACGCTCCTCAAACTGCATACTGACATATGCAGTATCGGTCATTTGATCCCTGAAGGACTGTGCCATGCTATTCAGTCGCATTTCATACAGCTTGCTGAGGGTATTTTCACTCAACATCACTCCTCACCTCTCTTGTAATAATCCGGACCACGGGTAAATGCATATTGAGAACATTCTGTTTGTGTCTCTTCCTTCTGGATTAACAACTTATCCTGACCTGATTTCAAAATAGCCTGAACGCTCTTTAAACTTGGTCTTGCAGTATATGACAATGCACGTTTACATGCTTCTTCAAGACGCTGGGGAGAATAAAAATCAGCCAATTTAAGTAAAGCCATACAGGATTTGTAACCCTGTTGCTCAACCTTGTAACTGGTGAGAAATACTGAAACTACCGCATAAGTACTCGTGCCAATGCTTCGTGCCCATTTTTGGAACCGCTCACCATTCCAGGTAATATATTTCTGATGGTCTGGTGGCATATGCTCTTGAACTGTGCTGTAATGGAGGGACTGCCCATAGAGTCTAGGATGAGAGGCAATACGTGTACCGTGGTAGAATATCTCAACAATATTCTTTGTTATCCGAACATCCACCTTCTGTTTGATGTATTCGTAGGGACAGGAGTAATTCTTTTTTTCGACCGAAATATGGTAATTATATTGGACTGTAGCAATTTTCCATATTGCCAGTTCATATGGCCTTTCAGGCAGGGGAAGAAGAAACATCTTTTCTTCTTCGAAACGAGATGCTCTGGAACCATCTTTCATCTGAAACTCTTTATGATTAAATTCGACGAGTTTTTCATGGATCGCTTCATTCAGTTCTCTCAGTGAAAGAAACTGGTTGTTTCGTAATGCTGCGATTATCCAGGTTGAAACAACACTCACCGATTTCTCAACAGTTGCTTTATCTTTTGGAGAATGAGGTCTGGTGGGAATGATTGCTGTTCCGTAGTGTTCTGCAAGGTCGAGGTAGGTTTTGTTGATAACTGTCTCATCACGGGTGTTTTTTATCACACCTGTCTTTAAGTTGTCAGGGACAAGAATTCTTGTGACGCCACCAAAAAAATTGTATGCATTAACATGAGCTGTTGTCCAATTCTCCTGATCCTGCGAGAGAAATCCTTCTACATATGCATACCCGCTGTAGGGTAGTACAGATACAAAGACAGAGATCTTGATGAGTTCACCGGTGTCTGTATCGGTGATAGGTATTTTTTGACCAGCCCAATCAACCTCCATAATTTCTCCTGGCTTGTGTTCCAAATGCATGGTTGCCTTGGTTTTGTGGACATAATCACGGTAATATTTGTTGAATTGGGTTTGTTTGTAGGGCAGGAAGCCAGAACCTCGACATTGTTCACAGTACTCAACCCATAGTAAACTCAAAGTAACGCCACTCTTTGCCATTTCACGATGAATATAATCATAATCCGGTTTTCTATAGGAGGTGCTAACCGCATAAGAGGGAAATAATTTTTTTGCTAATTCCTCATTAGTCCAATCTTTGACAGTTTCCCAAACGACGTTCAATTCTAATGCACGTTTTAAGGTATTGATCACCGTTGTCCGTGAACAATTACACGAGAGTGCAATCTGTGTGTTATTAATCCCGAGACTGTGTAGTCGCAGAATCTCCTTGTAGTTTTTCATGTTGTCCTTCCTTGGTACCGATTCGATACCAAAGGGAAATTGTTCGTTAAGAAAAATTAATTCACTCTGAACTTGTGACTGTCCAATTAAGAGGATTCGGGATTTAAAGATAACACGTAAAAGAGGTTAGAAATTAAATGAGAAGAGATAGTGTTCAACTATGCGTTTGAACTGCTTAGTTTCAGCGGTATGGGTGTTCAATTTGTCCGGTCAAACTGTTCAGATCTAAACGTTGTAATCACCTGTATATAACGGCCCGATTGAACAGTCTGACCGTTTGATATTGAACAGTGAAAACGCTCAAACTAAGCACCCTCAACGTTCAG
>JAIXKU010000003.1 GCA_026936045.1 Flavobacteriales bacterium
GCCCATCACGGAGCAAATGGTGCATATTGGTTTAATTTTGGGAGATTATCTTTATTCACCTGATGTCTCTTTAGATTTTCCCAATCAAAGGAAAGTTTTCTGGCTGAAAACTGTGCCTAAAAACATGTTTTCTCAAGCCGCATTATCTGCAATTAAACCTCCAAGGACCTTGTTTAAGGTGATAAATCATTCAAACGAGTTCATTGTCGTTTTAGAAGAAGAGCCCATGTCCGCTCAAACAAAGCGTGATGGAACTTTAACAAGTATTGTTGATAACATCAAACAAATCACTAATAATTTTGTGAGAAAAACATTGGTTGAAGAATTAAAAGGGTGCTCTTTCATAGAATTTATTGCCCATGTTCTGGAAAAGCTAGGATACCATGTCCTCTTGCCCCAAACTGGGCAGGATCAAGAGATTGACATTGTCGCACAAAAAGTTGAACTTGGTTTTGAATCCCCGATTATAAAAGTGCGAACAAAAAGTGGTGACTCAAAAATTGATCTATCTGAGGTTTCGCAATTGTTTAGAAATATTGGGGAAAAAGAATCTGGCTTATTTGTTACGCTGGGTGATTATACCGAGGAAGCCCTTCAATTCGCAGCTTTAAAAACAAATTTGCGTTTGATGAAGGGTAGTGAATTGATTAATCTGATCATGTCATATTATGAAGAACTTGAATCTCGGTACAAGGAAATTTTGCCTTTGAGAAAAGTATATTTTCCGGATGCCTTAGCAGATCAGGAAGATCAATTATGGAAAAAGCCCACTGGCTAGTGTGCTAACTTAAGAAGCGGGGTACTAGAATTATTTTTAATTAATTACCTGTTGGCTTGGATATTCGCCACGCGTAGAGATTGGATGTTTTTCATCCAATGCTCTTGTTTTTGGCATTATAAACCCTGCAAAATTCATCAGTTATAATGGGGGCATGGTGTCACTAGGTTTTATTACCCACAAAAGTATGTTTTTTGTAGTTGATATTATTTTTGCTGATTTGAAGAATAAATTGCTAATGATCGCAAATACGTCTATATCGTCGATGCGATTGGCCGGCATTAATTCTTAATCTTCATATTAACCCATCGAAGGGAGATTCCTATGGTTCATCTATCTGTCAGGCTTGCTTGGAACGATATCGGTTGGAATGGTTGTATCTGTAAAGAACCACACCTAAATGCCTCATGTATTGGTAACGAGACGATCCGAGATGAAAGGGACGATAACCTTGAGCGAGAATTCGCCGAAACACATATCTCAAAATTGGACGGCTGGAAACCACCGTGCTCTCGCGATATCCTGACTTATTCATCAATAGGAACGCAATTTACCCATAGCGATCCTTTGCATCGCAAGTTTCTGAAACCTGTCCAAGAAGAGGTCTCTCCCTATACATCTTTGCCAGCGCCTTATCGTTGGTTGCGAGAGGAAACTTTTAGAGATATCTGTGAAGCTGAAAACCTATCGATCCGCCTGGGTGATAACTCGGAAAAAACAACTGGATGGGTGTATGAGCCCGATCGGCAATTGGCATTATTAAACCAATACTGGGGGAAGATCAAAGAAGGCGAAGGGCATTCATTAATCTTCTTTTATGTAAAAGAAAATCCTGTTGATGAAGAATCTCCACGTTTAATCACCGGGGTGGGGCGGTTGAAGAAAGTGGGTCCACAGTTATTCTTTGAAGGGACTGATTCCTCACAAGGGCATCGATACCCAATTTGGACACGAGCAATAACTCAAGATTACCCCAATCAGGGTTTTCGCATTCCTTATCAAGAGTACATTCAGTTGGAGGAAGATCCCAAGCGGATTGCTTGTTATGTGCCTAGGGAATCGATCCTGCAATTCTCATTTGTTAGTGAACACATTACAGACGATCAAGCCGTTGGTATTCTTGAGCGCCTTATTCAATCAGTCCATGTTATCGATCAAGATAAAAAAGTCCCGGGTCCCTGGAAGAGACATCTGGAATGGCTGGATCGTTGCCTGGAGGATGTCTGGGCTAGTCGGGGACCATATCCGGGCATTGGTCCAGTACTAAATTACCTTGGATTTCCACAAGGGATGGCGTTTCACCGTATTGAATTGAGGAATTTTGTTAAAGAGGGCAAAGATCCCTGGCATTATGTGAAGGCGATCTTGAATGACCAACAACAACCCCCATTGAAGTATATGGAGTCTTTCAAGCAGGCAAAATTACGTTGGAAATCCTTTGGAAGGAAACCTGTTCGGCAAGAGCTGCTGGATACATTGGTGAAGTTTGAATTAACCTGTGAGCAGATCAGGCGTATTATGAATGTTGATGAGAGAAAGAATGCGGGTATCGTCGCTACCGATGAAGAGCTGATTGCGAATCCATATTTCATCTGTGAATCGGATTTGGGAAGTTTAAAATCAAATCCAATTTCTCTTGATACGATCGATCGGGGGATGCTTCCCGAGGGTAATTTTTCATATATTCTTTCAAGGTCAGAGCAGATCGCCCAAGATGATAGTCGCAGGGTTAGGGCGGTTGCTACAACAGTCTTAAAAGAAGCAGCCGAGTCTGGCGATACGGTACTT
>JAIXKU010000318.1 GCA_026936045.1 Flavobacteriales bacterium
GGTTAACTATGAGATTAGGGTTAATGATCCAAACGACTATGCAGAACTTGATGAATACTATCGAAATGGACTTATAAATGAGAGACCTGTGTTTGTACCAAGTCTTACAAATCTTTTATATAAAGTTAATATAAGGAGTAAAAATGGATTTTAATGCAATACAAAATAAAGTCGCTGAAGCGCTTCGGTCACATAAGAAATATAAATCAGGTTATAATGATTTTATATTCGCTAATCCTTCTGTATTAGCAGATCCAAAAACATTTACTAAATATCTTCCTGGAACTCAGCAAGTGGCTCAGGAGTTACAAAACTACTTGATGGCAAATGTTCCAGAATATGCAGAATATATGCGTACAACTTATCCTACTATAACTCCATCTTCTCCTTCGATACCGGTTTCTATCCCAACTTCTCCAATCTCTCAGCCAAACGAAATGGAAGAAATTAAAAAAGGGATATACGGCACAAATGAAAGCCTAGAGAAGACTATAGAAAACTATAATAATGTCATTGGAAAACAAATGGAAAATCAAGAGTGGCAGCAAAACGCTTTCCGTTTGTTAATAACATCAATGTTAAAAGAAATGTATCAACCCAAGATGACCGGAAATCCTTTTCTTGACATGATTACTAGTTATACAGCAGCAAGACAAAGAACAAATCCAGATTACGAATTCAAAGGACTTTTAGGAAACTTCTTGGCGAAGAAGTCTCATAAGACTTCTACTCCAGAAGAAGAATATCTTGAAAAACAAGGCGACTGGTATAAGCAAACATACCGCTCTTTTTGTTAAGGGGGAATAATGGACTACGAACAAATATTTAGTACACCAATAGATGTTGGTACTCGATTTCTAGGAGCACTTCAGCAACAGCAATTAGCCGACAACTTAAAACTAGTAGCTATATATAATCAAGACCCAACTTCATTAAACAAAAAAGGAATAGAAGCAGTAAAAAATATTGCCATGCAATATGGACTGGATACTTCCAGGGGCGATGCAAAGCTGAATAATACATTTGGAAAGCAAGCACTTGCCTTTGGAGGAGGCTTACTCGATGCTCTTCTTTTTGGAATACTTAGAGATTCTTGGTATAGTAATGAGTATACGAAAAATGCCAAGAATGCTGGAAAGGCAGCTGGACTTCTTGCATCGTTTCTACTTCCTACTGGTATTCTTAATGCTACGACAGGTGCCAAGGCTGCTCTTGGTGGAGCGCAAGCTCTTACCGGTGGAGCAAAAGCTGCGGCAGGTGGAGCAAAAGCAGCAGCCAAGAGTGGAAAGACACTTCAAGAATTGATAGGTGGAGCAAAGGCAGCCGCAGAAGCTGCAAAGGCAGCCGCAGAAGCTGCAGAAGGAGCCAAGGCTGGAGCAAAAGCAATGGGTGCCGCAAAGAGTATTGGAGCAAATGTGAAGAGTGCGCTTGCTGCGAATGAAGCAATCCGAGAACTATACACACAGATGTCTGCTTCTCAAGCTCTCTTGGAAATTGCTAAAGCTCTTGTCCGTGGTAGTCAAGCAATGGGCATTGCTCATGATTTCATGACTCCAACAAAACCTCCACAAATGGGAATGGGAATGGGTATGCAAAACCCAATGATGGTTGGAATGCCACCACTTCCGAATATGCAGTAGGATAAATATGCAATATCCATATTTTGTTCCGAGGATGAATAAGCCAATCACGGAACAGTATATAAACTACTATATGAGGGAACCTGAGCGCTTTAACCAGTCTCAGGTTCAACTTCTTAAGCAACATGCCGCCTACTATCAACTTCCTTTTCGAGAAGTTGCCGAAGACGAAGTAAACTTTAATGTCTTCCGAGCTCTTCGCTACCTTGGCGAAGGTTGGCTACAGGGGTTCTCTACTCTCAAAATAGGCGAACAAGCCCCTGTAAATCCATGGGAAAGGGTTGCCAAAGCAGTTGGTCAGGCAGCAGGATACGCCGGCTTTCTCGTCCCCATTCCAGGTCTCAGGGGAGTAGCGGAGGCAGTTGCTGGGAAATCAGTTCCGCTGCTTGTTTCGAATGCAGTAATGAAAAAAATTACTCCCACCGCTACGAAATATTTTTCCAGTATAACGAAGAAAGTTGCTACCGAAGCTACACTGGGAAAGATGGGAGCGGTAAATAGTGCTCTTAAATTACTCAAGAATCCAGTTGTAGGTGATGTAGTTGAAGGTGCCGCTCGTCTGGGAATAGCTGGAGCCACTTCCAACTGGCAGTATGGAATTGATGCCATGCTTCATGGTCTGGCTGGTGGAATGTATATGGAAGCTGGAGACAGATTGATTGCCAATGCGATGGGAGCTCTTATTGGGGGAGCTTCTGGTGGTCTCGGTACACAAGCTATTGCTCGTACTATTGTTGGAGCAATGTGGAATGGTCTTCCCTCAACAATGCGCAGAGAAACAACTCCAGAACAGATATATCAATACCTTATTGGTGGATTCTTTGCCTATCGTGACCGTCCTGCTGCAGAAAAGCAAGCTTACAAGCTTATTCAGCCATATTTAAGACCAACTGCCAAACTTCCGGATACTGTTAGTGG
>JAIXKU010000331.1 GCA_026936045.1 Flavobacteriales bacterium
TCATTATAATCCCTTTTTAATTCCTGCACGTGATGTATTGATTGATTTACTTACCGATAGCGGCACTAGTGCCATGAGCACTAAACAATGGGCCGGGATGATGATAGGTGATGAATCTTATGCCGGTAGTCCCAGCTTTTTCAGATTTGAGAAAGCTGTTCGTGCTATTACCGGCATGACTTATATTATTCCCACCCATCAAGGAAGAGCAGCAGAGAAAATACTCTTTAGTATTCTTGGCGGAAAGGGAAAATACTTTCTGAGCAATACCTTGTTTGATACTACACGTGCCAATATTGAATATTCAGGTGCTACCGGTATTGACTTGGTTTGTGAAGAGGGAAAGCATCCATTGATTCCGGCATCTTTCAAGGGGAATATGGATATCACTAAGCTAAAAAGCACCATTGATGAGATAGGTGCTGAAAATATTCCGCTTATTATCATCACTGTCACTAATAATTCAGGTGGGGGACAGCCTGTCAGTATGCAAAACATCAAAGATGTAAAGGTTGTTTGTAAAGAGTATAATATCCCGATGTATATTGATGCTTGTCGTTTTGCTGAAAATGCTTTTTTCATTAAGCAACGGGAAAAAGGCTATGAAAATAAATCTATACAGGAAATAGCCAATGAGATGTTCTCATACGCTGATGGATGTACTATGAGTGCTAAGAAAGATGCTTTTGCAAATATTGGCGGATTTCTTGCGTTACACGATACCGATCTTGCCACACAATGTCGTAATCTACTAATTATTACAGAAGGATTTCCCACCTATGGCGGATTAGCCGGACGAGATTTAGAAGCCATTGCCATTGGGTTAGAAGAAGTAATGGATGAACATTACTTAAATTATCGCATACAAACCATGGCTCATATAACAGACAATCTAGTTTCTGCCGGTGTTCCTGCTATGCAACCCGCCGGTGGGCATGCAATATATTTAGATGCCAAAACATTCCTTCCGCACATACCTGCTGAAGCCTATCCTGGACAGGCATTGGTATGTACGTTGTATACAGAGGGCGGTATAAGATGCGTAGAAATCGGCTCGTTGATGTTTGGAAAATATGATAAAAAAGGAAAACTTATTCCATCAGCACTTGAGTTAGTCAGATTAGCTATTCCACGGAGAGTATATACGCAAAGCCACATGGATTATGTAGCTGAAGTCATTATTGAAGTATTCAGAAATAGAGATTCAATTCAAGGCTTGCGTATAATAGAAGAAGCGCCATTATTGCGTCACTTTACAGCTAAATTAGCCCAACTCTAGCGGTTGATTTATTCTAAAATAAACTCTGTCAGGCGGCCATCTCTTCCCAAATAGAAGTAAACGATTTTATTATCAAATACGATAGCCGGTACAGGCCCCATCACACGTATCATACGGTGTGCGCTAACATGGTTATTCATTTCCTCTTCCGTGCACGAAAAACATAAATGATGGAATCCTTCTTCATGTTTTTGCAGAAAGCCATATACCGTTGAGGCCGATGATAAAGGCACAATAAACTCTACAAGACAATCAGAACCGACACTATAAATGTAAATACTGGCATCCTGTATCGGATCTATCACTTCTTTCAATAGTATCTTTGCTGGAATACCGAAAGAAATGTGATCAACATGCGATACAACAAAGCCTAAATGATGCAACTTCATGCTGCAAAATAACTAAAATCTCAGATCTGGATATCGAGAATGCAACGAATAGGGATGTTGACACCGCCTTTTAAAACAACGTTTTCGTTACCGGTTTGCCAAACAGTCGTCTCAACAACTTTACGTCCCTCCACTGTTTCAAAGGTAATCTTCACTTTCCCTTTATATCCATTTCCAAGTAGCATGGCCTTTTCCAACTGGGCTCTGCGAATTTTTTTTTCATCATCCGTAGCCAAAACATCATCATGTACAAATTTGTATAAGTTGATGTTTTCTTTTTGAATAAGTTCTGTAGGGATTATCATAGCATCATATTTTGCCATTCTAATTTAAGTAATTTTTCTGTAAGAAACAAATTTTTTACAAAAAATATTCCCAATCCATCTATTGGGGGTTGTTCTTAATGCACTCCATGACAAATTCTTGAATTTCTGCAGTCAAAATATCCTTATATATAGATAGAATATGAATCTGCTCTTTGAGACGCCTAACTTCAAGTTGCCTATCCGGATGCAGATCATCCTTTATCTCAGAAGCCTTATTTAGCGCTGTAGCTAAATCCTGATTATCTACAAAGAAACTTAAACTACTATAGCCAATAATAAGCATTTCTGCCGTAGCCTTATTAAGCTGACCTATGCGTAATAGCTCAATAACGTAGCGATAGATAGCAAATTTTATACGGGCTGCTGAACATGGCAAATCAGACCGTGACTGAAAAACACGAGGTGAGATGGAATTTGATAGCGCTTTTCCATAATCTTTAATAATTTTCTCTGCCGTTTCTATTGTCATATTCACATTCTTAAACAAAAAACTATCTTTGACTATTGAGAATTTTCAACTAAGATATGAAAATGGAAACGTTATTGTTATGGATTTCTGGATTCTTCTCTGCTATCTTGGCATTTAACTTTCTGATAGATTCCATTCTGTTAAAGTTTTCTACTAACTTAGGCATGCGAACACAGAAAACTGAGATTCGTTGGGCCTCTCAGCAAAAACCCTCTTTAGGCGGTTTTGGCTTTTATATCACTTTTTTATTTAGTATTTTGACTTATGTGTTTTTTTATAATGATATGGCATTTATCCATCGTAAGGAATTTTTCGGATTGATAGCTACCTGCTCTCTCGGATTCTTGATGGGATTGGCCGATGATGCATATAACACACGTCCTTATCTAAAGTTCTTTATTCAGTTTAGTTGTGCTGCCATACTTATCTGGTCGGGTATCTACATAGAAATTACACCTTGGGTGGGCTTCAATCATTTTATAACCATGTTTTGGGTTGTCGGGTTGATGAATTCTATCAATATGTTAGATAACATGGATGGCATCACAGGCACTACTTCACTAATGATATGTATTGTTAGTTTTATCTATCTTTTACTTACCGATCAGTTATCATCAATATATGCTACACTCATTGTCGGAATGATAGCAGCATTAATGGTGTTTCTTCATTATAACTGGCATCCGTCTAAAATGTATATGGGCGATTCCGGCAGTCAGTTTCTTGGTATATTCTTAGCCATTATAGGTATTAAATTATTTTGGAATGGTATAGATTTCTATGATCAACCTATACAAACAAAACAATTCCTTTCCATTTTACTAATATTTATCGTGCCTATTGCCGACACAACCACCGTTTTCATCAATCGCATACGCAAAGGCAAATCGCCTTTTATTGGCGGCAAGGATCACACAACACATCATCTTGCCTACAAAGGTATCAAGCAAAGGCATGTTGCTTTGTTATTAGGAAGTATTGGATTAATCTCCGGTAGCCTGAGTATCCTTATCATACAAAAGATACAATATTGGAATTTTTGGCACGTTACGTTATTTGTTGTTTACTACTTATCCATCACAATATCTCTTTATCTCACCACACGAATAAAGTCCAAGCATGGATCCAGAACTATCTGACATTCATAAAGAAATCAGACGGATGCGAATAGCATTGATCATGTTATCCATGGTCGTTACACTTTTAGGTGTTGCTATCATCCTGTTATTTCAGACACGACAAATATTGACCAGTACCGCTATGCCGTCAACACCTTCTTTGCCGGAAGTTAAACATCCCGACCTTACAACTTATGCCTTACCATCATTACCTATCCCCGACTCTATTTCTCTAGCCGGCGAAGCTATTCCGCTATCCTTGACGGATATTCGCGAACGGTATGAATTTGAGTTATTAGTAACAGTCTATCGTCAATCAGCTACCATCGTTGGTCTAAAAAGGGCGGCACGCTGGTTTCCTATTATAGAACCTATCCTTAAATCACAGGGTATCCCCGATGATTTTAAATATCTCTGTGTTGTTGAAAGTAATTTAGCTAATGCTATCTCACCATCTAAAGCAGTCGGGTTTTGGCAATTTCTTGAAGGAACAGCCATACAGTACGGACTTGAAGTGAACAAAAACGTAGATGAAAGATATCATGTAGAGAAGGCGACAATTGCTGCTAGTAAATATCTAAAAGATGCATATAAGAAATTTGGCAATTGGACACTTGCGGCCGCCTCTTACAATATGGGGATGACCGGTTTGCAGGATCAAATCAGCCAACAAGAAGAAAATGATTATTATAAACTCAAACTAAACGTAGAAACATCTCGCTATATATTGCGTATAGCTGTCACAAAAGAACTTTTTGAGCATCCTGAACAGTATGGATTTAATCTAAGTAAAGAAGAGCTATACGCCCCATATAAAACAAGGAAACTGCTTATTCAATATAATATCCCTGATTTGGTAAGCTTTGCAAAAGAACAAGGCTCCAGTTTTTACATGCTTAAAGAACTTAACCCCTGGCTTAGGTCAAACCAATTATACCTTTCGCCACAAAAGGCATACGAGATTCTTCTACCAATTAATGACGAAAATGCCGCACACCGGTAAATACCATTGATTGACCTAAAACATTTGCCATATCTATTGAATCCTGATCCTTGATACTACCTCCGGGTTGGGAGATTGCAGTAATACCGACCTTTTGAGATATCTCAACACAATCAGGGAACGGGAAAAATGCATCTGATGCCATAACAGCGCCGGTTAAGTCAAAACCAAATTCATACGCCTTTTTAATGGCCTGCTGCAGGGCATCCACACGCGATGTCATACCACAACCCATACCAATGAGCTGACGATTCTTAACAAGTGCAATACCGTTCGACTTAAGATGTTTTACTGCCTTAATGGCAAATTCTAAATCTGCCAATTCTTCTTCTGAAGGCTGTCGTTGTGTAACGATCTTAAAATCGGAACGTAACTCTGCCAGCCTATCCGCATCTTGTACAATTACGCCATTTAAAATGCTCTTAGATACACGCATTGGAGAAACAACTGTTTTAACCTTCAATAAAATGCGGTTTTTCTTTTGTTTGAGCAGCTCTAATGCTTTGGGATCAAAATCAGGAGCAGATAATATTTCAAAGAATAATGAATTCATTGTTTCGGCCGTCTGTAAATCTATTTTATGATTAACAGCAATCACACCGCCAAAGGCAGATACCGGATCTGCCGCAAATGCTTTTTCATATGCCTGATGCAACGTCTCACCGGAAGCCAGGCCACATGAGTTGGTATGTTTTATAATAGCAACTGTGGGTGCTGAAAACTCTGATATGAGTTGTAAAGAAGCGTCAACGTCAACCAAATTGTTATAAGAAAGTTCTTTTCCATTCAATATTTCAAACAGTTCATCCAAATTACCGGAAAATTCAGCCTGTTGATGCGGATTCTCCCCGTAACGTAAAGGGCGACAAGTTGCAGGAGACGTATTCCCCGAGAAATATGCATGAATCATTGCATCGTAGTGAGAGCTGGTACGAAATGCACGGGACGCAAATGCCTTTCTATCCTCAATATCACTAAAGCCTTGCTTCTTTTCCAGCAAATCCAATAAGGCCGAATAATCAGAAACAGAAGAAACAATCAACGTATGTGCAAAATTTTTTGCCGTAGCACGTATCAAGGCAATACCACCAATATCAATTTTCTCTATGATGTCATCTTCGCTGCCACCTTGTTTTACCGTCTGCTCGAATGGGTATAAATCAACAATAACTAGATCTATGGGCGGGATATTATATTGTTTTGCCTCAGACAAATCAGCTTCAAGATGACGGCGGAAAAGTATGCCTCCAAATATTTTGGGATGTAATGTTTTTACTCTACCTCCAAAAATAGACGGATAATCGGTAATCTGTTCCACCGCAGTCGCCTTATAGCCTAACTGCTCAATAAATGATTGTGTACCACCTGTTGAGATAAACGATACACCAAGCTTATGAAGCGCATGAATAATCGGCGCCAAACCATCCTTGTTATAAACCGAAACTAAAGCGTGTTGAATGCGAACAGAGCTAGTCATTTAATAAAATTTAAGATATGTAAAACAGTATTATTCAGCCGTATAAGCCTGAATAAAATTCTTGTCAAAGGTGGCAAATAATTAGTTGAGACGTTTGATTATTTTTACACCAGATATTAACATTATGCTTTTTTTCAGACTAATTTGGGAAAGCGCCTCATTTGCAATCGGTTCATTAATAGCAAATAAGCTACGAACACTCTTGTCGTTACTTGGTGTTGTCATAGGTATATTTGTTATCATTCTGATTTTAGCATCTGTTGATTCCTTAAAGAAAGATGTAAATGATAGTATATCTTCGTTGGGCGATGACGTCATTTTTGTTCACAAATGGCCCTGGGAAGGCGGGTTTGATTATCCCTGGTGGAAGTTTGTATTACGGCCACAGGCCGAATACGAAGAAGTAGATGAGGTGCTAAGGCGGAGCGAGTTAGCAGAGGCTGCTTCGTATCGCGTCGTTGTGAATCGTACGGTAAAATACCAAAACAATTCTGTACAGAATGTAGAAATAAGTGGGATATCTGAAAATTATGACAAAACAAATAATATCAATTTGGATGAAGGGCGTTTTTTTACGGAAAATGAATTACGCTCTGGAAAGAATGTGACAATTATTGGTCATACAATTGGCTCAGGACTTTTTGAGGATGAGAATCCGATCGGCAAATCAATAAAAATTCAGGGAAAGAAATTTGAGGTTATAGGCAGTTTAGAAAAAGAAGGAGAGAGCCTGATTGGCACCGGCGCTGATAGTAAAATATATATTCCCTATCCGGCCATACGAGGATTAGCCGATTTAAACAACTGGCGTGTGCATAAAGAGATCGTCATTAAATCAAAACCGAACATCAGCAATGCTGAGCTTAAAGATGAAATTACCGGTATCATGCGATCTATTCGGAAATTGAAGCCGGGTGAGGAGGACAACTTCTCATTAAATGAAGCCAGTCTTATAGCCAAAGAAATGAGTGGTATTACTAATATATTGAATATAGTAGGTTGGATTATCGGATTGTTTGCTATCCTCGTAGGTGGCTTTGGCATCTCTAATATTATGTTCGTTTCTGTAAAGGAACGTACAAATATGATAGGCATACAAAAAGCTTTAGGCGCCCGGAAGGTCTTTATTTTACTTCAATTTCTAGTAGAATCATTGGTACTGTCTTTGATTGGCGGGTTACTTGGTCTTTTACTGGTATTCATTGCCAGCATCATTGTTCAGGCGATTTCTACTTTTAATCTTGCGCTTTCTTTGAATAACGTCTTGATAGGCATCTTCATTTCAGCCATAGTGGGTATCTTTTCCGGCTTGATGCCGGCCTATTCGGCTTCGCAACTTGATCCTGTTGAAGCGATGCGCGCCAAATAATCTAAGATGTTATTCTCCTCTTTCGATAAATACCAAAGCGATATCTGACTTGTACTTTCAACTCTGTGCGCATATTACCTTCAATTAAATCTAATCCGCTACCAATTGTTTCACGATTAGCAAAATATGATTGAGCTATTCTAAACCACAGACTTAAACCGGGTATAATATCATATTTAAAATTAAGGTAGAACCGCATACCCTGATAATAGTAGGCCGGGACAGAGAAACTATATAAAACATCATTCTCATATGCATACAAGCGTGTATCATAATCGTCTGTATAAAAGAAGGCAATACGTGCCGATATATCTAAAGGAATCGGGTTGGGCTTATACACTATATCCTGATATGCCATCACACCCCATCTAAAAGGCTTATCCGGTCGCTCAATGGTAACAAGCTCTATCCGTGATCTAAGCTTTAGTTGTGTACTTAGGTCAAAGGTGAAATTCATGCGATAGTTAGTTTTATCAATCTGGACTAACGGATCGGTAAATAGATCATTAAGTACGGCATTTTCCTGACGTGAGCCTCGACGAATTCGTGCATAAATTTCCATCTGACGATTAGGCACATAGATTGTCTGAAGTGAACATTCATAACCCCAGGAAGGGGCATTCACATTATATCTTAGCCAAGGAAACTGAAACACATCCACATAGCCGGTAATAGTCCATTTGGAAGCAGGTGAGGCATTAAATCCAAGATAAATACCTCTTTCATTCTCATTCGTTGTTCTATCTCCAAATGCATTGCTATTCACATTTTGATATGTAGATGCATAGTTACGTAGTAATAAAGATATCGCAAAGTTAGAGCTAATCTGTGCCTGAACACCTTGAAGAAAAGCATACCCGCCGTTACCGCTAAAAGCCAATTCGCCAAAAAGGTAAAACTTGCCCAAAAGCAGATTATAATCTGCGCCAATATTAAAAATCTGACTCCCTTGAAAACGATAAAGATTATAAGGCGCATCACTTAGCTTCTGTGAAGCTGTATAATAAGTATAGGATGTTGTTACACCTATATTCCATTTCGTTCTTCTAAAGGTAATATTGGCGCCCGTATTCAGTTCATATATTCTGTTTTTTTTGTTTACCTCTGATAATGTTCGGTGTAATCCTGTTTCATCCAGAGATGAAAAGGACAGCACATCACCGGTTAATGAGTCTAAATCTATAACTGTCACACTCCTTGGTTTAAACGAAATAAATCCTGTTACGGAAACCGGTCCAATAGCCATTTCGGCAGCCATCCCTCTGTTAAAGAATGTCGAGTTCGTTGCAGTATATGGCTTAATACCTGATGGGAAACGTTTAATATTCATACCCATTGCCGTACGTCTGTATCCAAAGCCTGTCCAAAGTGTCAGACCTTGGCCAAATTGAATATTATAATCGCCTATAGCTATCTTTTTAAAAGGTCCAAGATTTTTAATATACAAATGGGCTCCATAGAAATCAAAGCCATAAGGCTGTGTGCCGACAAAAAACTCTTCTCCTCTATCCTTCTTAGCTACAAAACCTACACTAACTCTGTCCTTATAAGTAAAGCGATATCTGAGAAAAACTTGAGACGGATCGCCTAAATAACCTTTACTATCGTTTGAGTCATTCATGATAAACCCCATAGATTTTTCTATAATACGGGTATAGCGAATAACAATTTCATGCTTACCATATTTAAAGATATTAGCCACCTTTGTCTTCGATTGGTCTTTGACAGGCTGCACATCCACAAACGGAAGTATTGTGTATATAAGCGATTCATTCCAACCCGGTATAAGCTGAATCTCATAGATGCTAAGTAAATAACCGTGTTTCTTAATATAAGAGAACAAAGCATTAATTTGATACTCGGTTAGCAAATAGAGTTTACTCAGTTCATCAACAGATGTTTGATTAAGATTTATCGGGTTGTCATAATAATAATTTAAATCTTCCAAAAGCGACGTATAGTCAGGCTCCTCCTGTTCAGAATTTTCAGATATATCTTCGATAAACCGTTCAATAATATTTTCTTTAATAAGTTCATGTGATTGTGAAAAAAGAGCACCGGCACTTAATAGAACAAGCATTATAGAAAAAATAAGGTGTAGAACACGTCTCATTTTCCAAAAGCATAACTTAACGACACCTGTGGAGAAAATCCCATAATCGGCTGCCAAGAGGAGGCTGCATTCAGTTTAAAATTTTTAATATCCAAACCAAACCCAAAGCTGGGAGAAACCGGATACGAGTTAAAGCCTGCTCGCAAAAACAAGATTGGGATAGCATGATATTCCAAACCTATTCTAAAAGTTGGCGTATCATGAATACAAGCCTCACCTTCAATACAGACAAGTACTTTTTCATGAAATGCATACGATGTGCCTAATCTAAATAACGTAGGTATCTTCTCTCTTTTATACTCAGCCAACGGCGTGCGTGTCGGATTGAAAACGTGAGCTGCTATAATCCATCGTGGTAATGGTTGAACAGTAAAAGAAAGCTCGCCGGTAGCGGTTACCAAATCGCCATAGCCTTCCCCAATATGGATCCAATGTAAATTAATTTGTATGCCGGCAGAGAATATAGCACCAAACTTCCGGGCATAAGTAATTCCAAACTTATTTTCGTTGTATTGTGTATAACCAAAATGTGAGAAATTGAAATCAAACACACCGATTTTCTTTATCGGAACGACTAAGGCTAGACCTTGAGTGCTTAATTCCGGCAACAGAAAACGGGTCTCGTAATATGTACCCAATTCGATACGGTTAAGCCAAGCCAAAGCTGATTGATTATTATAAGACGACCATACATCAAGTAATGATACGGAAGCATTTCCCATTGCAGCAGAACGTGCACCAAGGGGCTGATTCTGCGAAAAAGCAAATGTGTAAGAAATACAGAGATACAGGATAAATAAATGGCGAGTTGGTAGATTCATTTGGTTTAATTTGGGTTGAATCAGGGTTTCACCTGATTTTCATAACCCAAATTATCAAAATTCTGAATACTATCCAAAACTTTCTTTGATAAATCTAATTTAAATTTCTCAAGACTTGTTGCAATATCTTTATCGGATAAAGAGAGAATGCTGGCAGCTAAAATACCTGCATTCTTAGCTGCATTAAGAGCAACAGTAGCTACAGGAATCCCATTAGGCATTTGCAAGATGGAGAGAACAGAATCCCATCCATCAATTGAATTAGATGATTTTATCGGCACACCAATAATAGGAAGTGTTGTTAAGGAAGCAACCATGCCGGGCAGGTGCGCTGCACCGCCTGCACCTGCAATAATAACTTGAAGACCTCTTTCTTTAGCGCTTGATGCATAATCCACCATCCGTTGCGGGGTGCGATGAGCCGAAACAACTGTAATCTCAAACGGAATTTGCATGGACTCAAGAAAATC
Source organism: Flavobacteriales bacterium (assembly GCA_026936045.1). Lineage (GTDB taxonomy): Bacteria > Bacteroidota > Bacteroidia > CAIKAF01 > CAIKAF01 > BA4. The sequence goes on from JAIXKU010000331.1 coordinate 10,835, forward strand.
TGCGGCCTCTTTCATAACTGTCAGGTCGCTAGCACTTCCCATGATTATGCCCACGCGAGGATTCATTTAGTGCTATTATTTGATGAGTTTAGCGACTTTATCACTTTCTTCTGTTGCCATTATCTCGTCCACCAATACACGACCGCAATGCTCACAAACAAGAATTTTTTTACGCTGAGCAATATCAATCTGGCGCTGAGGTGGAATCTTATTATAACAACCGCCGCATGAATCACGTTCTATAGTTACCACTGCCAATCTATTAAAGGAGTTGGCGCGAATACGCTTGTATGCCGAAAGATATCTTTCTTCAATATAGGTTTCAAACTCAGCCGATTTAGCTTGTAGCTGTTTTTCTTCTTTTTCTGTTTCGGCTATAATGTCGCCCAATTCATCTTTCTTATGTTTAAGGTCTTCTTTACGTTCAGAAAGTTTTTTCCCCATCTCCTCTATATTCTTCTTCACCATTTCAATCTTAACCTTATTTTCTTTGATACGCTTTTCGGCTAATTGAATCTCTAAGTTTTGATACTCAATTTCTTTAGACAGGGAATCAAACTCACGGTTATTACGCACATTTGCTTGCTGTTGTTCGTACTTTTTTATTAAAGTCTGACTGTCCTTAATGGAATTCTTACGTGCTGCAATCTCAGCATCAATAGAGGCTAATTCTTCTTTCATTTTTTCGGCACGTGTTTCCATACCGACAATTTCATCTTCCAAATCCTGCACTTCAAGGGGGAGTTCTCCACGTATTGTGCGGATACGGTCTATTCTTGAATCTACTAATTGCAAATCGTATAATGCTCTTAGCTTTTCTTCAATAGTCATGTCTTTAGGACTGACAGCGGTTGCCTGTGTTTTTTTGGCCATACTATAAATAGTTTACCGGATTTGTATTAGTATTAGAAATTAGGACGGCAAATGTAGGGAATTTTTTTTGAATTTCATTCATTAACAGCTCTTTTGTAAATTGCTCACTTTCAAAGTGTCCGACATCTGCCATGATAATTTTCCCATCTGCATCAAAAAAATGATGGTAAGTAATATCTGCTGTAATAAAGACATCTGCTCTGGCACGCATGGCTTCTGACAGCAGAAACCCACCTGAGCCACCGCAAACAGCAACTCTTTGTATCATGTCTTTGCAAATGGGTGTATGCCTAATTATACCTGTATTTAATATTTTCTTCAACTGCTTTAGGAAATCCAAGCTAGGAACAGGATGCGGTAAGTCTCCTATCATACCGGCGCCGATGGTCGGATTGTGATTGGAAAGAGGAATTATGTCATAAGCTACCTCTTCGTATGGGTGAGATTGCTTTAAGGCTTTAATAAGACGTGATTGTAAATGTCGCGGGAACAAGATTTCAATCTTGTTTTCCTTCTCATAATGCCGCTCGCCGGACTTCCCTACATAAGGTTGTGATGTCTCACTACCTTTAAATGTACCGATACCCTGCACCCTAAAACTACATTCAGAGTATGCACCAATATGACCGGCACCGGCTTCAAATAGAGCATTGGATACTTTTTCCGTTTCAGACTCAGGCACATAAGTCTGAAGTTTTAGTAATGTTGATATCTGAGGGAATAGAATCTCTGTTTGTAAGAGACCAATTTTTTGAGACAATGTCTTATTCACCCCTTCCAACATGTTATCTAAGTTCGTATGTACAGCATAAATACTGATATTTTGTCTAATAGCAGCCATTAGCGTTCTTTCTACATAATGACTACCTGTTAATCTCTTTATGCCTTTAAAGATAATTGGGTGATGACAAACAATGAGATTGCATTGACTATTCTTAGCTTCCGCTACAACTTCCTCCGTGCAATCTAAAGTCACAAGCACACCTGTTAATTCTTCAGCTCCTTTAACCAAAAGGCCTACATTATCATAACTCTCGGCATAGTGGAATGGGACTAATTCATCAAGGAATGAAATGATCTGCTCTAATTTCATAACAGCTTCATAGCCTAATTAGCTACTACAGTAATGGTACCGTTGTATGATAAGTCATTAGAACGGATAACTAAGAAATAAACACCCGGTACAATAGATACTCCTGTATTTGAGACACCATTGAAAGGCGGATCGTTATTTACGGATTCAAACACCTTAAAGCCCCAGCGATTGAAAATAGTTAATGTATAAGGTGAACATTCTTCAAATTCAGGATCCATTATAAGCTCATCATTCAGATTATCTCCATTAGGTGACAGCACATTTGCAATCGTAACTTGATCAAGTGTTTTTCCACCTTTGGTAGTAAAGCTTTGAGTAATTGTAGAGTCACATCCGTATTGATTTGTTCCTATAAGGGTGACGGTATATGTACCTTGTGTAGTGTATGGATAGGTTACAATTTTCCCAGTATCTCCATTCCCATCACCAAAGTCCCAGGTCCATAATTCAACATGATCGGCCGTATCATTACTGATAGCCAATGCTTGTAACTGGGCAAAACACAACGCAACCAACTGCATAGAAATATCAGGACCTTTGCCGACAACTATCTGAGTAGAATAAGTGAATTTACAGTTATTATCAGAAGTAGCAGTAAGTGTAACAGTATGTGTACCTGAAGAGGTAAATATAAACGTAGGATTCTCATCAGTGCTGGTATTGGAACCTCCAAAATTCCAAAGATAATCAGTGATAGTACCTAAAGAGATTGTTGATGTATTCGTAAAACTGGTTGCAGCTCCCAAGCAGGCAATTGAAGCCGTAAAGCTAGTCGCAGGATCAGGAGTAAGTGAAACTGTAACTGTAGTAGAGGCCGTACAAGTGCTTGCATCAGAAACTGTAACAGTATATGTGCCGGCCGGTACATTTATAGCTGCTGAATTTGCACCTGTATTCCAGATATAACCTGTTCCACCGGATGCCGTAATTTGGATAGAATCACCGTTACAAACGGGGTTGTTTCCATCTACAACAGGTGTTGGGGCCGGATTTACTGTAATACTCACTGTTGCTGTACCTGAGCAAGAGCCATTAGAAACTGTAACGGTATAAACAGTATTCGTTGTAGGAGATACAGATATAGAAGCTGTTGACTCACCGGTACTCCAGGCATACGAACTACCACCGGATGCCATAAGTGTCGTTGATGCTCCGGAGCAAATGGTATTACTACCCGTAATAGTCGGTGTTGGTATTGTATTTACGGTTAAGCTGGTCGTTGCAGTAGAAGAGCAGCCATTACTGGTAACTGTAACGGTATAAACGCCGCTGGCACCGGTTGTTACATTTGTTAAGGTTGTATCTGAAGCTGTTGAGGAAAACCCATTGGGGCCTGACCAAGCATAAGATGTGCCACCGGTAGCCGTAAATGTTATATTATCGCCTACACATGCAGGGCCATTATTAGTTGCTGTGGCATTTGGATACGGGTTAATCTGTACTGTAATGGTAGATGAGCAAGAGCCTGTACCATCATTAACCGTAACCGTATAAACACCGGCATTCGAAGCATTGGCATTAGGTATGCTGGGATTCTGCTGATTGGATGTAAACCCGCCCGGACCTGACCATTGATATGACACATATCCTCCTTGTGATTGTAGTTGCAAGGTCTGACCTTCACATAACGGACTGTTACTATTTGCACCCGTCGGTATCCCTGTTACATTCACCCATACATCATCCGTTACAACCACCGGGTTAGATAAGTTACAGCCACTATATGTTACTTTTGCTGTGTACATAGTGTTGGAACCCGGACATACATTGATTGTTGGTGTATTTGTAGCAATGAGATTAGCGCCCTCGTACCATTCGAGAGTATATGCGGGCGGTCCGTCTGGTGTAAATCTGAATCCCATATTGCTTACTACCCAAGGGCCTGTATTATATCCGGGAGGCCAAGAGGCATTGGCACCTGTTGCATCTTGAATACCAATAAGCGCATTCCCGCTATTCCAACTGCCGCAAGTGGGCTTATTCTGAATATATACCTCAATCACATTTGTTGTTTCGTAGAGTACAATCTGTTGCGTGGTTTTTAAGCTATTGCAACTATAATGACATACCGCATCATAGTTTACCACAAAAGTACGACAAGGGTAGGAACCCAAAATAGCATAACGGATATTACCACATACTGAGGGATCAATATCGTGATAGGCCCCAAAAATGGAATTAGTGTATAGAGTTGAATTAGGTAAAGAAGCTGAAAAGCTCCATGTACAATATTGGTTTGCCAAAGCGGTATTAAAAGATATTAAACCATTAGCACCTACAACAATTTGATTATAGGCATTACCAAAAAAACAGAAATCAAACGGCAAGTTGATGACTCCACTCCATATATCATCCTGCCCTACAAAGATTGCAGTACCTGCATTAAACGGATAAGGCGGTGCATAAGGTACGGATGTAGCATTATATGACGTAGTTGCTCCTACGTGAAAAGGAGTGGCTGTTAGGTTAGTGCAACCGCCACAAGCTAAGTTTACATCAGAACCGGCATTAACACTCGGACAACCCGGTGCTTGTGCTGATATATTCGAGAAATTATAAAATAAGGTGCCAATAAGCAACAAGAATAAACGATACAACTTCATAATAAACCTGGTTTAAAAAAACCAAATTTATAAAAAAATCATAATGTATCGTATTATTTTAACATTTTGGCCAAAATATTTCCAATCTGTTTGCATCTTAAATGACAGCATTTACTTTTATCGCATGAAACAGATTCATTGGATCCCGGTAGTAACTACAATATTTGTATTCATCGTATATCTTTTTACACTTAGCCGTGATATCCCTGCCATTGATGCCGGTGAATTAGCCACTGTACAATATACACTCGGCATAGCCCATCCAACCGGCTATCCTTTGTTTACACTTTTGGGGTATGTTTGGTCAAAAATACCATTACCGGCAGAAGGTATTGTAAAGATGAACATCTTATCGGCTTTATTCTCTGCCATTGGTATTTTCTTTTTGATGAAGGCGTTATATATGCTTCTGACCACTCCCTTGCAGCAACAAAAAACCATAAAACAAAAATTCCATAAAAATGCATCATCTAACCAACCAGCCCAAATATTAGAACCCATTCATTACTGGTTGGCAGCAGTTGTAGGTGCAGGGTTTGCAGCTTTCAGCACAACTTATTGGTCTCAAAGCACCGGTGTAGAGGTTTACTCATTACAAGCCGCTTTATTTTCTGCTTACTTTTTTGCCGTCATTCGATTTATATCCAGTTCTACTGTTTCTTGGAGAACCATCGTAATACTTGGAGGTATATTAGGTATATGCTTTGGGAATCACATGACAAGCATATTTTTGCTCCCCGGCAGTTTATTTCTTATTATCTATAAGTACAAAAATCTTATCAAAATATTAAAAGCAACGGCTATCTGGTTGGGGACAGCCGGGTTTACCTCTATCCTTCTCTATCTCTATTTACCATTACGAGCATCAGCATCACCTATGCTTAATTGGGGCAATCCTGTAACATGGGATAACCTTATCCGCCATGTATCAGGCAAACAGTACCAGGTATGGATGTTCTCATCCTCCGATGTGGCAAAAGATAACCTCCATCTATTCATATCAAATCTTCCAAATGAGTTCTCATTTATTGGTATTGTATTTATGATTGGTGGATTTATTTATCTGTATCGTAAACATAAACCTATCTCTATTTTTCTGGCGATCACTTTCTTATTTTGTATTTTCTATGCTATTAATTACAAAATAAAAGACCTGCTGCCATATTTCCTGGCTGCCTTTATATCCACAGCAATACTTATAAGCGGGGCCGTAATGTGGATATGGGCGTCGGTTGATATTTTTCGTACAAATCCGAAATTTAGTTGGTTGGCATTAGGTATTCCTCTGTATTTGATCACATTCAACTATCCCAAAGTAGATCAAAGTAATAACTTTCATATTGGCGATTATACTAAAGAAGCGTTAACATCGGTAGCTCCCGATGCCATTATTCTTACCTACCAATGGGATATTCTTATTTCTCCCGCTTTATATCTTCAGAATGTAGAACATGTTTCATCAGATGTTTTGATTATTGATAAAGAATTATTGCGCCGCAGTTGGTATATCTCACAGATTGAGAATAAGGAGCCTGATTTCTTCTCGAAGATTGAGAAAGAAAAAGAGCAATACCTCTTAGAGCTAAGAAAATTTGAAGAAGGAAAAAGGTTTGATGCCGGTGTTTTACAAAACGCTTATGAACAGTTAATCTCTTCCATCTTGCAAGCACATTACTCTTCCCGCCCAATCTATATAGCACCTGAAGTATTAAATAATGAAATTAAGAATCATAAAGATGTTATTCTTCCCGACTCATTACAGCTTATCCCTCAGAAATATTTTTACAGACTTAGTGGATATACCGATTATGCAGCTATGGAAGACACTACATTACCCGATATCCGATTCCCGCTCCATGATGATTTATTTACAAAGAGTATGAAGAACAGTATTCTCACTGTACTGACGGATCGCATGGCGTACGATATGAATTTAAACAAACAGAAAGATGCTTCTTTAATTTTTAGAATGATAAGAAGAATCAGGGATGATGTCTCTCCTCCACCCGGACTGATACTAACGGACTAAATAAACGTTATTCGAGAAGTATCGGTTCTTTTTTTTCTTTCTCTAACCTAAATGGCCTAGTTATATAAAAATGGCCTCCTATGTTAATCGGCACACTTGATATGGTAATACTGTCCATAATTGCTGTGTTTACTGGTGCATAATCCGGCAGATAAGCAAAAGAAAAGACCGGTCCCCAAGCCCAGCCGATATATGAAATATGATGATACGGATAAAACATTTTATCATACATAGCTGCCATAACATGCCTGCCTTGGCTAAACACATATATCGGCTTAGCCGCCCAGTAATCTGTAATACCGTCTTTCAGATCCAGGGAATCAGCAATTTGAATGATCTCTGCTATATGCTGTGGTGTATATTTATCGAGACGTGTAAAATGAATCGGCTCAGATTTATAGAACATAAATATCCCATAAAACAGCACAGTGAAAGACAATACCACCTTAACCCATATTTGATGTATCAATACGGCAAAGAAATGTATGAGACCTATCAATAGAAAAATATACACGGCAGCCATATAATATCGCGAAGTATCTAAATCCCAATGATACCCTCCTACTACAGCCATCACAACGGATGTAACGGCAGAAAG
>JAIXKU010000030.1 GCA_026936045.1 Flavobacteriales bacterium
GTACAAAATTGTAAATGGCTTGAACTTTGGCAACGGTGTCCAAGTTTTCCCACCCTCTCTGCTCCAATAGCTTTTGTATGGAAGCATTGGAGTAGTCAAGGATTTTTGTTTCTTTAAGATAGGTGTCCATAACACATTTATATTTATAACAAAGTTACACAGGGAGAGCCTGCAATGCTATTGCAAACTCTCCTTTAAACAGTTTTCACAAATTCCCTTACCAAATAATTTTAGTTCGTCGATACGGTAATTCTGACTTCCATTCTGCGGTATTATAAAATCCTCCTTACAGGTTGTCTGCTTACAAATCTTACAATAGAAATGTAAGTGCCAATCCTTGTGTGTATTTTCATCACACCCATCGTGGCACAGAATATACTTGACCGTAGTGTTCTCCTGAATACTGTGTACAATGCCTTTTTCTTCAAAAGTTTTCAAAGTCCTGTAAATCGTAACCCTGTCTGCTTTATAAAAATGGCTTTCGATTTCAGATAAGGACATCGCTGTTTGCTGTTGCTCCAAGAAATCATACACCAATATCCGCATACTGGTCGGATTGGTGTTCTTTGACAATAGCTTTTGTTCAATGCTCTTTTTCATCATATACTATTTTAGTGACCGTGACCATCCTCGCCTGTATCATTCATTTTTGCATTCACAAAAAATGCACTTTTTACCACGATATGCGTACCGTGTGGAATTTCACTTACAGGCGTTATCGCCGTGTAACCCAATTGAGAAGCACCTTTCACGACTTCCATTCTTACAAATTGAGTTCCTTTTTCCGAACCGTGGTCGTGAGCCTCGTCCTCTTTGTGGTCGTGCGGTTCTTCTTCCTGCTCCTTGACCAAAAAGATGTAATATTTCCCATCTGCATTGACAATCGCTTCATTGGGTACAGCCGTACTTAGTACATTATCTAAACTTACAGTTCCGGTTATGCTCATTCCGTCAATCAATCCTGTTTTATCGCCTGTAATTCTGCTGTGAACGGCAATGGTCTTACTCTCTCCGCTAAAAGATGAACCAATACTGTACACTTCGGCAGAATAGGTCTTATTGGGATTGTTGGTTACGACAAAATCTATTTTCTGACCTATTTTGATAAGGGGAATATCCTTTTCATAAACCTGTAAATCCAAGTGCAATGCTGTGTTCTCTATTATTTCGGCAATAGGCGAAGACACATCTACATAGCTTCCGATTTTGGCAAAAACGTTACTTATAGTGCCACTTATCGGGCTTGTAACGACCAACGAGGATTTAAGGCTCGCATTTGACAAGGAAGCCGGATTAATGCCCATCATTTGGATTTGCTGGTTCAGCGAGGACTTACGTGTTCTCAAAGTGTTCAATTCAGATGTGGCACTTTGCAGGTTTTTCTTTGCACCTGCATTTCCCTCGTTCAGCTCTCTTTGTCTTACCACTTCCTGCTCTGCAAACTCTATCCGGCTATTGATGCTTAGGTATTCTTCCTGCAACTGTATGAATTGCGGATTGGAAATAGTGGCGATGACCTGACCTTTCTTTACGAAATCGCCTATCTCCACATTGAGGGATTTGATAACGCCACCAAACATTGAAGTTGCATTTGCCTTGTTGCTGTTGGGAACTCTCAATGCACCATTGGCTTTCAATGTTGCGGATAATTGCTTCTGTTCAATTGAACCGATTTCAACACCCACGGCTTTCATCTGCTCATCGGTCAGCACTGCAACATTTTCTTCTTCTTCTTCGTGTTCGTCCGTTGTTGTTTCTGCTTCCGTTCCGTGATTATGCCCATCGCCCTCTTTATGATTATTTGTACAGGCGTTGAAAGCAAAGAATGCTACGAGGACAAGAATGCCAAAAACTATATTATTTATGATACGTTTCATATATTGTATTATTTACTGATTAATGAATGGATAAGCGTTACAGCCTCATTGATTTGCTGTATGCTCTTTAAATAATTAAGCTGAATATCGGTAGTTGTCTGCAAGGCAAATAGGTACTCCACATAAGAAATATCTCCGGTACTGTACCCCAGCTTTGCAGCATTGATAATCTCATCAGCATTCGGAAGTGCCTGCTCCTTGAAATAGGTAAACTGCGCTACATATTGTTCGTATTGTTTCAAGGCGTTTGCCAATTCCGTTTTAAGCTGTTGTTCCTGCCATTGCGCATTTAATTCCAATGATTGTTTCTTGTAATCAAGCGAGCGAATTTTTGCTTTGGTGGTTGTAAAAATGGGGATTGTAATACCTACATCAACAAAACTAAACCGCTGTCCTCTGCCATAAAATTGCTCTACACCATTTTTACTGTGCATTCCTATCAGCGATATGTTATTATAGCCGAACGTAAAATCAGGCAGGCTGTTTGCCCGTTCCAATTTCTTGTTCTGTTCGGCAATTTTCGCCTCTTGGTACAATAGCTGGATGCTCGGATGATTTGCAACAGCCGAACTGTCAATGAAAGAACTTAACAGCAATGGTGTATAATCCGGTTCCGGTTCTATTAAGACATCTTCCTCTGTCTGCACCAGATTTTTAAGGCTTTGATAGGCG
>JAIXKU010000316.1 GCA_026936045.1 Flavobacteriales bacterium
ACTGGTACTCATTCAACAGCCATTTACCGCGAGGCACGAAGCTTGGGACTAGATGAGAATGATCTTAGAAAAAAGCCAAGTGAACTGTCTCGTGGTCAGCAAGCTAAATTGAGCTTTGCTAAATTATTGTTGGCACAGAATCAGCTTTTGATACTTGACGAACCGACAAACCATTTAGATATTCCGACTCGCGATAGGATTGAAATGGCTCTGCAAAATTACAAAGGTGCAATGCTTGTCGCTTCGCATGACAAATACTTCTGTCGTCAAATCGGCATACAAAGTACAATTAACTTAGATAAGGAATAAAAATGAAACAAGGAACTTTGATATTACTGTGTGGCTTGCCTGGAGCTGGTAAATCTACATTAGCAAAGAAACTAGCTAGTAAAATGCCCGCAACTGTGATGAGTCCCGATAAAGAAATGTACGAAAGAAACATTGATTTATATGATGAAAAAGCCAGAGCAAAAGTTGAAGCGGAACAATGGCAGAGGGCTAAAGAACTACTTAAAAAAGGTGACACCGTAATTTTGGAAAATGGCTTTTGGGGACGCTCTGAACGGGACGAGTTACGGCTTGAGGCTCGCGCACTTGGTGCAAGAGTTGAACTACACTATCTTAACGTGTCATTTGAGGAATTGTGGCGGCGAGTTGAAGTACGTAATAGTAACGGCGAAGCAAGTGACGCACCAATGACCAAAGCCATGCTAGAAAAAGCCGCCACTCAGATACAGCCACCAGATAACGCGGAGTTGCAACTTTTTGATAAGCCAGTGAAATGGCCACAAATTTTTTAACCAACCACCTATCGCTACGCCGTTTCTGTGCTTTCAGTGCAGCCGATCCGACAGCTTTGACTTTTTACGTTTTTGAGATTTTTAAGAAAGCTGTTTCTGGCCACTGTGCTTGACAAAGGCTTCAATATATTTCTTGCGTAAGATGTATATTTGTGCTATAATAACGGTTATGAAAGTAATTTCAAAGTCAGTTAAGAACTTTTTTATGGCCTCTTCTCTAGGGGGTCTAGCTGGCTTTACCAAATAAACATTATCAGCTAATGAACCAAAGCCCCCTGCAATATGGGGCTTTTTTAATTTAAGTAATTAAGGAGAAAAATATGAGAATGTATATTCAACCACTAACAAAAGCAAAATTAAACGAGTATCTGGCAATTCCCGACTTAACGGAGGGCAAGCAACAACATGCAATATCACTGTTGTATGAAAAAGTTGCAGATTATATGCGCGAGAGCCATAAGGAATCTGATGTTCGGGTGTATCGTAAAGATCCAATCGTAACTGTCGCAGACAATTACGACAATCTTTTAATTGCCAAAGATAACATTAGTCGCTCATCTACCTACACTCATTATGTGGACAACGAGCATATTTTGCGAACGCACACCACTGCACAAATACCCGCTATTCTGCGAGAATTAGCTGCAACCAAAAACGACTGGCAAGATGTCGTGATTTTACTACCTGGATTGGCCTATAGGCGAGATGTAACAGATAAAACATGTTGGGCAAGTCCATAAGAAATGTGGCGCATTGTTAAGACTGGCAAAGGCACCGACAGTTAAAGACGATTTGCTTGATGTTGTCTGGTGGCACCGCCCGCCAAACTGGAACCGCGCATTATTGACTCGCCACACCTCACCCAAACAAGGCATTAAGTAAACGCCGTACTTGGACGATAGAGATATTGAGATTTTGGAGTGGGTTACTGACCAGATTTTAGCAAACGCGGCTTGACCCAGAGGAATACCTGCTGGGCGTTAGCATGGTTCAGATAGGCTCGTCATGACATTAAAAGATATCTGATATACGCTATTTGCGTTCAATCCAAAGATTGCCACGCAAACAAAGACCAGATAATGTTACGAAGTTTCACACCGCTATTACTTGATATGTCGTATAGCGTACCCGCTGGCTATGTTGAGGAAGATATAAACGAGGATATCCGCGAGGCTTTAGGTGATAAACAGAACATTCTAGAAAGCGTTGAGATATTGAGTGAAACCGCCTATAAAGATTTGCTACAAAAATACAGAGCGTTTGGCATTGCAAACGACCAAAGAATATTCGTTCGTATAACATTGCGACATCTGATCGAACGCTCGTTCCGAAGCAAACCAGATCATGACCTATTACAAGAAGATAAATTATGAGCGGATATCTCAGATAGCCCTGAGCAATGCACCACACATCTCTGTTATACGCAAAATAGTAAGAGTCATTGTAAACTGCCATACATTCACATCATTGAAATATGACAATCTAACCGCGTTCCACCGAAACCCATCAAAAACTTAAATCGTGGGTTGAAGCCACGATACTGATAAATCTTTCGATTGGTTTAACCCTGAAACTAAACAACCATAGATAGTGATATTGGTTACAACGAAGCTAGTCCATGGTTAGATAACCCGCTTACATTAAGCGAGATGCGGTTGAAAAAATTGTGCCATTAGACCCAAGTGAAAGAGTTTTTTTATGCGGTAGCGTACCTAACGCAAATGAAGTATGGGATTTGTTTGATGA
>JAIXKU010000065.1 GCA_026936045.1 Flavobacteriales bacterium
CCTATGTATTGATATGTCCTCTCTTCTCTGTAAGTCTTTTGATCCATTTATACAATTCAAACCATAGCACAGAAACAGCTGCTACGCCAAAAGTTATACCAATATCAGATAGTCCTAAAGATGTAAGCATAAAGAAAGAAGTAGCCGGTGGGAAGTATAAGAAAACAAAAAGTGATCCCAAAACCAATACATTGATTCCAATAAGCAGCGGGTTATATTTTTTAAAACTTTCTATGATGCTGTAATAAAAAGAGCGATTAGCAAAGCTTAGGAAAATATTAGAAAATATCAACGTGATGAAAACCATTGTTCTGGTATGCGCCTCTGAGCCACCATGATTTACGCTATACTGATAGATAAACAACATACCCAACGTAATGATAAGGCCTTGTAGTATGCTCAAAGTAAGCTCTGTCCATTTGAAGAATGTATCAGTCATGGGTCGTGGCGGTTGATACATCGTATTTTTATCCATCGGCTCGTTCTCATACACAATAGAACAAGTCGGGCCCATCACCAATTCCAAGAAGATGACATGTAATGGCGTAAAGATTTCAGGATAAACCCATCCAAAGAATAAAGGCAGCGCAACGATGAGAATAATCGGAATATGGATAGAGATAATATACTGAATGGCCTTCTTGATGTTCGCATAAATACGTCTGCCTGCAGCAATGCCGATAATTAGTTTACCCAAATAATCATTTGTAATCACCAAATCAGCGGCGGCTTTTGCAATCTCCGTTCCTTTATTTCCCATCGCTACACCAATATGTGCTGCTTTTAAAGCCGGAGAGTCGTTCACCCCATCCCCAAGCATGGTTACTATTTCTCCTTTTTTCTTCAACGCTTTCACAACAGCCAATTTAGCATCCGGAAACATCCTGGTGAATAATGTTCTCTCCTCTACAGTCTGCATAAGATCTTCTTCTGATTGCTGCATAAGTTCCTCGCCACTAATGGCCGATGTATAATTTATTATGCCGGCTTGTTTAGCGATGGCACGTGTTGTATCAGTATAATCTCCGGTAATGACTTTTAATTGAATGCCGGCATCATGAATCTGACTAAATACCTGTTGAATATCCTCTTTGGGCAGATCTTCGAAAGCTAGCAAACCTAGAAACAGAAATACAAAATCCTGCTGGGCTTCAGGAAAATTACTTCCTTCCCATTTGGATTTACCTACAGCCAAAATTCTGTATCCCTGAGCAGCCAACGTATTAACTTGTTTTTTTATCTCTCCTTTTTCATTCTCCGTCAGATTAGAAACGGCAAGAATCGCTTCCGGCGCACCTTTGGCTGAAATGATTCTCTGCCCGTTTTTATCTTCATAGATATGAGTCATCATAGGTGGATTACCACCTAACGGGTATTCATGAATCATTTGAAACATCTCTCTCTGATCTATTGTTTGCGACTGTTCATAAACCTGATGTAACGATTTTTCCATCGGATCGAAGGGTACCGGCTCGCTGCTCCACATAGCATGCATTATTATATCTGATACATCCGGATTCCTATATTCCTCCTTCTCATACGTACGACATGAAGGATAGCTCCATATCATTTTCAGCTGCATGGTATTTTGTGTGATTGTGCCTGTCTTATCACTGCAAATAACCGTAGTACTACCTAAAGTTTCCACAATACTGCTGCGCTTGATAATCACGCCTTCACGCATCAGTTTCCATGCACCCAATGCCATAAAGGTGGTGAAAGCAACGGGAATTTCTTCCGGCAAGATAGACATAGCCAGCGTAAGGCCATTGAGTAAACTGTGTATAATATCGTGTGTATGGTAATAATTGACAATACATACCATTAAAAATATCACGATGCCAATGATAGCCATTGATCGTATAAATTTTGTGATTTGTATATGAAGTGGCGACTTTTCTTCCTCAATATCTTTGATTGAAAGTCCAATCTTACCAATACGTGATTCTTTACCAATTTTTTTCACTTCAAAAATTGCTAAGCCTGATAACACTATCGTACCGCTATAAACAGCATTATCTGCCGACTCGCTGCTTTTAAAAACTGAAAAGCTCTCTCCCGTCAACGATGATTCATTGACGGAAAAATCATTGCTGTGCACAATAGATCCATCCGCATTGATCAGTCTCCCTTCTTCTACCACACAAAGATCACCCACGGCCAACTCATGTGTAGGCACCTCCAAAATTTCTGCATTACGAATCACCTTACTCAACGGTTCATTGAGCTTTTCCAAAGCCTTTAATGCTTTCTTACTTCGGTTGTCCTGATAAAAGGATATGGCAGAGATGGCTAATAACGAAACAAACATAAAGAGCGCCTCATTATAATCGCCGACAATAGTATAAATGACCGTCACTGCCATCAGCAACAACATCATCGGCTCTTTAACAACATCCAATAATATGTCAATCCAACGGCCCTTATCGGCTTCAGTTATTACATTATAGCCATATTTTTCTCTGGACAGCTTTAAAGCTTCCTCCGTTAGTCCTTTGAGTTGAGATGGGATATTAGTTAACAT
>JAIXKU010000227.1 GCA_026936045.1 Flavobacteriales bacterium
ATAATAACGCATATATTTATCCCTCGGTTTCTGGTAGCTTTGTGTTTAGCGAATTAATGAAAAACAATCTTTTATCATTCGGAAAGTTGAGAGTGAGTTATGCACAGGCGGGAACCGATTTGTCGCCTTATCAGTTCATAGATGTTTATACTGCCGGCGGCATTTACAATGCCACCCCTCCCATCAACACGATGACGGTTCCAAGCACTTTAAGAAATCCAAATATCAAACCATCTTATGCCAACTCGTTTGAAGCCGGTGTGGATCTTAAGTTCTTAAATAACAGATTAGGCCTGGATGTAACCTACTACGAGCAGGTGAATAAAAACCAAATATTACCATTGCAAATATCACCTGCATCGGGGCACAGTAATGCAGTCATCAACGCCGGTAAAATCTCAAACAAGGGTATCGAAATATCTCTGACAGGCACACCTGTTCAGACAAACAGTTTTGAATGGAATACCACTTTGAACCTCGCCAGCAACAAAGGCATGGTAAACGAATTGTATCAGGGGTTGACTTCATACCAGCTGGACGCCAATACCTATTCAAGCCAGACAGTATATCTGTTTTCAAATGTGGGAGAACCTTTTGGCCAGCTAATAGGCCCCGGTTATAAAAGGGATTCTGCAACCGGCAAAATTTTGTTGGATGCCAATAATTTGCCTATCCAACAATTGAACATAAATTTCGGTTCTGTGGTACCTAAATTTACCGGAGGATTTCTGAACAGTTTCAAAATCTTTAATTTCGACCTCAATGCAATGATTGACTTCCAGAAAGGTGGAAAATTTTTCAGTTGGTCTCAGATGTTAGCCGTAAAATCGGGGCAGGAAGAACGAACCGCCGCTATAAATGATAAGGGCAAAAACGTGCGTGATCCATTAGCTGATGGGGGAGGATATAAAATTGAAGGTATTTCTGCATCAACCAAGCAGCCTGTTTCAGCATATATAGATGCCAGAACTTATTTTAGAAATAATATTGGCACCAGAATTTATGACGAGTGGGTTTATGATGCATCTTACATAAAGCTCAGGGAGTTAAGTCTTGGCTATTCGCTCAGCAACAGGTTATTGCAGAAGACTTCCATAAAAGCTTTAAGAGTGGCATTAATTGCCCGCAATCCCTATATGATTTGGCAAAAAGCGCCAAAAGGTGTCGATCCCTCCGAATTATCTTCAGGCAGCGCCTCCATCAGTTGGATAGAAAAAGGTGAATTGCAAACGGTACGCAGTTATGGTATCAGCCTGAATTTAACTTTTTAAAACTTTAAATTGAAAATAATGCTAAAGATATTAAAACCGTTTTTACCGATTATAGTGATTGGGTTTTTTGCCTGCACCAAGTTTGACAGTTCTTATTACTCCGATCCCAATAATCCCTCTGCAGCTTCGGGTACTCAGTTAATTGCCAATGCAGAACTTTACCTGCCTTCGATTAGTTCAAGCGTTTATGGGGTACACTATCCGCAATACCTTTCGCTTACCACTTTTACCGACAACAGTAGGTATATTGCCACCAATTTTTCGTTTACAAGCTGGTACACCGGCCCGATTATTGATCTGCAAAAGGCGCTTACCAGCCAGTTGAACGCCAATGAAGGTCCTGTGGCCAATCAGGTAGCTGTGGCCAAAATACTGAAGGCCTATTTTATGTGGTTTATGACGGACAGATGGGGCGATTTGCCCTATAGTGAAGCAGGCAGAGCCGCCGGAAATTTTTCTCCAAAATATGATAAGCAAAAGGATATTTATGACAGTCTTTTTCTACTTTTGGATGAGGCCAATGCTGCTTTCGTAAGCGGAAATATATTAAATGACATCGTTTACAAAGGCGATGTTTCAAAATGGAAAAAGATGGGTAACACCATTCATGCTTTAATGGCGCTCAGATTATCAAAAGTGGATGCCGCAAAAGGCAAGGCCGAATTTGTGAAGGCTATCAATAATGGTATTATGACTGCGAACACAGACAATTTTCTCTTTCCTCATCTGGCAGATGCAACGATGGAGAACTTCTGGTACAACTCCTTCACAAGGTTAGGCAGGCAGTGGTATGCCTTGAGCAAACCTTTAGTTGACTACATGAAACCATTAAGCGACCCGCGTCTGCCGGTTTTTGGCGATAAAAATAATGCCGGTCAATACGTTGGCCTCGAATATGGCAAAGAGGTAGGGAACTCCAATGATATTCCCTCAATATCATTATTAGGCACCGGATTGAGGCAACAGAACTCACCAGTTTATCTGGTAACTTATGCGCAGGTACTATTTGCAAAAGCAGAGGCTGCCAAAATTGGCTGGTTAGATGGTGGCGATGCAGTGGCTAAAACCAATTATGAAGAAGCCATCAAACAATCCATAGCTCAATGGACGGGCAGCACGGCCAGTGTGGCTGCCTTCATGACCAATCCGGATATCATTTATGATCCTGCCAATGCCATTAAGCAAATATCTTACCAACGATGGGTACACCTCTTTTTGCACGGATACGAAGGCTGGGCCGAGTGGCGCAGGA
>JAIXKU010000067.1 GCA_026936045.1 Flavobacteriales bacterium
GGTGTGGCCCATGCAAAATGATTGGCCCCGTTGTGGAAGAACTGGCTAAAGAATACGAAGGCAAGGCGCTGATTGGCAAAGTGGATGTAGATAATAACCCGCAAATTTCCGTTGAATATGGTGTTCGCAGCATCCCTACCTTGTTATTTTTCAAAAATGGTGAAGTGGTGGACAAACGAGTGGGTGTAACAGCCAAAGCCGAATTAGCAAAAAAATTAGATGCTTTGCTCTAAAGCAGGATTTTTCTTCTCATGTTTGCTTCTCACACTTCTGTTGAGTACCGGTCGGGTTTATGCACTTCGCATCAACGGCATCGTGACCAATGAGAGGAATGAACCGCTCCCTTTTGTTAATGTCTTTGTAGAAGGTACGTCTAACGGTACTACAACCAATATGGACGGGCTTTTCTTTTTAGATTTGCCTTCCGTTGGCATATATCGTATTGTATTCAGGTATATCGGCTACAAAACACATATTGAAACACTGTCTATCCAACAATCCAATCCGCCATCGCTGCATATCAAAATGACAGCGCAAGCCATTGAGATAAGAGAATACACCCTGTCAGCCAAAGAGGAAGACCCCGCCTACCCCATCATCCGCAAGGCCCAAAAGAAGAGGAAGTTCTACCAAAATCAACTTAACAGCTACAGTTGTCATAACTATATCAAAGGCATGACCTATCTGCGCAATCTTCCGGAAAAAATCATGGGACAGGATATTTTTATTGAGGGGCTAGATTCCTCTCGCAGCGGTATCGTCTATCTGTCCGAAAGTGTCTCAAATTATTTCTTCCAACTGCCCGACAAACGCAAAGAAATCATGGTCTCATCAAAAGTGAGCGGGCACAGCCAGGGCTTCAGCTGGAACAGCGTGCTGGATTTTCAACTCGATTTTTATGCCAATACCATTCCCACACCTATCACCGACCGTGATATCGTCTCTCCCATTGCCGCCGATGCCATGACCTATTACAAATACCGCCTACTCGACGATTACAACGACAACGGTATCAAAGTTTATCGCATTGAAGTCATACCTAAAGTAACAGGCAGCCCGCTGCTCAACGGCGTCATTCATATTCAGGATGAAACTTGGCGTATTCATGCGTTCGATATGTATCTGACAAAAAACAACGGTATGAATTTTTTGGATACTCTTCGCCTCAAAGTCATTTACATTCCCGTCTCTCCCGATGTATGGATGAAAGGCTCGCAGGAGCTGAGTTTTAATTTCAACATTAAGTTGTTTGGCTTGCAAGGCGATGGCAGCTTCACCGGTGTATTCAGCGATTACAAACTGAATCCCGTGTTCCCATCCAATTTCTTCTCAGGCGAGGTGGTACGCATCGAAGACGAATCCAACAAAAAAGACGAACAATACTGGGACAGCATACGTCCTGTGCCGCTCACCCAAACCGAACGTGCCGACTATCAGCTCAAAGACAGTCTTGAGCTGATCAAAGAGACAAAACCATATAAAGATTCGGTGGATCGGAAACAAAATCGCTTTAAGTTTCTAGCGCTTATCGCCGGCTATACTTGGCAAAACTCCTGGCACGAGATAGAGCTGTCTTTCTCTTCACCTCTGATGCATTTCAACTTCAACACGGTGGAAGGTATCAACCTGACACAAACGGTGGATTTTAAAAAATCGTTTAAAAAGAACGCACGGCTTCATGCCTATGGTAGCATTCGTTACGGCTTCTCCGGTAAGCGGGTTTATTATAAAGTAGGCCTGCACCACCGCTTCAATGCCACCAACCGCATGTTTCTCATGGCCGAAGGCGGACGGTATATCTCTCAGTTCAACCAAAGCAACCCCATCACCGATTTACAAAACAGTTTTTACTCCATCTTCTTCGAAGAAAATTACATAAAACTGTTTGATAAGTATTATGCTAAAACCGGCTGGGGCATGGAAGTGTATAATGGTATTTTCATCGAATCTAATCTTGAATACGCCTGGCGCCGACCATTGGTAAATGCCGACCCGCTCACTAAATTTTATATAGATTGGAGCAGCCGAAGTTTTACCTCTAATCACCCGTTGGAGCCGCTGACGCCCAATGCCCCTTTCAGTGCACACCATGCTTTGGTGATTCAGTTCAAAGCCAAATTTACGTTCGGGCAGAAATACATGCGACGTCCCTACTGGAAAATAAATTATCCAAGCAAATACCCAATCGTTTCCTTGCTCTATCAACGTGGCATACCTATTACCGCTGCTTCGCCTGATTATGATTATCTGCAAATCAACGTAGAACAAGACATTAATACCGGAATTTTAGGCTCAACTGAATATGCCGTCTCTTATGGCATGTTTTTAAATAAGAAGAATCTAAGTTTTATTGATTTTCATCATTTCAATACCACACAAACCGTGTTCACCCATCGTGACGAACTAAAGAGTTTTCGCACCTTGCCTTATTATCGTTTCAGTACTGATAACCTCTTTGCCGAGGTGCACGTACAGCATCATTTCAAAGGCTGGTTCTTAGGGAAAATACCGGGTATAAAAAAATTAAAATGGCAGGAAGTGATTGGCTTCCATTTCCTTTACACCCCTACGCTAAAAGACTTTTACGAATTCACCATCGGATTGGAAAACATCTTTCGTTTTATTCGTGTGGACTTTGCCGGCGGATTTATTCGCAACGAATCCCCCACCTTTACCGGCCGCCTGCGCATACGCCTCTAAACCGTGTCTAAAGATTAAACCGGTTTGTTAAAAGAAAGCAGCCAGAAACGAACTGGCTTAGGAAAAATCTTATTTCTGCCATATCGGTCTGACTCCAAGACCAAAACCCGAATTATGAAAAGAGTTCCCTTCTCAGCATGACATTATATATCTTATCTCTCTGCAATGTCAAGCCTAAGCTAAGCGTCACATCCAACAGAGCTGTTGTTTGGATTCTTTCTGCTGTCCGGTATATTTTCCTCAAATCTCCTGTTTGACGCAGTCCGAACTTAACAGCTCCTAAATAATGTGATGTTTTTCAAAATCATTAAACTATTTGTTCGCCTTTTGAATGATTGTTTTACTATCCATCCTGAAATGACTTTACTTTTTTTGTCCATTTTTACACGTTTTTGTGTAAGTCTATTTCAAAGGACAAGACACGGCTCGTCCTCCTACAAAGAAATACTAATAAAAAGCAAAGAATAA
Source organism: Flavobacteriales bacterium (assembly GCA_026936045.1). Taxonomy (GTDB): domain Bacteria; phylum Bacteroidota; class Bacteroidia; order CAIKAF01; family CAIKAF01; genus BA4. The sequence goes on from JAIXKU010000067.1 coordinate 3,169, forward strand.
TAAAATAAATAATCCATATACTAATTTATCTTTTTAGCATAGACTACATACCTAAATTTATCGTTTAATATCTAACAACAATCATTCATTAAACCCTTTATCAGAAAAAGACTTGTATTACCATTTTTTCTGTACTCACCTTAGCCTTACAATACACGCACAAAACGTGGGTATTAACGCTACCGGCTCCGCACCCAATACGGCTGCCGGTTTGGATGTGGACTATACCAATAAGGGCATGCTTATTCCGCGAGTAAGCATTGCCAATATTAATTCTATTGCACCAATAACCGGCGGTTCGCCCACCAGCTTATTGGTTTACAACACCAATGGCACAACCGGTTTAGGGTATCATTATTGGGATGGCAGCAAATGGGTACGCATATTCGATAGCAACAATGGCAAATTTTGGTCATTGGCCGGTAATGCCGGAACCGTACCCGGAACCGATTATATAGGCACCAGCGATGCACAACATTTGGTATTTAAAACAACCAATGTTGAAAGAGTGCGTATATTATCCGGTGGCAATGTATTGGTAAATCATAATACAGCCGTATTATCTAGTGCTGCTTTAGAAAGCGCAATGGGTGGCAGTTTCTCCGTAGGTATTTATGGAGTGGGGAACGGTGGTACGGCGTCTATTTTCGCTGAAAACCAAAGCGGTAATGCTGATGCGCTGTATGCTTTTAATACCGCTGCCAATGGAACAGGTAACGGAACAGCAATATGGGCTACATCCAATCAGACCGGTTGGCCGGCAGTGGCAGTTGGATTAAGAAGTACTTCCGCATATAGTAATACGGCCATATCATCTCATGCCACCATAGGAAGCGCCTTAATTGCCGAATCTACCGTACCAACAGCGACGACTACGGCCATATACAATACAAATCAAACCACTACCAATATTGGATTTGCTTTGGATGCCCGTTCCAACCAAACCGGAGGGGCAACCATCATGGCCAATTTAAGAGGAGCCAGCTATTTCGGCAATGCAGCCATTTCGGCCTCTTCAAATGTTGCCGGCAATGTAAACAGTTATGGTGTCATAGCACAGAGTGTTAGCACCGGTGCGCAATCAGCGGCGGTGAAAGGGCAAACAAGCACCTCACCCTCCGGTGGTGTTTTTCTAAACAGCTGGGTTAATACTAGCGCGGTTGGTTTAACCGGTCAGTACACTGGTGGCGGAGCTGTTGATGCTAAAGGTGTTGTGGGGATAGCTACTTCCAGTGTAGGATGGGGGTATGGGGTTCTAGGGCAAGGAAACTGGTACGGTGTATATGCTAATGGTAATTTGGGAGCATCTGGTGGAAAGTTTTTTCATATTGATTATCCTTTAGATCCTGAAAATAAATTTTTAAGGCACATGTCTATTGAGTCTAACGAGATTTTGAATATGTACAGAGGCGTGGCTGTGGTTGGGAATGATGGCAAAGCGATGGTTAGCTTACCGGAGTATTTCGTGCAGTGAACATTAATGCTTCGTATCAGCTTACGGCAGTAGGTGCTTCCATGCCAAATTTGCATATCAGTAAAGAGATTGAGAACCGCGAATTTGAGATTGCCGGTGGCGAGCCCGGTAAAAAGGTGAACTGGGTTGTTTATGCTCAAAGAAATGATCCGTATGTACAACAAAATCCTCATATAAAAGATGTTATTGTGGAGAAGAAAGATCATGAGAAAGGCAAGTATCTGATGCCTGAGCTGTATGGTCAACCCAAAGAAAAAGGCATTTTCTACGATCTATCAAATAAAACAATGGAAGAGTTGCATGAGCAACCGGCTTTTGAGAGCATAGATATGGGCAAAACAAAGCCCGGCCTCGGAAACGAAAGGCAATAACCGATAAGATTAATAAACGGAAGAGGCTTGTTCCTAATTGGAACAAGCCTCTTCCGTTTATCTAAATTCTAAATACAGCATCATAGAATAATTTAATAACCCACCATACATACAATTTGACTTCCTACCTCAAAAAATCGCCATTAAGTAAAAAGTTTAGCTCGTCTTCCTCCTATCACCAAAAAATCTTCAATAAAACGCTCCCATTTAAGTGGCTTTCAGCAATAAAAAATCTCACCTTAATCTCCTCTATTTCCCTATACAAAAGCGCGAGAACACTACATCAAGCACCTCATCAGGGCTGATATCTCCCACTATCTCTCCAAGTGCTTCCCAGGCCTGACGCAAATCAGAAGCCAGTAGATCGGACGGTAATTCCGCTACCATCCCTTCCTGTACATGTTCTACTGCTTGTACGGCATTATAAAGCGATTCATAATGTCGTATATTGGTAACGACCATAGCATCGGCAGACGACTGCCCGCCGGATGCCCATTGATACATATCTTCTTTAAGGGCTTCCAATGTAAGTGGAGACTTTGCGGAGATAAAATGTTGATGTTGATAGAATGGCTCAGGGATAGCCGGCAGTAGATCTGTTTTGTTGCCGACAAGAATAACGTGCAAGCCTTCGTGCAGGAAGCTTTCCACTTCGTGCAGCACGTCTGCGGGTGTCATGACTGTTACGTCATAGACATACAGAAGCAACACACTTTTTTTTATCTCTTCGAGTGTTTTCATCACCCCTTGTTGTTCGATGGTATCGCTGGCTTCGCGCAGTCCAGCGGTGTCCACCAATCGGAATTGTACACCATGTATATGCAGTGTATCTTCGATGGTATCGCGTGTGGTGCCGGGTATCTCGGAAACGATAGCACGTTCTTCGTTAAGCAGCGTGTTAAGCAATGTTGATTTGCCGGCGTTTGGCCGACCGGCTATGACGGTATGAATACCTTTCTTGAGGGCGTTGCCCAAGGCAAAGGATTGGACTAATTCGGAAAGTTCGGTGTGTAGTTTTTGGAGCAGGTCGGTAAGTTGGCTGCGGTTGGCAAACGCCACATCTTCCTCAGAGAAATCGAGTTCCAGTTCTATCAACGAGGAGAAGTTCAGCAGTTCCTGACGAAGGAAAGCCAGTTTTTGAGAATATCCTCCGCGCATCTGTTGCATAGCAAAGGCGTGTGTCGTGTGGTTCTCGGCTGCTATCAGATCGGCAATGGCTTCCGCCTGGCTCAGATCTAATTTTCCATTCAGAAAGGCCCGTTGTGTAAATTCGCCGGGGCGTGCCTGGCGTACGCCGTTTTCGATGAGGATTTCCATGGCACGTTGAAGGATATAAGGTGAGCCATGAAATGAAAACTCAACGGTGTCGTCGCCGGTAAAGGACTGTGGCGCCCTGAACACCGAAGCCAATACCTGATCAAGTATCTCTGCACCATCCATAAAGTAGCCAAGATGTATTTGGTAGCCATCTGTCTTTGAGAGTTTCTTTTTCGATCTGAAGAGGGTATCGGCTGCTTCCAAAGCTCCTTTCCCTGAAAGGCGTATGATGCCTAAAGCACCTATGCCTGACGGTGTGGCTATGGCAGCAATCAAATCGTTGGTATGGATAGATGATATCATTGTTTTGGCTAAAAATTAAATGTAAAAAAGAGAAGCGAATATATTATTATATTAAAAAAAATATCTAAATTTGAGTTTGCAATTATTCTCAAGTATGTGCACACCCTAAAAACTTATAAGTACAAGTATATGAAAAAAGCATTACTCTCTCTCCTTGGTGTTGTGTTATTTCGATTGATCGTACCGGCTCAGACAGTAGGTATCGGCGATGTTAATTTCACACCTAACTATTTATTGCAGATTCACCGCAATGCCGCTTCAGGTGTTGTTTTTCAGCTTACCAATACCACTACCGGACTAACGAGTACCGATGGGTTTCAGATGAACCTCAATGGCACAGCCGTTGAGCTGAACAACCGAGAGAATGATGATATGCGTTTCTTCACAAACAATGCGGAACGTATGACAGTAGAGGCGAATGGGAATGTAGGTATTGGCATCGCTGCTCCTTTACAGCGTTTACATGTGGTTGGTAATGTACAATTTACTCAAGCCTTAATGCCCGGTGGTAACGCCGGTATTACAGGTCAGGTATTAGAAAGTCAAGGTGCCGGTGTGGCTCCCGTTTGGGGTTCAGCTGCCAAAAACAATGTATCTTCTGTATTGGCTTCTGATATTAACATACAATCAGCTGTTTGGGTCAACTACCCCACTTCCTCTATGACATTCACAGCACTCTCAAACCAGGCATGGGTTATGTTTAGCGCTTCTGGATTTGCTTACACCAACTCCATGGCTTATGTGCAATTTAGAATTTGGAATGTTACCACCGGCACATCTATAGGGGGAACAAGTACAAAGATGCAATCTTATGATGATGCAACAGGTACTGTTACACCTTGGAGTTCTCGCATGTTAAAACCATTAACCGGATTAACAATAGGTAATACCTATACTATTAAAGTACAATACAGGGTCGGCGGTATTAAAGGTACTTATAGTGCTGTTGTCAACCCCGTTGCAAGCCCGGATGAACATCATTTAACATTAACAGTGATCAGATAAAACATTCAATATTTTAATATTTAAACTATGAACCTAATACATAAAAGACATATGATTAAGCGATTAGCCTCTTTCATAGCAGGCCTGTTATTACCTGCATTAACCTTCTCTCAAGCCGTAGGTATCGGTGATGCAGCTTTTGTGCCAAACTATCTGCTTCAAATTCACCGCAATGCCGCTTCAGGTGTTGTTTTTCAGCTTACCAACACCGCTACCGGGCTAACGAGTACCGATGGGTTTCAGATGAACCTCAATGGCACAGCCGTTGAGCTGAACAACCGAGAGAATGATGATATGCGTTTCTTCACAAACAATGCGGAACGTATGACAGTAGAGGCGAATGGGAATGTAGGTATTGGCATCGCTGCTCCTTTACAGCGTTTACATGTGGTTGGTAATGTACAATTTACTCAAGCCTTAATGCCCGGTGGTAACGCCGGTATTACAGGTCAGGTATTAGAAAGTCAAGGTGCCGGTGTGGCTCCCGTTTGGGGTTCAGCTGCCAAAAACAATGTATCTTCTGTATTGGCTTCTGATATTAACATACAATCAGCTGTTTGGGTCAACTACCCCACTTCCTCTATGACATTCACAGCACTCTCAAACCAGGCATGGGTTATGTTTAGCGCTTCTGGATTTGCTTACACCAACTCCATGGCTTATGTGCAATTTAGAATTTGGAATGTTACCACCGGCACATCTATAGGGGGAACAAGTACAAAGATGCAATCTTATGATGATGCAACAGGTACTGTTACACCTTGGAGTTCTCGCATGTTAAAACCATTAACCGGATTAACAATAGGTAATACCTATACTATTAAAGTACAATACAGGGTCGGCGGTATTAAAGGTACTTATAGTGCTGTTGTCAACCCCGTTGCAAGCCCGGATGAACATCATTTAACATTAACAGTGATCAGATAAAACATTCAATATTTTAATATTTAAACTATGAACCTAATACATAAAAGACATATGATTAAGCGATTAGCCTCTTTCATAGCAGGCCTGTTATTACCTGCATTAACCTTCTCTCAAGCCGTAGGTATCGGTGATGCAGCTTTTGTGCCAAACTATCTGCTTCAAATTCACCGCAATGCCGCTTCAGGTGTTGTTTTTCAGCTTACCAACACCGCTACCGGGCTAACGAGTACCGATGGGTTTCAGATGAACCTCAATGGCACAGCCGTTGAGCTGAACAACCGAGAGAATGATGATATGCGTTTCTTCACAAACAATGCGGAACGTATGACAGTAGAGGCGAATGGCAACGTGGGTATCGGGACAGCTACGCCGGGATATAAATTAGACATACAGGGCGGCGATTTGGGCGTAGGCACATTGTACGGTGTGTATGCTATGTATGCCGCGTTGGGCAGTTTTGATACACGCTCCACTAATCCGCCTCCATCCACGTACAGCAAGGGATTGATTAGCGAGTTTAAAGGTAATGCAGCGAATGGATTAAATGACGGCGGTAATTACAACTCTGTTTTATCAAACCGAGCCTGGGGTAGCGGCACCGACTGGTCAGGAGGTGGTGTAGCGCAATTGGCTTTTACCGAGAACGGAAACTTTTGGATGCGTTATGGTACAGCAGCCTGGGGCGCATGGAAAAGACTGTTGACCAACTTGGATATCAGCGGTACCACAAATTATGTGGCAAAATTTACAGGTGCAAACACAATTGGCAACAGCCAGATATTCGATAATGGAACAAATGTAGGTGTGGGCACTGCTGCACCCGTGTATAAGATACATGCGGCAGGTGATATATATGCTAATGGCGGATGGTTTAGAGTGAGTGGAGGCAACGGCTTGTATTGGGAAAGCTACGGACCGGGCTGGTATGTGCAGGATGGCACATGGCTTAGAACATACAGTAATGCCAGTATTTGGGCTAATACCGGTACGATTGCTACCAATGGCAGCTTTTCTGCCGGCTATGGCGGGGCAGCCGGCCCGGCAGGCGGAGCTATTTTTTCTAATAACGTAGCTATCGGCAATAACAGCGCAGAGCAACGCTTAGAGGTAAACGGCGGTTTTATCATTGTAAAAAATAATGGGGCTGATGCCGGTCTTATGTCAAGAGGGGGAAACAATTATCGTCATCACATGATCGGCGTTTATCCCGGCTGGGCTACATACGATGTCAATTTGGCCGGATACAATTACTGGAATAGCGGGCCTGACTATACCCAACGTATTATTTGTGGCGGGAGTGGTAGTTACTTAGGTATTTGGGCAAGTAGTTTTAATGCCATCAGTTCAGCTCGTTTTAAAGAAAATATCCAGGATTTGCCTTATGATCATGCATTGGATGCCATCATGCATTTAAAACCCAGAGCATATAATATGGTAAACTCTCAGAGCAATGCTATTGGCTTTATTGTGGAGGAGGTTCTCCCTCATATACCCGATGCTGTGAAATACGATGAAAAAGGCAAAGCTGAATCACTCGATCTTTATGCCCTAACAACCGTATTGGTTAAAGCAGTCCAGGAGCAAGAGGCTAAAATAGAGAACATCGAGCGTCAGCCAATAATAAATTATGGTATGCTGCTGATAAATGCACATACAACCTATGTCCCTTTTGATAAATCATTTATCAATCAACTGAACGGACAAGTACCCATCGTAACAATTACACCTGTTGGTGATGATATATCAATATATTTGAAAGAAATACGTACAGATGGTTTTGTTGTAGCTGTCAGAGACGGTGATAATAAACAAGCCAACATGAGTTGGATAGCGGTTGGCTCAGCTGATGTTTCCAATCAGCAGGATACCTATCAGCCCAAAATGTCTTATCAGGAGACCACGCAAAAAACATTAACGGAAGGCGAGATTGAAAATTATCGCAACGAGATACGTACTGCCCGAGATAAATCCTTAAATGAAAAGCTGCATACCTCGTCAACTACGAATACGGAAAAACCATTAACTTACCCGAACAACCAACCGGCCGACAACGAAGCGGGTAAAGGCGGTAAACCTCCGGTATTTCAAGAGTCATCAAGATAAGTGATTCCCCACTTTCCGGCTGTACATACGCCCGGAAAGTGGTGCTATGCAGTTTATTCTGCATTTACGTCTAAAAAGAACAGAGTAATTGGATAGTTTTATCTGAATATTTTTTTTTAATTATTTTTTGAGTTTCATAAAAAATTCATAAACTTGCATACCGTTATGAGATTTCCCATTTCATAATTAGAACCAAGAAAATAAAAAAATGAGAAAAACAGCCCTTTTCTTTTCGATGCTATGCTTGTATAGCCTGGCAATGCGTGCTCAAACATCTGGCATCGGCGATGTTAATTTCACACCTAACTATTTATTGCAAATTCACCGTAATGCCGCTTCAGGTGTTGTTTTTCAGCTTACCAATACCACTACCGGGCTAGCGAGTACTGATGGGTTTCAGATGAACCTCAATGGCACAGCCGTTGAGCTGAACAACCGAGAGAATGATGATATGCGTTTCTTCACAAACAATGCGGAACGTATGACAGTAGAGGCGAATGGGAATGTAGGTATTGGCATCGCTGCTCCTTTACAGCGTTTACATGTGGTTGGTAATGTACAATTTACTCAAGCCTTAATGCCCGGTGGTAACGCCGGTATTACAGGTCAGGTATTAGAAAGTCAAGGTGCCGGTGTGGCTCCCGTTTGGGGTTCAGCTGCCAAAAACAATGTATCTTCTGTATTGGCTTCTGATATTAACATACAATCAGCTGTTTGGGTCAACTACCCCACTTCCTCTATGACATTCACAGCACTCTCAAACCAGGCATGGGTTATGTTTAGCGCTTCTGGATTTGCTTACACCAACTCCATGGCTTATGTGCAATTTAGAATTTGGAATGTTACCACCGGCACATCTATAGGGGGAACAAGTACAAAGATGCAATCTTATGATGATGCAACAGGTACTGTTACACCTTGGAGTTCTCGCATGTTAAAACCATTAACCGGATTAACAATAGGTAATACCTATACTATTAAAGTACAATACAGGGTCGGCGGTATTAAAGGTACTTATAGTGCTGTTGTCAACCCCGTTGCAAGCCCGGATGAACATCATTTAACATTAACAGTGATCAGATAAAACATTCAATATTTTAATATTTAAACTATGAACCTAATACATAAAAGACATATGATTAAGCGATTAGCCTCTTTCATAGCAGGCCTGTTATTACCTGCATTAACCTTCTCTCAAGCCGTAGGTATCGGTGATGCAGCTTTTGTGCCAAACTATCTGCTTCAAATTCACCGCAATGCCGCTTCAGGTGTTGTTTTTCAGCTTACCAACACCGCTACCGGGCTAACGAGTACCGATGGGTTTCAGATGAACCTCAATGGCACAGCCGTTGAGCTGAACAACCGAGAGAATGATGATATGCGTTTCTTCACAAACAATGCGGAACGTATGACAGTAGAGGCGAATGGGAATGTAGGTATTGGCATCGCTGCTCCTTTACAGCGTTTACATGTGGTTGGTAATGTACAATTTACTCAAGCCTTAATGCCCGGTGGTAACGCCGGTATTACAGGTCAGGTATTAGAAAGTCAAGGTGCCGGTGTGGCTCCCGTTTGGGGTTCAGCTGCCAAAAACAATGTATCTTCTGTATTGGCTTCTGATATTAACATACAATCAGCTGTTTGGGTCAACTACCCCACTTCCTCTATGACATTCACAGCACTCTCAAACCAGGCATGGGTTATGTTTAGCGCTTCTGGATTTGCTTACACCAACTCCATGGCTTATGTGCAATTTAGAATTTGGAATGTTACCACCAACGCATCTATAGGGGGAACAAATACAAAGATGCAATCTTATGATGATGTAACAGGTACTGTTACACCTTGGAGTTGCAGCTTTTCCAAATTGATTACAGGCTTAACGCCGGGCACATCTTATACAATCCGATTAGATTACAGGGTTGGAGGCATATTGGGCACTTACTATGCTGCTATTAACGCTTCCTCCATGCCGGATGAACATCATTTAACATTGTCGGTTCTCAGATAAAATCATCGCAATCATGAAAATTCATTTTTTAATCGGCCTGGGCATGTTTTTTTCTTCCTTTTGCATCGCGCAAAATGCAGATGATAACAAGCCTCTACTTTCATCTACAGGCAGTAAAACCAATATGGAAGTAACAAACGAAGCTAAGATAGAAAATGCCCATGTACTCTCCGGCACACAGAAAAAGAAACCCCACAACGCTGTTGTCGCTGATAAGAAAAAGAAAAAAGCGGATAATGCGCCCGTGCTTAAATCCGCTAAACGCATAGAAGAATAAAAAACGACCGGCTGCTCGTAAAGCTTGGTTTATTTCATGTCTTTATATACAAGACAGGCTGCATGCCTATCTAAATGATGATGAATCTTTACAGGTAATGTACGTATTCTCAGAAAATCGTATTTTTGAAAACGCATAACGTCATCAATCGCTTTTCTGTCAGTCGGCATGCTTGAGATATTAAAAACATATTGGGGCTACAACACCTTTCGTCCGATGCAGGAAGAAATTATCCGCTCTGTATTATCCGGACGCGACACCTTGGCTTTGCTACCCACAGGTGGCGGTAAATCCATCTGTTTTCAGGTGCCGGCATTGAGCAAACCCGGCTTATGCTTGGTCATTAGCCCCTTAGTGGCATTGATGAAAGATCAGGTCGCAAATCTCAAGAAGCGCGGTATCAAAGCCATTGCCGTGTATTCAGGTATGAACTATACCGAAACCGATAACGCTTTGGACAACTGTATTTATGGCAACTATAAATTCTTATACGTTTCTCCCGAACGTCTGCAAACGCCTCTTTTTATCGAACGTTTCAAACGTATGACCTGCAACCTCATCGCTGTGGACGAAGCGCATTGTATTTCACAATGGGGTTATGATTTTCGTCCGCCCTATCTGCAAATAGCTTCTATCAAAGCATATCATCCGCATGCACCTCTTTTGGCTCTGACGGCTACCGCCACCGCCAAGGTAATAGATGATATCCAGGATAAATTACAGTTCTCTAAAAGAAATGTGCTGCGTAAAAGCTTCTATCGGCCCAATCTCACCTATACCATAGAAAACACAGAAGATAAGTTTGCAGCGTTGGAAAAACTGATTCGTCCCGTCAAACAAAGTGTTATCATCTATGTGCGCAATCGAAAAAGCACACGTAGCATAGCGGAATGGCTTGAGAAAAAACATATCTCAGCCACGTATTACCATGCCGGTCTTGATCATGCCACGCGAAATACACGACAAGAAGCTTGGCTTAGAGATGAATACAAAGTGATAGTAGCCACCAACGCTTTTGGCATGGGTATTGACAAACCCGATGTACGCGTAGTGGTACACATGGATTTGCCCGACAGTTTAGAGGCCTATTTCCAAGAAGCCGGGCGCGCCGGGCGCGATGAACAGCCCGCAACAGCCATTATGCTTTTCAACCAACATGATTTGGATGAACAACGCCGGTTTATCGAAACCCAATTCCCAAGCATTGAAGAGATAAAAAAAGCCTATATGGGGCTTTGTGACTATCTCTCTTTAGCTGAAGGCTCAGGCGAGAACAGCAATTTTGAAATTGATCTGGCCGATTTTTCTTATCATTTTAAAATACCGGTTTATACGCTCTTCCATGCATTACGGATACTCGAAAAAGAGGGCTGGCTCAGCTTTACCGATAGAGAAGAAGCTTTCTCAAAAGTTCATATTCATAAACCGGAGGTGTATTATAACGCGCTCCCCTCCGACTTTGACCGCGATTTGGTGCGTATGTTGATACGTACGTACGAAGGCCTCTTTGATCAGTTTGTTTGGATACAGGAAGAGCAACTGGCTCGTCGGTTAAACAGCTCCACAGAAGGTATCGTCAAGCATTTGCGTATGCTCAACAGATTAGATGTTCTCCATTATGCACATAAAAAATCGGGCTTTCGAATCATATTGCTTAAACCAAGAGCCGGTGAAAAGCAATTCTCCATTCCTTCAAAACAATATGCCGAACGGAAACAAGCTGCCATGCAGCATCTCGAATCGGTCATTCATTATACCACGCAAAATGAGCGCTGTCGAAACAGTGTCTTGCTAGCCTATTTTGACGAAACCCGTCAGGCGGATTGCCGGCAATGTGATGTGTGTTTGCAACATTTAGCGGCCACACCTGATACATTAGCCCGTATCGTAGCAAGCCTGAAGAAACAACCTGATGAACTCATTTATCTCCCTGTTTTGGAAGTCGCCATGCCAGAAATCAAATCGGGGCAATATAAGTATTTGCGCTGGCTGACTGATAATGGTATTCTTTCCATCAATCCGCTCAACATGGTGAAAATTGACCGAGAAAAGCTAAACAAACTGCATTAGCTTAGTGCTAGATAGCAATACCTCGAAAAAGGTATTACGATTCTAAGGCCTGCTCTAAGTCAGCAAGTAAATCATCTATATCTTCCACCCCTATACTGAGGCGCAACAAATTATCCACCACACCGGCACGTATGCGTTCTTCGGCAGGAATAGAGGCATGTGTCATTGTAGCCGGATGATTGACCAGTGACTCCACCCCTCCCAATGATTCCGCTAAGCTAAACACCTTAAAAGAAGAAGCGATGCGAAACGTTTTTTCTAAATCGGCATCTTTCAATACGATAGATACCATGCCGCCAAATCCACGCATTTGCGCTTTGGCCACAAGGTGATTGGGATGATCTTCAAACCCCGGCCAATACACTTTCTCTATGGCTTTATGATTATACAAAAAACGAGCAATACGCTCGCCATTTTCGCAATGACGTTGCATACGCAAATGCAATGTTTTGATACCCCTGAGTACTAAAAAGCTGTCCATCGGCCCTGGCGTCGCGCCACAAGAATTATAAATAAAGAATAAGCGATCATATAACTCCGTGCTGTTGGTACATAAAGCACCCATCACCACATCACTATGTCCGCCCAAGTATTTGGTAGCGGAATGCATCACAATGTCTGCACCTAAGTCAGCGGGATTTTGCAAATACGGTGATGCAAATGTATTATCTACGGCCAAAAGGATTTGATGCTGATGCGCCAGCTTAGCACAAGCTGCTATATCTATGATTTGCATGGTTGGATTGGTTGGTGTTTCGATCCATAGTAAACGCGTTTGGGCATTGATGGTGAGAGCCAAGAGATCCAAATCGGCTAAATCAATAAAATGAAAACGAATACCTAAGGGTGCAAACACTTTGGTAAACATGCGATATGTGCCACCATACAAATCGTTACCGGTAATCACCTCATCCCCTGGCTTAAGTAATTTTATCACCGCATCAATGGCTCCCATGCCACTTGAAAAACATAAGCCATGTTTTGTATTTTCGAGCGAAGCAATACATTGCTCTAACGCTTGTCGTGTCGGGTTTTTACCGCGTGCATACGAAAAGCCTTTGTGTTGGCCCGGTGATTCCTGCACATAGGTTGATGTTTGGAATATCGGAGTCATGATAGCACCTGTGCCTACATCAGGATGCTGACCGGCATGAATAACTTTGGTGTTAAATTTCATCAGATCATATTTTAAAATGAAGATACAGACAAAAACAGCATGTCTGCAAAAAAGATTAAGCCAAAACAGACTTTACTTTCATGGCCGCTTCCTGCAATTCAATGGCAGAAAGCACCTCTAAGCCTGATTCGTCTATCAGTTGTTTAGCTTGTTCGGCATTGGTACCTTGTAAGCGCACAATAATTGGCACGTGAATATTGCCGATATTTTTATAAGCATCCACTATACCTTGTGCTACCCTGTCGCAACGCACGATACCGCCAAAAATATTTACTAAAATGGCTTTTACATTTTCATCCTTGAGGATGATACGAAACGCCTCCTCCACACGCTTGGCATCTGCCGTGCCACCCACGTCTAAGAAGTTGGCCGGTTCACCCCCGCTGAGTTTAATCATATCCATGGTAGCCATTGCCAATCCGGCGCCGTTGACCATACAGCCTACGTTACCATCCAGCTTGACGTAGTTCAGATTAAAATTGCCGGCTTCCACTTCGGTCGGATCTTCTTCTCTGATATCGCGGTATGCATACAAATCCTGATGGCGAAATAACGCGTTCTCATCCAGATTCACTTTGGCATCAACGGCGATGATTTTATCATCAGATGTTTTTAGTACAGGATTAATTTCGAACATGGATGAATCGGTTTGTTCGTAAGCAGTATAAAGATTGGTTACAAACTTCACCATTTCTTTATAAGCATTACCTGATAGCCCAAGATTAAAAGCCACTTTACGTGCCTGGAAAGGCATTAATCCCACCTTAGGATCAATCTCCTCTTTGAATATCAGATGCGGCGTTTTCTCCGCTACTTCTTCAATATCCATACCGCCTTCGGTAGAATACATGATGATATTGCGTCCGGTACCACGATTGAGCAATACGCTCATATAAAATTCTTTCGGCTCGGACGAACCGGGATAAAACACATCCTGTGACACCAAGGCCATGTGCACGTTTTTACCCTCCGCACCGGTTTGTTTTGTCACCAGATTCATCCCAATAATTTGAGAGCTGATCTCTTTAACCTGATCAAGCGACTTCGCTAATTTGATTCCACCGCCTTTACCTCGGCCGCCAGCATGCACTTGAGCCTTAATAACCCACCATTGGGTGCCTGTCTGTTCTGTCATCTTCTTAGCTGCTTCCACAGCCTGTTCGGGTGTTTCGGCCAAAATACCTTCTTGTATGGCTACGCCATAACGCTTCAACACTTCTTTGGCCTGATATTCATGAATATTCATACTACAGGAGATTTTTTATTACAGGGTGCAAACCTACACATTTTTTTTAATCCCGAACGGATTCATTCGGAAGAAATGCCGGTGGCATGTTCACGTACCAAAGGCAACACTCCCATCATTCCTGTTTATAAAGCTATAAAATATATCCTTAAGAGGATTTGAAATTCAGTTCTTCGCTTAGGCTTTTATTTTTTAACTGCCAATACTAAAGG
>JAIXKU010000133.1 GCA_026936045.1 Flavobacteriales bacterium
GTATGTTGAGGTGTATGTTGGCGTGGTGTGGTAGGTCCAAACACGGCGATGCTGCTTGGCCAATACAGTTGTTGAATATGTTTCTCTTTGGCTAAATCCAATATCTGAATCAGGCTGTTCATATTAAGTGCCCAAGCCTTTTCGGGATATTTTTCACCGGTTGCCGATAATATGGCAGCCAAGAGATAGACCTGTGTTACATTGTACTTGCGGATAATATTTATCAGATCATTGGCATTCAGCACATCCAATATTTCGAATGGGCCATCTTGTCTTTCGCTTGCACGGATATCAGCGGCAATCACCTGATCTGTGCCATAAATTTTTCGTAAAGCAACGACCAGCTCAATACCTATCTGTCCATTACTACCAATGACCAACACAACCTCTTTCTTGTTCATATTCAACTCTGCTTATAAATATTTTTTCAAAGCCTCATTTGTTTTTTCAAAGATGCCGTCAACGGATATCTTTTTAAAAGTCTCACTGGTCAGTCTTTCATACAGATGAATATATCGCTCACTCACCGTATTTACAAACGCATCGGTCATTTCCGGTATCTTTTGTCCTTCTTTTCCTTGAAACCCGTTTTCTATCAGCCATTGGCGAACGAACTCTTTAGAGAGTTGTTGCTGAGGTAAGCCATTAAACTGATTGGCTTCATACGAATCTAAATAGAAATAACGTGATGAATCCGGTGTATGCACCTCATCCATTAACACCACTTTATCATCTATCAATCCAAATTCATATTTGGTATCAACTAAGATCAAACCTTGCTTTTGTGCGTATGCCGAACCAAATTCAAACAATTTCTGTGTATAAGATTCCATCACTTCGTATTGTTCTGCCGGTACTAATCCGGTACGAATAATTTCCTCTCTGCTGATATCCATATCATGCCCTTGATCAGCTTTGGTAGATGGTGTAATTATGGACTTTTCAAATGCATCACTTTCCTTCATCCCATCCGGCATAGGCACACCGCAAAGCGTACGTTTGCCTGATTGGTATTCGCGCCAGGCGTGCCCTGATAAATAACCACGGATAACCATTTCCACTTTAAAAGGCTTGGCTCTGCGCCCAATACTTACGTTGGGATGCGGAGATTCCAAAAACCAGTTGGGTGCAATATGTTTGGTTTGTTCTAGAAAATGTATGGCGATTTGATTCAGTACCTGTCCTTTGTATGGTATCTGACGCGGCAGCACCACATCAAATGCAGAGATACGGTCTGATGCAATCATCACTAACCAATCGTTGCCGATGCTATATACATCTCTGACCTTACCTTGATATAAGGCCGTTTGGCCGTCAAAAGAAAAATTTGTTTGATTAATTGTTCCCATTTATTTAATCATTTCATATTTGTTGTATGCATTCAAAATCTTTCTTACAAGGTCGTGTCTGACCACGTCCTTTTCGCCAAAATGGACAAACTGAATACCTTTTATTTTTTCAAGTAACCGCATGGATTCGGGCAAGCCGGAACGCTGATTACGCGGCAAATCAATCTGTGTAATATCGCCGGTTACAATAAACTTAGCTGATTTGCCCATACGTGTCAAAAACATTTTCATTTGATTATGTGTGGCATTCTGAGCCTCGTCCAAAATCACAAATGCATTGTCTAATGTGCGTCCGCGCATATAGGCTAGCGGTGCCACCTGAATCACGCCGCTTTCATTATACATCTTCAATTTTTCAGCTGGAATCATGTCGCGCAAAGCATCAAAAAGCGGTTGAAGATAAGGTGAAAGTTTTTCATTTAAATCACCGGGCAAAAAGCCTAAGTTTTCACCGGCCTCAACAGCCGGCCGCGTAAGGATGATACGTCGCACTTCTTTTGCTTTCAAAGCCTTCACCGCCATTGCAACGGCAATATATGTTTTTCCTGTGCCGGCAGGGCCAATGGCAAAGACCAAATCATTCTGACGAATAGCTTCAATCAGCTTGGATTGATTATCCGTTCTTGATTTGATAATCAATCCGTCATTGCCATAGAGGATAACCCCGTTGTCCAAGCTTCTTTCTTTATCGAAAAAGGCGTCGTTTTGGGCACAGATGGCATCAATGGCGTTTTCATCTATCTTACTGAACTTATCGAAGTATTTAAGAAGCTGATGAAATTTCTCCTGAAATGATTCAATCTCTTCATCGGTGCCGATTACTTTAAGTTCATTACCGCGAGCTATCAACTGAAGTTTGGGAAAATGTTTACGGATAAGCTTAAGATGCTGATTGTGTACACCATAAAAATCAGCTACATCCAACGATTCTATGATAATTGTTTTCTCACTCACGGTAATCAATAATTGAATGCTCAAAAATAGCTGTAAAAACCATAAAAACGAGTTTGTTTTTCGGTTATTTTTGAGCCATGCCATCAGAAACTCGTTTTGTTACCCTGATATCCGACATGGGATATACCGATTATTATACCGGTGTGGTGAAGGGTGCATTATATAATCTGCTACCCAATGTGCAACTGATTGACCTAACAC
>JAIXKU010000165.1 GCA_026936045.1 Flavobacteriales bacterium
TCCTTATACCATCGGGCTTGAACATGAAGGATATATAGATAATCCGTCTTGGTACACCTCGGCTATGTATGCTTCATCAGCTGCATTAGTAAGTGATATTACAAATAGTGGCTATGGCATTGATCCCATTCGTACGGCATGGTGGCCATGGACTGCAAGCACTAACTATAATGCAAGCAGTATTCCAGGTAGTTGTTCTAAAATCAAGGGACACCAACATTACCCCAATCAAACACATACTGATCCAGGTATTAATTGGGATTGGAACAGATATTTTAAACTGATTCATCCCACGCCTACACCACAGATTTTTACCACACTTACAGGTACACTCACCGATCCCGGCGGCGCCGGAAACTATGCTAATGATCAACGGTTCATATACACTATCCAGCCGATAGGTGCCAACACCGTTACTGTTTCTTTCACGATGTTTAATTTGGAAAACACATGGGATTACCTATACATATATGACGGGGCCGACATTTCGTCTGCATTGATAGGCTATTACACCGGCACAACGAGCCCTGGCATAATAACATCCAGCGGGAATGCTATTACATTAGAGTTTCGTTCCGATTGTGCCACTACTGCGCCGGGATTTGAACTGAATTGGACATCTGACCTCACACCGCCTCCGACGGTTGACAATATATCCCCCAGTACGGCTATATCAACAAGTCAGACATGGGAAACAGCCGATTTCTTTGCACAATTCCTTGATGAAGATAATGTAGGCGGTTCCGGTTTGGAAAAAGCCTATTATGCTATAGCTGATTTTGATGGGAATGAATGGCGTGCCAACGGTGAACGCGGCTTTTTTAATGAGACATTTGATGCATCAACAATCAATAACGAATGGGCTGCATATACTGGTACGTGGGTGATTGGTAATGGCGAGATCAAACAAACAGATGAATCTTTATCTAATACCAACATATCTGCTTATCTACGTCAAGACCTGTCCAACCGGTATATGTACCATTTCACGGCAACCATTGAAGGTTCGCAAGCAGATCGTCGGACAGGTTTTCATTTTTTTGCCGACAGCGCATCACTTCCTAATCGAGGGAATGGTTATTTTGCCTGGTTCAGATTAGATGGACAGGTGTTACAACTCTACAAAGTAAGTAATGATGTATTTACCATGATACATTCAAAACCACTATCTTTAAATGCCTCTCAATGGTATGATTTTAAAATTATCTACGACCGCATAGCAGGCAAGATATCTGTTTATATTGACAATATGCTCATTACCACATATACAGATCCCAGTCCATACAACAACGGAAAGTATATATCTTTTAGAAGCGGTAACGCGATATGGAGAATTAAAGATTTACGCGTGTATCGCAGCCGCTATGCCAATACATCTACAAACATCTTAGTCGGGAATTGTATCGCTTGTGATATTCGTTACCAGAACCCATCACCGGCCAATCCTTCCGGGAAAATCTTTTCTATTGTGACTGACTCTGCCACTAATCTTTCAAGTATCACCTCACATGATATAAATGTAGATTGGACAGCGCCCGAATCTTTTATTGTACAAGACGGCATTACTTCTGATATTGACACAACAACAAGCAGCAGTTTTCTTCAGTATAATTGGGATGCTGCAAATGATTCGCATTCTGATATCAACCGATACTTCTATGCCGTTGGGTCAAGTCCAGGCGATAGCAATATAATCAACTGGACAGACAACTGGTTGTTCCTATCCGCAGACGATATTTTCTCTCTTACGCCGGGCACAACATATTATATTCAGGTAACCGCTAAAAATGGTGCAGGGCTAAGTACAACCTCTATTTCCGATGGTCAGTTGTATTGGGTAAATGATGCATCTTTAGACAGTCTTTCAAATTCTCATATATCTTTATTCCCTAATCCGGCTAAGGATTATATAAGTTTATCTGTCTCCAATGAGGAATCCGGTGATTTTCATATCTATTTAATTGACAATCTGGGTAAAATCATCTTCAGCAATACAGGTCGTTTTAATGCTTCTCTTATTTCATTACCAATACCAGGCTATCTTGCCAATGACACTTATATTCTTTATGGTGAAATAAATCAGAGAAAATTTGTTTATAAGATAATTATACAGCATTAGAGTGTATTTATTTTTTCTATATTCATAAGGTACTACTTATTTAGAATATTCTTAGTATTGTATTATAAAATTTAAAATAACATGAAACGATTACTACTATTTGCGTCAGGTGTAGCGCTATACTTTACAGCAGGTGCACAGGTTCAGCGCATGGTGATGGCTGAGGCTTTTTCAAATGCTAGTTGCGGCCCTTGTGCTCAACAAAACCCCGGTTATAGTGCATTATTAGCTAGCAATACATCAAAAGTGGTGGCCATAAAATACCAAACCAATTGGCCAGGTGTTGACCCCATGAATGCACAAACCCAATCAGAGGTAGATCCTCGCGTCAGTTTTTATGGTGTGAACGGCGTACCC
>JAIXKU010000275.1 GCA_026936045.1 Flavobacteriales bacterium
GCAATTACTGTACTGTACCTACAGTATAGCTGTGAGAGATTTTTAGTATGAGTTTACAAAGAAAAAATATGAAGGGATTACCCTTCATATATAACTTAATTGGCATTCAGGATGCCAAGAGAGATCCATTCTACATCGATATCAGTCAATGCAAAGATGTAGAGGATTTGAACTCCAAATACTCGGAGTCTATTAAGAAGATCTTGAGTCAGTGTAAATCGATACCGGCTTATGTAACCCCCGGTCAAATAAGATCGGAGATAAATATGATCTTATTAGACGATCCAGATAATATGCGAAATATCGCAATTCGAGTCGGAATTCCGTTTTATGATCAAGCTGATGATTACTCCAATAATCAGCTAGATCTAATCCGACCGGAAATGGAGAAACTCCTAACGAATCTGCGCAATGAACGAATCAATTCGTGGGTTCAAATAATCAAGCTGGATCCACCGTCTATTGTCTATTACGTAATGAAAAGTTTGTTACATTACTTGGATAAAAATAGAACTAGGATTCCATCGGCGTTCTTTCAAACCCCCTTCGAGAAGGTTATCTCTGAATTCACCGAAGCCGAGAAAGACCTTGACAGATTCAGAAACTTTCATTCCGTATACACAAAAGCAGTTATAGAATGGTTAATCACTGACCCAAACCTCACAGTGAAGGTCGATGATGGGAATTGGTTAAAATTCCCGAAAGGATCCGAATCATCAGATGTAAAAGAAACCATCATTAAAGTCCAAGCGGCTTCGATGGGTAGGAAATGGTGTACGAACAGTTGTGGTGCATCATACGTGATCGAAGGAGATGATCACGACTTTTACGTATTCATTCCGAATGAAATCAATAAGGCGACGATTTCAATCATTCCCGTTAAAGAGGATGAGATCGACCAATTAAGTCGGATGGACCCCCTCACCGGTAAAATAATTAGCACCGGAACTAATTGTAACTATACTGGTGTGTTTGGTGCCGAAAATACCAATGATAATAAAGTGGCACCACAATTCCTTCACGCAATCAATCAGCTAGTAAAACGTACGAAAGATTCAGATCTAGTTCGTACGTTGAAAATCGTCGGGTATACCGGCATACCCGAAGAAGGTTTCGGCATAGTGACGAAAAAAGAAGAGACGATGATCTCCTTTATTGATCAGTACAGAAATAAAATCTTCACCTCAGATGAAGATTTCAGGAATCTGTGGAAACTCTTCGGGATAAATACAAAGGTTGATGATAAAATAATCACATCAGAAATAACTGATGCTATTATTAATATGGTCCCCAAAGACTGGCGATCGACATTTTTCGAAGCGTTATTCGGTAGCGTCACCGCGATTAACACTAACGGTAATCTGTACCTTGATAAACTTTTTGTGCAGAATACAGGTAAGTTGAAGAGGATCGAAGGGAATGTGTATTTTAGTGGATCTCAGATTGTCAGTATTAGTGGTCTAGAAGAAATATGCGGATCCGCATATTTCATGGGGGCTAAAATAAAAACGCTCGATAAATTAAAGCGAATCGGCGGAAGAGCTATTTTTGAGCGGAGTAAAATTGAAAGCCTTGGGGAACTTGAAGTAATAGGTGGATCCGCCAACTTCTGTTCCAGCAAAATCAAAAGTATGGGTAATCTCAGAAGAATAGAAGGAAGTGCTGAATTTGAGAATTCCGAGATTACTAGCCTCGGTAGGTTAATACACATCGGTGGGCTTGGTCTTCTTATTAATTCAAAGGTTAGCGACCTCGGGATGTTGAGATGCGTTCTCGGAGATTTTCGCATTTCTGGAACCGAAATAACGGATCTAAAGAACCTGAGGGAAGTACATGGAAATCTCGATTTGAGAGGGTCGAAGGTACTTAGCTTAGGTAAACTAGAATTCGTTGGTGGAAATGTAAACTTCGACAACGGATTGATCTCCGAGGAGGAGATAGTAAAATATCTCGAAAGAAGGAAATTGAGGGAACTGAATATACTAACGCGGAGGTAAAAAAATGAAACATAGATTAATGTATGACGAAATATGTGTCGGTGTAAAATCGACATATATTCGACGATGTATTGGACGAAAAGGTGGAAACTCTATCTGGATAAATACCTATGAGCCAGTTATAGATTATGCGGAAAGACCTCATCAGTTTAAGTGTTATGAATGTAACACCATAATCAATGGGAGTTCCCTCTGTAAAGGTCTTGAAAAGAGGCTTAAGAGTGGTCTTCCCCTTAGTTGTCCACGTTGTAATAGGGGTGACGTAAGGCGTCTTAGTAAGAGACGTAAAGCGAGTTACTATGACAAGTTTAGATAGCCTGTTTTATCATGCGAATGATTAAACTCGTTCGTATTATAAAGCAAGTTATTTAACTTGCAGCGGAAAATCAACTCCGCCCTCATTCGGGAACCGGTGAGGATATATCAAGGCAGATGATAAAATAGAGTCTCTAAGGCTCTATGCGGTAGGTGGTACAG
>JAIXKU010000041.1 GCA_026936045.1 Flavobacteriales bacterium
AGATAATGGTTATAAAAATTTCTCATTTTGTAAGTTTTAATTATCGTTATCTAAAGGAAGATTTTTCATTTCATTAACGGTCTCATCACTGGTGCGTACCACATAAATTACTATCAACACTGCAAGAATGGTAAATATTATTAACGAAATCATTGGATAAATACCCACTCCTGTTATTCTTTCGAGATAGTTAACAAATTTCATTTGTTTTTAATTTTGGGTTAATTGATTATCTGACTGGGGAGCAGCCTTAATATCTTTGCCCACCCTTTGCAAATAAGCAATCAAGGCTACGATTTCTTTGTTTTCTCCAATCGTAATTTTTTCTTTCTTCAGATTTTCAGTTATTTTTTTTGCCTGTGCCTTCAAATCATTATTGGCAATAGCCTCATAACCGGCCTGATAAGGCACTCCCATTTTGCGCATTGCATGAATTTTTGAATTAGTAGTACCCAGTTCAATTTCCTGCTCAAATAACCAGGGATAAGGTGGCATAATAGACCCCGGCGCCATTGAAGTAGGCTCCAGCATGTGGTTGAAGTGCCAGCTATCAGGATATTTTCCACCAATACGCGCCAGATCCGGCCCTGTACGTTTACTACCCCATTGGTAAGGATGGTCATAAACAAATTCGCCTGCTTTGGAGTACTCTCCATATCTTGCTACTTCATAACGGAACGGGCGAATCATCTGAGAGTGGCAATTGTAACATCCCTCTCTCACATAAATATCTCTTCCCTGCAACTCAAGTGGCGTATATGGTTTCACACTCGAAATAGTAGGGATATTATCTTTTACCAGAAGTGTCGGAATAATTTCAACCATACCACCAATGGCTACTACAATAAAGCTCAGTACCAGCAGCATGATGGGTTTTCTTTCAATCAACTGATGCCAGTGTGCTCTTGCAGGTCTTACATAAACCGGCGACAATGCAGGCGCTTCATGATCTTCAGTAGCAACAAATTTACCTTGTTTAGCTGTTTTTACCAGATTGTAAATCAACATAATAACACCTGTAAGATACAGTGTACCGCCAATAGCCCTCAAAATATAGAACGGAATAATTGATTGTACTACGTCCATAAACTGATACTGCAACTGACCTTCAGGAGTAAACGAAGTCATCATAAAATAAGTACGAAATGCCGACCAATACATTGGTATGGCATACAATACTATACCCAGCGTACCAATAAGGAAGTGAGAACTTGCCATCTTGGTTGAATACAATTTGGTATTAAATAATCTTGGAATCAGCCAATACAACATACCAAAAGTCAAAAACCCGTTCCAACCCAAAGCGCCGATGTGAACGTGTGCAATTGTCCAGTCGCTGTAGTGAGAAATAGCATTAACACTCTTCAACGACATCATTGGCCCTTCAAAAGTAGCCATACCATAACAAATTACTGCCAAAACATAGAACTTCAGAACCGGGTCTTCCCTCACTTTGTCCCATGCCCCTCTGAGGGTAAACAAACCATTAAGCATACCTCCCCAACTTGGCAGAATCAGCATTATGGATAGTGTGGTACCCAGCGCCTGAGCCCAACCGGGCAAAGCAGTAAATAACAGGTGGTGAGGACCAGCCCATATATATATAAATATTAGCGACCAGAAGTGCAGAATACTCAGACGATAGGAATAAATCGGCCTATTGGCTGCCTTCGGCAAGAAATAATACATCAGGCCCAGATAAGGAGTAGTAAGGAAAAAAGCCACCGCATTGTGACCATACCACCATTGCACCAATGCATCCTGCACACCGGCATAGCCTGAATAGCTTTTGAAAAAGTTTACCGGAATCTCATAAGAGTTCACAATATGCAGCATGGCTACCGTAACCCATGAGGCCAGAAAAAACCAAATGGCCACATACAAATGCCTTTCCCGACGATGCAGAATCGTCATAATCATATTGATACCAAAAATTACCCACACAATGGTAATGGCAATATCAATCGGCCATTCCAGTTCGGCATATTCTTTAGAAGAAGTCATCCCCATTGGAAGGGTGATGGCGGCTGCCACAATTATTAATTGCCAGCCCCAGAAATGTATTTTCCCAAATAACTGGCTCCACATTTCTGTTTTTAAAAGTCTTGGCATTGAATAATAAACCGCAGTGAAAATACCATTACCTACAAATGCAAATATTACGGCATTGGTGTGTAGCGGCCTCAGGCGGCCAAAGGTGGTGTATTGAATGCCTAAGTTCCAGGAGGGAAATGCCAACTGAAATGCAATGATTACCCCTACCAACATGCCTATTGCACCCCAGGTGATAGTGGCAATCGCAAATAGCTTTGATAGTTTGTTGTCAATTGTGTACTTCTGTAGTTCCATACTTTAGTTTAATTTATTATTTGTTTTGGTTTTATTATCAAATAAAATACGATTTGGAGGAGAATAATTGTCGTCAAACTGCCCATCCTTCACACCCCATAATAACAATACAAGGAATATGC
>JAIXKU010000008.1 GCA_026936045.1 Flavobacteriales bacterium
AGCATCTGACTACGGATCAGAAGGTTAGGAGTTCGAATCTCTTCGGGGTCACATACAAAATCAAGGGTTTCGTCCGAAATCCTTTTTTTATTAAACTCACTTCGCCTTTTTAGACTTCCTAATGCGACAGGCTACGACCTTATATTCAGGGCAAAGCGCCTCCACATCACATTCATTTGACGTAATTGTATTAAGCATAACTTCCGGGAAGTGGAAAGTAGAGCTCAGAATACCTGGTTTTACCTCATCCGTAATGCGAGCACGTATATCAACCTTCCCTCGTGCCGAAATGACACATACCATATCCCCTTCAGCAATACCATGTTTAGCAGCATCTGTAGGATGAATTAACAATAAATCTTCGGTTACAATTTCGACATTGGGCGTACGTCTAGTCATAACCCCACTATTATAATGCTCTAATTCCCTATTCGTTGTAATGATATAAGGGTATTCTTCAGCGTATGTAATGATCTCATTTGATTCCTTAAAGGCCGTATGCATAAACTTACCTTTTCCGCGTTTAAACGTATCAATATGAAGTATTTCCGTATCAGTGCCATCCGGTAGTACCGGCCATTGCTTACCGTTTTTGCCTAAAGTATCCCATGTAACACCGGCAAAGAAAGGTACAATATGAGCTATTTCATTATTCAGCACATGCGCATGATGATATGGTGGCTGCGGATATCCCATCAGATTCATTACCTCTGATATGATTTGTCCGTCCGGCCTTGTGCCGGATAAAGGCTCTACTACCTTTTGCACTCTTTGAATTCTACGTTCGCCATTAGTAAACGTGCCGGATTTCTCCAGAAAAGATGTAGCCGGCAAAATAACATGAGCATATTTGGCTGTTTCCGTCATAAACAATTCTTGTACTACCAAAAAGTCTAATTTTTTTAATGCATCAACAACCATTTGGGTATTAGGATCTGTTTGAACTACATCCTCACCTAATATCCACATTGCCTTTAAATTGCCTTTTATAGATTGGTGGAACATTTCAGGAATCGTTAAACCGGCTGTTTTGGGCATTTCTCGGCCATAAAAAGATTCGTACTTTTTGATAATTTCCGGATCTTGCACATCTAAATACCCTGCACCCTGATATGGCTGGCAACCCATATCGGCAGCACCTTGAACGTTGTTTTGGCCACGAAGCGGGTTCACGCCAACACCTTCTTTTCCAATATTACCTGTTATCATAGCAAGGTCTGCAATCAGCATCACAGCATAGGTACCTTGCGTATGTTCTGTTACACCAAGACCATGAAAAGACATAGCTAGATTTGCTTTGGCATACGCGAGTGCGGCTTCTCTTACCAGATGCTTATCAACACCGGTAATCCTTTCCAATTCATTGATATTTTGTTTTAGGACGTCTTTCTTAAACGTCTCAAATCCTTCCGTCCTAGTAGAAATAAACTCAATATCTTCTTCACTCTCTGTCAAAATATAATATAGCATCATGTTAAGTAATGCCACATTGGTTCCCGGGCGCAACTGTAAATGATAATGTGCGTAACGAGCCAATTCGGTTCTGCGAGGATCAACAACTATAAGTGTTTTCCCTTTCATGGCCTGTTGCTTGATTTTAGCACCTGTCACAGGATGTGCATCCGTTGGATTAGCACCTATCACCAAGATACAAGAGGTCTTTTCCAAATCTTTTATGGAATTTGTTGCAGCGCCTGTACCAAATGTTTTCTGCATACCTATTGCTGTAGGAGAATGGCATACACGTGCGCAGCTATCTATATTGTTTGTACCTATCACAGCACGTATAAATTTCTGCATCAAGTAATTTTCTTCATTGGTACAACGAGCAGAAGAGATACCTGCAACAGCATCCGGGCCATTCTTCTTAATTATTTCTTGTAATGATTGTGTTATATACGCATACGCCTCATCCCAAGTTGCTAGCACAAAATTTCTATCTTTTCGAATTAATGGTGTTTGTAAGCGATCCGGATGATTATAGAATGAAAAGGCATATCTTCCTTTTAAACAGGTATGGCCTTGATTGACCTCAGCATCATAGGGTGCCCGAATGGATTTTACTTTTCCATTTTCTACGGCAACATCAAGGTTACATCCCACACCACAATATGTACAAACAGTTCTTGTAATATCTAATCCTTTAACAGAATTTGACTCAAACACATCAGTAATAGCCCCTGTAGGACAGGCCTGAGCGCATGCTCCGCAACTTACACAATCTGAATCGGCAAATGTGGTATCCATACCTTTGATAACACGCGCATCAAACGCTCTTCCGGCCATACTTAACACAAGCTGACCTTGCACTTCATCGCATGCACGAATACATCTAGAACAATTGATACACTTAGATAAATCAGAGCGCATGTATGGATGAGATGTGTCTTTATGCTGATTAATGTGATTTCGTCCTTCCTCATATCGAACTTCACGAATACCGATATGAGCGGCTACATCTTGTAATTCGCAATTAAGATTCGACTCACAGGTAGAGCAATCTGCCGGATGATCTGTTAGCACCAGTTCTATAATATTCTTACGTAATCGTTCTATCCGCTCTGTATGAGGGAAGATAAAAGAACCCGAAACGATAGGTGTATGGCATGATGCAACCGTTTTCAGATTGCCATTTTCTGTGAGTGCCATATCAACACTACATACTCTACATGCACCAAAAGGGTCTAAATTAGGGGCGTCACAAAGTGTTGGAACATATGAGGTCGTTATATTTCGTCGTAGAAACTGTAAGACGGTTTCACCTTTTTCAATCGGATAGGGCTTATTATCTATAAATGCAACTTGCTCCATATTCTATTATTTTTTAGTAATGAAGGTTGACAATTCTGATTCAAAATATTGCAAAGCATTCTTTATTGGAAGGGGCAAACCGCCTCCTAAGGCGCATAAAGAGCCCAATTCCATCGTCTCCAGTAAATCGTCTAACAGTTTTCGATTTATGGGTTTTTGTTGTTCAACAGCTCGGTTCATCATCTCAAAACCACGCATTGAGCCTAAACGACACGGGAAGCATTTTCCGCAACTCTCATGAGCCGTAAATTTAAAGAGATGTTCAAGATAACAAATCATTGGAAAATTCTCTGGAATAGATACAATAGAAGCATGTCCAAGCAAAAAGCCTTGTGTTGAGAACGACTCAAAATCAATCGTCAAATCATAGGTTTTATGTATCGGAATAATACCTCCTAAAGGACCTCCAATTTGAAGAGCCTTAATCGGATTTTTAAATCCGTCACCCAATGTATTTATAACATAATCCAATGATGTACCCATATCTACCTCATAGATACCCGGGTTTTTAAAATGACTATCTAAAGATACTAATTTCGTTCCTGTGCTTTTAGAAGTTCCAATCGTCGCATATTTGTTACCGCCATTTTCTAATATCCATGGTATATTAGCTAAGGTTTCAACATTATTTATTACTGTAGGTTTATTAAAAAGTCCTTGTTGGACAGGATAAGGCGGGCGAACGCGTACTTCAGGCCTTTGACCTTCTATTGAATTAATCAATGCCGTTTCCTCGCCACAGATATAAGCACCTTTCGCTTTGATAATCGTAAAATGAAATGGATATATATCGCCATTAGGAAGTGTTTGTAATGCTGACATGAGTTCATCCGCTTTTTCACGCATGATTTGGATAGATTCAGGGTATTCAGCTCTGATATACAATACACCAAAATGAGCCTCTGCGGCATATCCTGCTATCATCATTCCCAGCAAAATTGAGAACGATTGTTGTTCTAATAAATATCTATCGCTATATGCACCCGGATCACCTTCATCGGCATTGCAAACAATATATTTCACTTTGCTCGTTTCTTTTCTGCAAGCATCTAATTTTATACTAATGGGGAATCCCGCACCACCTCTTCCCTTCAGGCCTGACAAAGCAATCTCATTAAGAACGGATTGCGGTGATTGCGCTGTTACGGATCGCCATCTTTCTATACATGTTTTTATATTGAGGGGAGAACCAGTCAAAATCTGTGTACCATAATGATTTACCTGATATGAATCATGATGATGATTCTCTGAACCCGAATAATTCTTTCCGTCTAAATGATATGCTTGATTTTCATGACAGCGGCCCAAGCAACTCATTTCCCCTATCTGATCAGCGGTATATGTTTTTAAGAGCTCATTGCGAAGTTTATCCTGTGTACCGGAAGTCATACATGCGCTTCCATTACAGATATATACTTTCTTAGAAGCATTCTCCTCTTTTAAAAAATCGTAAAAAGAAACGGTGCCATACACATTAGCCTCTCCAATTAAAAACTCGTTAGCCAATTTCTTCATGTCTTCTAGATTGGGGCTACCGGCTTCTTTTGACAATGTTCCTAGTCGATCAAAAAGATTATTGTTTAATCCCTTTCGTCCTAAAAGCTCACTTAAATTTTTTGACATAGCTATTTTTTTATGGTAGTATGATCAAGATGAATATATGATGGATGAGAATAAATTGTAAATGATTGATCACGGCAAAATGCCATTAATGTTATACCTAACTTATCGGAAACATCAACAGCTAATGACGAAGGCGCAGAAACAGCTGATAGGAACGGGATACCGGCAGCGTGGCATTTACTCACAATCTCAAAAGAGACACGTCCGCTCACGACCAGACAACGTGCTTGAGTTAATTGATTGGTTAAAATAAGTTCACCTATTACCTTATCAACTGCATTATGCCGACCAATATCCTCCTGAACGCTTAATAATTTTGCATCAAGCGTAAAAGCTGCAGCAGCGTGCGATCCACCTGACTGCTGAAATGTTGCTTGTCGCTCATTCATTGCATGAAACATAGATTCGATATTCTGAGGCAAGATAAAATCAGTATGAGTGATTGGTGTCTTACCATCCGCTAGTGAGTCTATTTGTGTTTTACCACAAATCCCACACGATGAAACCGAGAGCATGGAACGCTGCTGTATTGGAAATGACAATTGTTGTTTATGCGTTAACACTTGAATAGTAAGCGGAATGCTTCTTTCATTCAAAGAGGTTATTTGCATTTCCGGTAAAGGCTCATCCAAAGCATACACTCCTTCCGTAAAGGTTAAACCCAAGGCCAATTCCTTATCATTGCCGGGTGTGCGCATAGTAACGGTGAACGGCTGATGATTTAAAGATATGGTGAGCATTTCTTCTGCGACCAGCGTATCCTTGACGTCTATAGAGTGCCCTGCATTATATTTTATTCCGTTATATCGAATTGTTTCCATGTATTCTCTCGTTGACCTTGCGGTAATGCCTCATATCATGCTATTATCTATTTTTATTCTTTCTACAAATTAGGTTAAGATAAGCCTACTATATTTCCATTATCGTCTATATTCATATCTTCCGAAGCAGGTGTTGCAGGTAATCCCGGCATACGCATCATATCACCCAATATGGGGATAACAAACCCAGCACCTGCGGCAAATTCAAAATCTCTAACCGTAATATGGAATCCTGTCGGTCGGCCAATTTTTGTTTCATTATCGCTAAAAGACTTTTGAGTCTTAGCCATACACACCGGAATCTTATCATATCCCAATTCATTAATAATTTTCAATTTACTACGGGCGACAGAGGTGTATTCAACATAATCAGCTCCATAAATACGTGTAGCGATAGTCAATATTTTATCTTCAATACTAAGATCAAGATCATACAAGTAATTGAAATGGTTTGTGTTTGCATCTATATTTTCAACTACCGCATGCGCCAAATCAGTCATTCCTACTCCACCCAATTCCCAGCATCTACCAACTACTGCTTTTACACCCATACTCTCGCATTTCTTTATAACAAAATTTAATTCCTCATCAGAATCTGTTATAAAATGATTAATACCTACGACCGGTGTAATACCAAACTGCCGGCAATTCTCAATATGCTTCTCTATATTGCTAAAGCCTTTAGTCACACGTTCGATCGAAGGAATATTGTACTCCTCTTTTCTTGCGCCGCCATGATGGCGCAAAGCGCGAATGGTTGCTACCAATACAATCGCATCCGGCTTTAAATTACCTGCCCTGCATTTTATGTTCATAAATTTCTCTGCTCCGAGGTCGGCACCAAAGCCAGCTTCTGTCACAACATAGTCAGCAAGAGACAATCCCATTTTTGTTGCCAGTATGGTATTAGTACCTTGTGCAATATTAGCGAACGGACCGCCATGCAGAATCGCCGGATTCCCTTCTATGGTTTGAACAAGATTTGGTTTGATGGCATCTTTAAGTAAAAGCGCCATAGCACCTTCTGCTTTAAGATCACGCGCATAAACCGGTGTTTTATTATAAGTATAGCCGATAAATATATTGCCAAGCTTATTTTTCAGATCACTAATGCTGTTAGACATACAAAGGATTGCCATGACTTCGGATGCGGGTGTAATATTGAACCCATCTTCGCGCGGTACACCATTGGCCGTACCACCCAGCCCAATAACAATTTGTCTTAATGCACGGTCATTCATATCCATCACACGTTTCCATACGATGGTACGAGGATCAATTGAAAGAGATTTTGATTTGCTTTGAATATTATTATCAATGAGTGCCGAGAGAAGGTTATTGGCTTTTTCAATAGCGCTAAAATCACCTGTGAAATGCAAATTAATATCCTCCATAGGAATGACCTGTGAATATCCGCCGCCCGCAGCACCACCTTTCATGCCGAATACAGGCCCGAGAGATGGCTCACGAAGAACCACAATACCCTTTTTCCCTATTTTATTCAATCCTTCATTTAGTCCGATAGACATGGTTGTCTTACCCTCACCGGCAGGTGTAGGGCTAATGGCAGTAACAAGAACAAGTTTCGATTTCTTAATCTTAGATTCATCTATCAGAGATAGAGGCAACTTAGCTTTGTATTTTCCATAATGCTCCAGCAAGTTAATATCTATACCCAAACGAGTGGCTATCTCATTAATGTGTCGGATAGGTGCCGACTGGGCAATTTCTAAATCAGACGGTACTGTCTTTTTTTCTTCTGATACTTGTTTCATAGTTTTGTGTTGTCTTTTTAAAAAAATATAAATGTAATAAAATATCTAAAATCCAAGATAGGATTTGGGGTCTGAAATTAGGCTACTGAATGAGTTTAACAATTAAGAATTGTTTTCTCAATAGAAAAGCAGAAGATAAAGGCAGATATGAAGGCTTAAAATTATCTTTTAGCAATAGTAAAGCGTGCAATAACAGACAGGCTTAATGCACTCAAAAAACTAAAAATGGTAATACCTGAGAGCGTAAAAATAGTACGAGATTTAGGCGTATTAAAAAAATCAGTAACATTTTTAAAATTTTTGTATGCTGCTGCATCCATCACCTTCTCCGCTTCTTGCATTTTCGCAATGCGTACTATTTCCAAATAATCTGTATCAATCCAAGCGTAATAAGCATAGAGGAAAAATGAAGACAAAACGGCAATCACCAGTCCTGTTCTCACACCTTCTTTAAATACATCCAACATGGAGAATGGATGAAGCCTTACATACTGAACAATAGCCCAGGTGATAGCCGCAAACGTAAGAATTATTAAAGGCGCTGCAGGGAAGCTAGTCAGGACAAGAGGCTGCTGATTAAGAGAAAACAGCAGTAGTTTAAAAACTATAAAAAGGAAGGAGGCCAATATCCCGGATAGTATTGACTTCATATTTATCCATTCATAGAGATGAGGAACTCCTCGTTATTCTGAGTAAACTTGATTCTGTCCATAAGGAAATCCATTGCTTCAACTGTATTCATATCACCTAAATGGTTTCGAAGTGCATACATTCTGTTGATGGTTTCCTTACTAACCAATAGATCATCGCGACGCGTACTTGATGTATTGATATCAATAGCCGGGAATATACGCTTATTAGCCAATTTACGATCTAGTTGCAATTCCATATTACCGGTACCTTTAAATTCCTCAAAGATAACCTCATCCATTTTGGAGCCGGTATCTGTCAGAGCTGTAGCAAGTATTGTAAGTGAGCCACCGTTTTCAATTTTTCTTGCTGCTCCAAAGAATTTTTTCGGTTTCTGCAATGCATTAGAATCTACACCACCTGTCAATACCTTACCCGATCCTGGCGCTACTGTGTTGTATGCACGTGCCAATCGCGTAATAGAATCTAATAAAATAACAACATCATGGCCGCATTCAGTCAGGCGTTTCGCTTTTTCAAGCACAAGATTTGCTATTTTCACATGCCTATCAGCAGGTTCATCAAAAGTAGAAGCCACCACCTCTGCTTTAACGCTGCGTGCCATATCCGTTACTTCCTCCGGGCGTTCATCTATGAGCAGAATAATCAAATAAATCTCCGGATGATTGGCTGCAATCGCATTGGCAACTTCTTTCAACAAGACTGTTTTACCGGTTTTAGGCTGTGCGACTATCAAGCCGCGCTGTCCTTTTCCAATAGGTGTAAACAAGTCCATGATACGAAGTGAGAGTGCCTGTTTAGGTGCTTTTCCAACCAAATCAATTTTTTCATACGGGAATAATGGCGTTAAATAATCAAAAGGCACCCTATCTCTAATCTCTTCAGGT
Source organism: Flavobacteriales bacterium (assembly GCA_026936045.1). Lineage (GTDB taxonomy): Bacteria > Bacteroidota > Bacteroidia > CAIKAF01 > CAIKAF01 > BA4. The sequence continues at coordinate 8,569 of JAIXKU010000008.1, forward strand.
GTGAAGCCATTGATCCCTTTTACTTTAATTAAAGGGAAATACTTTTCACCTTCTTTGGGTGGTCTAATTGTGCCAACGACAGTATCGCCTGTTTTCAGGCCAAACAGTTTTATTTGTGATTGTGAAACATAAATATCATCGGGAGAGCTCAGATAATTATAATCTGAGCTACGCAGAAAGCCATATCCATCAGGCATAATTTCTAAAACACCCTCGCTCTCAACCAATCCTTCAAAGCTGTAGAAATCATGATACTTTCTGTAATTACCGCCTGTCGTTTGCTGGGCAGGTGGCTGAGCTGGTTGAATTTCTTCTGTAGCAACCTGCTCTGTCATTACGACCTCATCAGTATCAACATGTGTATGTGTATTTGTCTCTGCAACGCTCTCCTCTATTATCTCTTCAGAGGTGTCCATATCTTCAGCTTCCTCTGATTGAATTATCTCCGTATCCACCACACGTGGAGGTGGAACATGTGTAGAAGATGTTGGATTGATGCGTACACGCTTACGTTTGTGTTTTGCATCCTGTTCGTCAGAATGAGAATGTTCTTTTACAGGAGCGGAATTTTCTGTAAATAAGTCATGCGTTGATGCCAATGATGTATCGTCCTGCTCAGCAGTCTGTGTTGGTGTTTCTGAACTCTCGTCAGGAGAAGACTGTCCACTAGAGATGGCTTGAATCAACTCATCTTTCTTCATTAAATGATACTTGGGAATGTGAAGTGCTTTAGCTATTTCCTTCAATTCAGACAATAGTTTTTCCCTAAGTGCGTTAACATCGTACATGAAATAGAAATTACATTAATGATTGTTGTGCTATTAAGATTTTGTGATGGTTTGATACGGATAAGTATCTTATTGAAGAACCAAATACAAGACAATGATACGAATAAATAATTTGAAACATCAAAATCTTTTTAATTTTTTTTTGAAGACGAGATGCATTTATCTATCTGAAAGGAAAATAGTATCATTGTAATCAAAATAATACTTATGTTACAGCGCATTCAGTCTCTTTACTTATTAATGTCTGCCATATCCATATTATTAATGTCATTTTTGCCCATATTCTCCATAGAGATGCCGGGTATCATACATCAAGTTTTTGCCTTTACACAAGTTATACAAAAAACAGAGTTACCGGCTGAAACCACCTTATCTCCTGTATTGATTCTTGTACCTGTTATCTTATCCATTCTGTTTACCTTCTTTATTCTATTTTCATTTAAGAATCGTCGAAAACAAGCGCATTTGTGTTGGGGCTTAATGGCATTTCAACTGTTTATTATCATATTGTCTATCGGCTGGCTTATGTCAACCTATCCAATTACTATAGGCGAAATCACCAAGCAGGCCCATCCATTGAGTTTAATATTCCCATTAGTTTCTGTTGTCTGGACTTTTATGGCTCGTAAGGCTATTCTTAAGGATGAAGCATTGGTTCGATCTGTTGATCGTATCAGATAAATGGCTCAAGTTAAAGAGGCGATGACTTATGCACCGACATTCAAATATCATACTCTAGAAGAACTATCACAATCTTTAAAATCTATTATTTCCAAAGCATATACATCTGAATATTGGATAAAAGCCGAATTATATAAGCTGAATTATTTCCCTAAAAGTGGTCATTGTTATCCAGAATTATTAGAAAAACGTGATGAAAAAATCGTAGCCCGAATAGATGGTATGATTTGGCGTGATGACTATTTAAAGATTGACAAATCTTTTATAAATACGACAGGTGAAAATCTAAAAGACGGCATTACTATTCTTTTTAAAGCCGGCGTCGAATACCATCCTATTAATGGATTAAAGTTACATATTCGTGAGATTGATCCCAACTTTACGCTGGGTGAACTAGCTCGTCAAAAAAATGCCTGCATTCAGAAGCTTAAAGACGAAGGCCTCTTTGATCGAAACAGAAACTTACCTCTTCCTGTATTGCCTAAGCGCCTGGCAATTATATCTGTAGAAACAAGTAAAGGGTACCGCGACGTAATGGATGTATTGGAAGGCAATGAATACAAATATGTATTTATCACCTCTCTTTTCCCCGCATTATTGCAGGGAGATACGGCTATAGCCTCTATATTGGGGCAGCTACAGAATATCGAACGTCGTCAATCAGAGTTTGATCTAGTGCTTATCATTCGAGGTGGCGGTGGTGATGTTGGTCTCTCTTGCTTTGATGATTACAAATTGGCTTCCCGCATAGCTACGTTTCCAATACCAATAGCAGCCGGTATCGGCCACTCTACAAATCTTACCGTGAGCGAGCAAGTGGCCAACAAAAACTTTATTACCCCAACTGAGGTCGGGTATTTCCTCATTGATGCATTTCGAACATTAGAGGAACATATCTTGGCTATCAGCCAAGACATATTTGACTATGCGAGTCGTATGCTAGAGCAAAACATATATAAACTAGCGCGATTAAGCGGGCGACTTCAAGTGAGTTGCATAGAAAAAGTACATTTTCATCAAACAACCGTTCACAAAATAATTGCAAAGATGAAGCAAGCTACTAATCAGAAAATGGCGTTACAATGTATTCAGATAAATGAAACAATCCCAAGAAGAATTAAGCTGGCAGAAAGCTCATTATTAAAAGCAGTTCTCAAACATCTAGATATGCTAAATGAAAAATTACAGATTCTCTCACCCGAGCAAACATTAAAGCGAGGATACAGTATTACGACCTTTAATGGGAAGTCATTATTAAATTCTGAAGGAACAAAGGAAGGTGATACAATTAAGACCACCCTTCTCTCTGGACAAATAATTAGTATTATAACAAAAACACAACCAAATGAGTCAGATAAATGAATCTTACACACGCTCTCTACAAGAGCTGGAGGAAATAGTCAAACAGCTAGAAGAAGGGTACATTACAGTTGATGAGCTAGCCGAAAAATCCAAGAGGGCATCTGAGCTTATTACCTATTGCAGACAGAAGCTCAGGCAAACACAAGAGGAAGTAGAGCAAACATTAAAAGATATAGAATAATCTACTTCCTCATATTTACGGCATTAAAGAATATATTATCTAAAGCAAAATTGCCATTGCCAATCAAGCTTTTATTTCGTATCTTTTCCTTTTCTCCAAGATCATTCAATAGATTGCCCTGAAAGAATTAAAGACTCATCACTCTAATATAAAAGGCATAGATTAAATTATTCTTATTTATTCACGCTTTAATGCGTTAATCACATTATCATAGATATCAGAAAACAAACTCGGATTATTCGTATAATAAGCATAACTTTTTTTAAATGTAGTGGTATCTGTATGATGGGCATCCGATATAGTCAAGAGTAAGCTATCTGGATGTTCTGCCAAGTTTCCGGGTAACAGACCATTCATTTTAGCGCCTTTGGCTAGATGCACATCTAGTAATATTGCTTGCATTTGATCGGGCTGGATTAAATCATCCGGAACTTTTTCTTGCGATTTCCTATTTCCGCATGCTACCATCATTAAGAAAGCCGAACAAATACATATAGAGATAGAAATTCTGTTAACCATCAATATAATGTGATTTTGTCTGTACCGGCCAAAGTATTATCAATATATATTTCAACGTGATAAACGCCTTTAGTAAAAGCATCCTGATCCCATGTAATGATTTTGGACAGTTTTGAGCCATCGTAATTAATGGATACACTACGTGAGTAAGGCAACTCTGCTCCATTTTCTGTCGTAAATTTTCTTACACCCTGACTCACGTCGCCAAGGACATAGCCGTCTGGGCTCAAAACACGAAGATACACCGTCTTATTTCCAGTTGAAGCCAACGCATTCTCATCAACCACTATATTAACTGTAAGTCGCTCCGTCTTGTTAGCTTTATCTGTTTCCTTTTCTTTTCCTGAAGCTTTTACATTATATGCCCGTGTAGAGATCTGACTTAACTTGAGTTTGGAAGCTACGTCAACTTTGCCTTTTAAATTTTTGTTAACCTCATTTGTTTGCTTTAATGCAACAGAGAGTTCCGTATTCTCATATTTCAGTTGCTTATTCTCGGCGTTGAGCTTTTCTATTTCCTGCAAATACATATCCGCTGTTTTTCTCAACTCGGCATAACGCTGTTGCAAAACTTGGTAATCCTGCTTTGTTTCAATCAATCGGGCAATTTGTTTACGCTGATCTTCTAACTTCGTATAAGCCTCTGCAAGCAATGAATCTAATTCTGCCGAACGGCCTTTATATTGATCCAAATCTTCTACTGCTTTAGAAAACTCCATTTCCAATTCCTGCTTACGATAAGAAATTGAATCAACTTGTTCTGTAATATATTCTTTTTGCACCAAAATCTGTCTATTCTGAAAGAATTGAAAAATATTACCGCCAATAGACGCTAATAATAACAGTGCTAAAATGGTAATAAGGGTATTTTTTGACTTCGTTTCGCTCTGCATGAATCATTTGATTTGATAACAAAAATACAATTAATGGGTAGAATTTAGATATTTGAGCCATTTATAACACTTTATTATCTTTTTTAATAATGAATCGCAGAGACCTTATCAAGCAATTATCTCTTGGCGCTGTCGGACTGAGCATTTCGCCACAGCTTCATGCTTTATATCAAAGCTTATCCATTCAGGATTTCTCAAAACGTGATTTTGGTGATCGTTTTAAATGGGGTGTAGCAACAGCTTCTTATCAAATTGAAGGCGCTTGGAATATAGACGGAAAAGGCGAATCTATTTGGGATAGATTCTCTCATAAAAAAGGGAAAATACATAACAATGAAAATGGAGATATAGCCTGCGATTTTTATCATCGTTACCGTGATGATATTGAATTAGTCCGACAAATCAACATGCAGGTATTTCGATTTTCTTTAAGCTGGAGTCGGATTTTCCCTCAAGGCTCAGGCAGCATCAATCAAAAAGGGCTTGATTTTTACCATCGCGTCATTGATACCTGCCTGGAGAAAGGCATTGAGCCATGGATAACGCTTTATCATTGGGATTTGCCACAAGCATTGGAAGATAAAGGTGGATGGGCCAATCGCGATATTATAGGCTATTTCGCCGACTATGCAGATACCGTTTCAAAACAATACGGCGACAAAGTAAAAAATTGGATGGTGTTTAACGAACCAATGGCATTTACAGGTTTAGGCTATTTAGCCGGCACACACGCACCCGGTAAGAAAGACATAGGTCTTTTTAAAAAAGCTGTGCACCATACAGTTATTTGTCAGGCTGATGGAGGAAGAATATTGCGAAGCAATGTACCGGATGGACAAATTGGCACTACCTTTTCACTCAGCTCCATCCACCCTAAAACACAACAAAAGAAACATGTGGAAGCTGCTCTTCGAATGGATGCCTTGTTTAATCGCTTGTTTATCGAACCTTGTTTAGGATTGGGTTATCCCAAAGATACATTTCCCTATTTAAAAACAATGGATAAAATCATGAAGCCGGGTGATGAAGAAAGGATGAAGTTTGATTTTGATTTTCATGGCATTCAAAACTATTTCCGCATTGTATCCAAATTCAGTTTATTTCCACCCATCATGTGGGCAAATCAGGTTAAACCACAAAAGCTAATTACCGATAAAGCAGAATTGACAGATATGGGATGGGAAGTTTATCCGGAAGGTATTTATGAGGTAATTGCCAAAGTAGCTGCCTATTCGGGTATAAAAAAGATTATTATAACAGAGAATGGTACTGCCTTTCCCGATCATATTGAAAATGGGCGTGTACATGATGAACAACGCATAACATTCTTTAAAAAATATCTCCAACAAGTACTAAGAGCTAAAAATGAAGGTATGCCGGTAGATGGATATTTTGTTTGGAGCTTAATGGATAATTTTGAATGGGCTGAAGGGTACAAGCCTCGTTTTGGCTTAATCCATGTAGATTATACAACGCAACAGCGCTCCATCAAAGATTCGGGCTATTGGTTCAGAAACCTATAATCTTTTATCTGATAGCTTTAACAATAGCAAATACCGGCACGTGATCAGATATCTTTCTACATTCTCTTAGATTCGTAAAATCAAGGGTGATATCCACAATGCCACCCTTCAACAATCTGGTTTTATCCGTTTGATACAAGATATGATCATAGCTATTGGCAAACCTCTCTCCTTCTTTTTCTTCAATTTTTAATGAAGTTTTCAGATTGTTAACGGCATCCAAATAACTTAAATCTATCCATGATTGATAGGCTTTATCCGCAAAGGTCAGATTAAAATCACCCATACAGATCCATCTGTGCTGAGTCATTGACAAAACATACCCATAAAGCTGAATTATTTCCTTAGCCGGTTTTTTGGCTGTAGGTACGGCATGAAAATTTAAGAAATTAAATGTATCTCTTTTATAAATATACACAGACATAAAAGGCTCTCTATCAATACTATCAACCAAAGACTGTATCAATGTCGGTTCCGAGATTAATTTTACTCTTTTCATATTCCAAAAGAATACGTAGCGCTCTGTTCCGGCACCTTGCGTGGGATCGCTTATCCTATAATCCCATTTGCCTCCGGATGCTTTCAATAAACTATCTATACGAATAATCGTCTTGTCACCCTCTAAACCGGTGCTAAGCTCCTGAATAGCTATAATATCATAAGGTCGAATCTTTTTAACTATATATTTCAGATTCTCAATTGTTTTGGACTTCCCGAGGTTCGCAATATTCCAGCTGCAAATACGCAGTTGAGCATACAAGACAGGGGCGAAAAACGCCCAAACGAGTATGAAAAGTCTATGTATTATCTTCATTTTCAAATAAAATCAGCAACTTAGCTTCAAATATAGATTAATCAATTACAGAGAGAGAAAAAGCAAAATAAATAAGTTTGAGGTTGTAATTTCGATTTATATTATATATCTTTGCCCTCCCTAAACAGGAAAAAAGTAAAAATCATGTACGCAATTATTGATATCGCAGGACAACAATTCAAAGTTGAAAAGAATCAGGAAATACACGTTCATCGTCTTGAAGGCAAGGAAGGTGGCAAAGTAGAATTTAACCGTGTATTACTGATTAATCAGGACGGTAAGGTAACAGTTGGTTCTCCAAGTATAGAAGGTGCAAAAGTGAATGCTCGCATTTTGACCCATCTAAAGGGAGATAAAGTGCTTGTTTTCAAGAAAAAGCGCCGTAAAGGATACCAGAAGTTAAATGGTCATAGACAATATCTGACCAAGATTCAAATTGAAAATATCTCTGCTAAATAATCTTTAAAACTCTTATATCATGGCTCACAAAAAAGGTGTCGGTAGTTCAAAAAACGGTCGTGAATCGGAAAGTAAGCGACTTGGTGTAAAAATATACGGTGGTCAACAAGCCATTGCCGGAAATATTCTTGTTCGTCAACGTGGAACAAAACATTATCCCGGTTTAAATGTAGGTATGGGTAAAGATCATACCTTATTTGCATTAACCAATGGATTGGTACAATTCAAGAAAGGGAAAAATGAGAAATCGTATGTTTCTGTAATCCCTGAGGTTATTTAGATCTTATTATTTTTTCATAAAAAGCTCCTTTGTGGAGCTTTTTTTTTATCTACTCATAAGAATGGATATACTAAAATTGCATCTTTTATTGTTTACATTTGTATCTATTGTTTCGACTATGAGAAAACTGATTGCATTATCCATTTTCCTCTACTTCTCATTACATCTGTCAGCACAGATTAATCAAAAGGACAGCAAGGGTCAGAAGCAAGGGGAATGGAAAGAATACTATCAAGATACCATCCTCAAATCAAAAGGCGTATATAAAAACGGTAAACGCGTGGGTATTTGGCATTTTTATTATGAAACAGGCGAAGTATTTATGGAAGTCGAATATTTAACAGACGGCATCACCACCAATATGAAAATGTTTGACCCCAATGGGATGAAAACAGCTGAAGGCATTTATGTAAAAGCCAAGAAAGAAGGCACATGGTATTATTATGCAACAGATAGCACTAAGCTTCGTGAGGAAACATACAAAAACAGCCTTTTAGACGGTCTGATGAAAACATATTACCGAAGTGGTAAGCTCTTTGAGCAAATAGCATATGTTAGAGGAAAGAAAGAGGGTATTTGGAAACAATATTTTGAAAATGGGGTACTGAAAGTTGACGGCACTTATAAGAATGATACGTTGGATGGGAAGATTATTTACTACCATCCCAATACAAAAAAAATGTTAGAAGGCCTTTATAAACGAGGCCTGCGCGAAGGCACATTTACGATATACGAAGAAAACGGGAAAGTAAAAGACACGTATCGCTATAATAACGGCATTATGCATCCCGACGACCGAAAGAAAAAAATAAACGGAGACATCAAAGAAGTATTCCCCGAAAGCATTATATATCAAGGTGGATACGAAGATCTTGCGCCAAAATAAATAAAAGGCCGGCGCTTTAATTCCATATCTTTACAACCTAATCAATTTTCATTTGTTTATTCTTCACTGAAATCATGCAGAAGAAACCCAGAGTATTAGTTGCCATGAGTGGCGGAATTGATAGTTCTGTTGCTGCTCTATTATTGCATGAGCAAGGTTACGAAGTTATTGGTATCACCATGAAGACATGGGATTATGCCGATTCAGGAGGCCAGCGCAAAACAACCGGATGTTGTAGTTTGGATGACATCAATGATGCACGTGCACTTGCTGTTGACAAAGGGTTTCCGCATTATATTATTGATTTACGTGAAGAATTTGGCGATTTTATTGTAAAAAACTTCATTGACGAGTACATGGCCGGTCGCACACCAAATCCGTGTGTACTCTGTAATACTC
>JAIXKU010000293.1 GCA_026936045.1 Flavobacteriales bacterium
GTGTAAGGCTTTGTAAGGCACAGCGCTATCGTTATGAACACAATAACATGGTCGATCTGGAGGCTAAGCTAAAAGAAGCAGCCTCGGCCAGAAGCCGCATCATTGTTACCGATGGCTCTTTCAGTATGGACGGCACCATTGCACAGTTGGATAAAATTGTGGACCTCGCCGAGAAATATGATGCCGTTATTATGATAGACGAATGTCATTCATCAGGATTCCTTGGCAAAACAGGAAGAGGAACCCACGAATATCGTGGTGTGATGGGTAAGATAGACATCATAACCGGTACGCTCGGCAAAGCGCTGGGTGGCGCATCGGGTGGTTTTACATCAGGTCGCAAAGAAATTATTGATATGCTTCGGCAGAAATCAAGGCCATATTTGTTTAGCAATACTCTGGCTCCATCTATAGTGGGTGGCTCCATTGCGGTGTTAGATATGCTTTCGGTATCTACACATCTGAAGGATAAATTAGAATTTAATACCAAATATTTCCGTGAAAAAATGACTGCTTCGGGTTTCGATATTAAACCCGGCGACCACCCCATTGTGCCTATCATGCTTTATGATGCTGTGCTGGCAGCCGATTTTGCAGCCAGATTATTAGAAGAAGGCGTTTATGTAATTGGTTTCTTCTTTCCGGTGGTGCCAAAAGGTCAGGCGCGCATTCGTGTGCAACTGAGCGCTGCACATGAGCAACACCATTTAGCCAAAGCCATTGCTGCATTTACAAAAATTGGTAAGGAATTAGGAGTATTGAAGTAGTTTTTTGGGGTAAATTATTTAGCTTTCAGCAAAAATACGTTTCGGTAAAATGGGTTTTGTATTCAAATTGTGTTACTGATAATGCTTGGCAAGATATTTATGCTTGCAATATTTTACTAATGATTCCTAAATTAAGGAATAAAGCTGTAAAAAATAAATGATGGATATTTCAAACTTTTTTTTAGGTTTGAAGTACAATCAACAAAATACCATTTATGCAAAAAACCACTTTGCTAATTATCCTTCTTGCTACAAGTTGGGTTCAGGCGCAACCTCCGGCTGCATCATCTAAGCCCGAAGTGCCCGCGAAGGAAGAAAAGAAGTCTTCTGTCGATCTGGTTTTCAATCCCGAAGCCTCGGTTGTTACCAATCACACAGTAAGTATTAAAGGCCAGCCTGTTCCTTACAAGGCACTGGCAGGTACTATACCCGTGTGGGATGAAGACGGTAAGGCGATAGCCGGTTTGTTTTATACGTATTACGAAAGAACCGATGTGCGCGACAAAAGCAGACGGCCAATAATTATTTCGTTCAACGGCGGCCCGGGTACCGCTTCTGTATGGATGCATATTGGCTACACCGGCCCGGTATTATTGAACATTGATGACGAAGGCTATCCGGTGCAGCCCTATGGCTACAAAGAAAACCCTAATTCCATTCTGGATGTGGCTGATATTGTGTATGTTGACCCTGTCAATACCGGTTACTCCCGGATTGTTGGGAAAGAAACACCCAAAACCAAATTCTTTGGCGTAAATGCCGATATCAAATACCTTGGCAATTGGATAAATACTTTCATCACCCGGTATGGTCGTTGGGCTTCGCCCAAGTACCTGATTGGCGAAAGCTACGGCACCACGCGGGTTTCGGGCCTGGCGCTTGAGCTACAGGAGGCGCACTGGATGTACTTGAACGGAGTGATTTTGGTATCGCCTACCACTCTCGGTATCGAAAGAGGAGCAGCTACCGGTGCAGCGCTCAGGTTGCCCTATTTTGCAGCTACCGCATGGTATCATAAGAAACTTCCTGCTGATCTTCAGCAAAAAAACCTTATCGACTTTTTGCCGGAGGTAGAAAACTTTACCATGAACCAGCTGATTCCTGCACTTAATAAAGGCGGCTTACTTGATGAGGCTACCCGAAAAAGTATCGCAGCTCAAATGGCCAGATATTCCGGTCTGAATGAACAACTCATTCTGCAAAACAATCTGGATGTATCTCTCGGGTTGTTTTGGAAAGAACTCCTGCGCGATCAGGGCTTCACCATTGGTCGCCTCGATAGTAGGTACAAGGGAATAGATAAAAGAGCCGCCGGAGAACGCCCTGACTATAATGCTGAACTTACCTCTTGGTTACACGCTTTTACGCCCCCTATTAACATGTATCTGAGGGATGAATTGGGTTACAAAACCGATTTGCCTTATAATGTTTTTGGCAGTGTTTATCCCTGGGACAATACCAATGACCGCACCGGAGAAAACCTGCGACAGGCAATGGCTACCAACCCGTTTTTGCATCTGATGGTACAATCCGGTTATTATGACGGCGCCTGCGATTATTTTAATGCAAAATATAATCTTTGGCAAATGGATCCTTCGGGCAGGCTGAATGACAGGATGCAATGGGAAGGTTATCGTAGCGGACACATGATGTATTTGCGCAAAGAAGATTTAAAAACAGCCAATGATCACCTC